>NZ_JBXWOS010000011.1:0-174185 GCF_059611005.1 Ruegeria sp. CDSB117
CCCCCGGAATATTTATAGCCAGATGAAGGGCGGATCCGCGCCTTTCGGAAAGGAAAGCGAAATGTACAATTTCGAGTTTGAAAAGCCCTCGACAATTGCGGATGCTGTTTCGGCATTGGGAGGCGAGGATGCACAGGCGTTGGGGGGTGGCCAAACGTTGATCCCAACGCTGAAACAACGATTGGCAGCACCGTCTACACTGGTGTCGCTGGGTGGGATACCCGACATACAGGGCGTTTGC
This sequence comes from Ruegeria sp. CDSB117, assembly GCF_059611005.1. NCBI lineage: Bacteria > Pseudomonadati > Pseudomonadota > Alphaproteobacteria > Rhodobacterales > Roseobacteraceae > Ruegeria > Ruegeria sp. CDSB117. Next base: position 242 of record NZ_JBXWOS010000011.1, read on the forward strand.
ATCGAGGATGACGGGTCTGTGGCCATTGGTGGCGCAACAACCCACGCAACGGTGGCGTCAGAGGCCGCCGGCAGCTATCCGGCACTGGCCGCGCTGGCTGGACAGATCGGCGATCCAGCGGTGCGTAATCGAGGTACAATCGGTGGCTCGCTGGCCAACAATGATCCGGCCGCTTGCTATCCGGCGGGCGCTTTAGGATCAGGTGCGACGATCATCACCAATACGCGCCAAATCGCGGCGGATGATTTCTTCGAGGGCATGTTCAGTACAGCCCTGGAGGAAGGTGAGATCATCACCACGGTCAATTTTCCGGTGCCACAAGCGGCCAGCTACCAGAAATTCCTGCAACCCGCATCGCGATTTGCACTAGTCGGAGTGTATCTGGCGCGTTTCGCGGACGGTGTTCGCGTTGCGGTAACAGGTGCCAGTGAGGATGGTGTGTTCCGCTGGTCCGAGGCCGAGGAAGCACTGAACAAGGAGTTTCGGCAGGATGCCTTGACCGGGCTGAGCATCAATCCCGCGAATATGATTGCCGATTTGCACGGCAGTAAGGCGTATCGCGCGCATCTGGTCAGCGTGATGACCAAGAGGGCCATTGAAGCCTGCATGTAAGCTCAAAACTGTCAAAAAAGCCCCGGACCTTATGGCCGGGGCTTTTTTTATTTCCGTCTTATTCTGGGCGGCTGGGATGGTTGCCAGTATGCGCCTGTGTCTTCTCGGGACTTTTGGTAATTGTCCACGCGATTGCGCGCGACGTCTCCGCCTGCTTGAAATAGGTGACCCAGTAGGCATTCCAGAACCGCCATGGCCCCAGCATAGTTCGAGAAGTGGTGCAGAGATCGCGTGCTGACGGGGAAAACCACGTCCGGCTCGATCCCGGGTGCGATCACTTCGCTGTCGGCAATCAGGATGAGCGGCACATTCATGCGTCGCGCCAATCGCATTGATTGGATGGTGTCGGCGGAATAAGGGTGAACGGTGATTGCAATCAGGCAATCGTTGGGGCTTGCGTCCAACAGATCATCTGCCGCGGACCCCATGTGGCGCGGAATAAGTTGCAGACCGGGGTGTGCCATGCGTCCCGCATATGAAAAATAGTAAGACAAGGCGTAGCTGGCCCGGGTGGCGGTGACAAAGCACCTGTCAGCAGACGTCATAATTTCAACGGCGCGCTTGACGCGTTCAGGGTTCATTAACCTCAGGGATCGCATAACGACGTTCTGTGCATTCTGGGCGAATTTTGCCTGGGCAGCGCTGAATGAATCACCGTCTTGCATGTCGGCAAGCCAACTTTGACTCAGATGATCCTCACCATCTGTGACCAACGCATCGCGGAACGGAGCGCGCAGGCTGTCGAAGCGGTCATATCCCATCCGGTCCGCCAGTCGGACCAGAACGTTCGAGCTGACGCCGATCTTTGCTGCGGTTTCCCGAATTGAGTCCAGCCCGAAATCTCCGGGATGGTCGAGGATGTATTTTGCCGCCATCTGCAATCCGGGAGGCAACTGGTCAATCTGCTGTCGCAGAGCTTCGGTAAGCTGGCTCAAAGACTTGGTCATCCGTGAAAGAAAACAAATGTTATGAAAGATGTAAATTGAAAACGCGCCTAAGGTCCTTAACTGGGTTAAAAGTCTAAAAGGGTACTCTTATGTCCAAAACACTGCCGCAATCGCATACGCCCTATGTTCTGGTGGCGCCGAACGGTGCCCGCAGGCGGCATGCGGATCACGTTCAGCTTCCGGTGTCGGTGCAGGAGATCGTATCGACTGCACAAAGCTGTTTTCGGGCCGGTGCAGATGGGATTCACCTGCATGTGCGCGATGAACAGGGGCAGCATTCTCTGGATGCCGGGCGTTATCTTGAGACGATGTCCGAGTTGCGTCGTGCCGTGCCTGAAATGGACATTCAGATTACTACCGAGGCGGCGGGTATCTTTGATGTCCCGGCCCAATTGCACTGTTTGCAGCACGCAAAGCCAAAATGGGCTTCGATCTCGGTCCGGGAAATCGCGCGCGCGCCAGACCTCGCGGATAATGTTTACGGTCTGTGTGCCGAGCAGGGAACGCGCGTTCAGCATATTCTCTATGACGATGCAGATGCTGCGTTTCTGGCAGACTGGCAGGCCCGCGGGATCGTCCGCGACGGGCAAACTGATCGGCTGTTGGTTCTGGGGCGTTACACCTCGGGGCAGGAATCTGCACCGGAAGACCTTGATCACTTTCGGCAAACCCACTCCAGTTGGATGGTCTGTGCATTCGGAAAGCAGGAACATGCTTGCCTAAAAACGGCTGCGGACCGTGGCGGGGATGTGCGGGTTGGATTTGAAAACAGTTTGACCGACCAGGACGGAAGTGCCTGGGCGAACAACGCAGCGTCGGTTTCGGCGCTGGTCGCGGTTTTGAAAGGACCTCAGCAATGAGCCACGTTTTTCCTCGTCATACCAAATCGAACTTGCCAGTCGCCGTTGGTGGCGACGGGTGTTACCTAATCGACGATCAGGGGCAACGTTATCTGGATTGTGGTGACGCTGCGGTGTCATGCCTCGGGCATTCGAACCCGGCGGTTATCGATGCCGTGCAGCGGCAGGTCGAACAGATCGCTTTTGCACATACCGGTTTCATGACATCCGAACCTGCCGAGGCGCTGGCCGATCTGTTGGTGGAACATGCGCCGGGCGACCTGGATCGTGTTTATTTTGTCTCGGGGGGGTCCGAGGCGACAGAAGCGGCTATGAAGCTTGCTCGGCAATATTTTCTTGAAATAGGCCAGCCCGAGCGTCGCCGGGTGATCGCACGGCGGCAGAGCTATCACGGCAACACGCTGGGTGCGTTGTCGGCCGGGGGCAATGAATGGCGGCGGGCGCAGTTTGCTCCGATGCTGATTGAGATGACGCATATCGCGCCCTGTTTCGAATACGCTGAAAAGCCGGATACTGAGAGCATTTTTGACTACGGCCAGCGCGTCGCGAATGAGTTGGAGGCCGAGATCCTGCGCTTGGGTCCTGAATCGGTTATGGCTTTCATGGCGGAACCCGTTGTGGGCGCAACGCTGGGCGCGGTTCCTGCTGTTGAGGGGTATTTCCAGCGTATTCGCCAGATCTGTGACCAATATGGCGTTCTATTGATTCTTGATGAAGTCATGTGTGGCATGGGGCGGACCGGACATTTGTTTGCCTGCGATCATGATGGGATTGCGCCGGACATTCTGTGCATCGCCAAAGGGTTGGGCGCTGGTTACCAACCGATTGGCGCGATGATGTGCACCGGGAAAATCTATGATGCAATCCGCGACGGGTCCGGGTTCTTTCAACATGGTCACACCTATATCGGTCATCCGGTTGCGACGGCAGCGGCCCTGGCTGTAGTCACCGAACTTACCACGCGCGCGCTGCCCGCGCGCGCCGGTGTCATGGGCGAAAAGCTACAAGCGGCGTTGCAGGCCGAATTCGGACAGCATCCAAATGTCGGCGATATCCGCGGCAGGGGGCTGTTTCGAGGGCTGGAGCTGGTGGCTGATCGCGAAACAAAAACGCCGTTTGATCCGGCTCACGGCGTTGCGGGCAAAATCAAGAAAGCCGCCTTGGCCGGGGGGCTGATCTGCTACCCCATGGCCGGTACACGGGACGGGCGGGTTGGGGATCACGTCCTGCTGGCTCCGCCGTTCATCATAGAAGACGCGCAGATAGACGAGCTTGTGGGCAAACTTAGTCGGGCGATCTCGACCTCGATCCCCGGCTGAAGCGCCGCTTGGCCTGTACCATAGAACCAACAAAAAAACCCTGTCAGAGCGGATCTGACAGGGTTTCGAATTTGATATGCACAGGGGCTTATTTCTGTGGCAGCGGACCGATCAGCATGATCATCTGACGGCCTTCCATCTTCGGCATGTTTTCAACCTTGCCGATGTCTTTGGTGTCGGCCGCAACACGTTCCAAAAGCTCACGGCCCAGATTTTGGTGAGCCATTTCACGGCCGCGGAAACGCAGGGTCACTTTGACCTTGTCCCCGTTTTCAAGAAACTTGAACACGTTCCGCATTTTCACGTCGTAGTCATGAGTGTCAGTGTTCGGTCGGAATTTGACCTCTTTGATCTCAATGATCTTCTGTTTTTTGCGGGCTTCGGCTTCGCGTTTCTGCGTCTCGTATTTGAACTTTCCGAAGTCCATGATCTTGCAGACCGGCGGGTTTGCGTTGGGCGAAATTTCGACCAGATCAAGACCGGCATCAACTGCCATCTGCATGGCTTTGGCGGGATGAACCACCCCGACATTTTCACCTTCAGCGCCAATCAGACGGATTTCGGGGGCACGGATCTTATCATTGACGCGGGGGCCGGTGTCTCTTTGCGGCGGCGCGTTGTGAGGTCTGCGGGCTATGGGTTCATTCCTTTGATGATTGCAGAAATTCAAGGCCGGAATTTAGACTGGCCTGCACGCCGATTCAAGCGGCATAAGTACAGGCCAGCCCGAAAAATCGGGGTTTGTCAGAGGTTTTTCGCCAGTCCGGGGCCAAATGCCCCGGATCCGGTGCATCGGGTTAACCAACAAAGGCTTTTTCGATGACAAATTCTTTGGGTTCGGAATTGGCACCTTCGCGCAGGTCGAACTCTTCCAGAATCTTTTTGATGTCCAGGTTGAAGGCCAAAGACCCGCAGACCATCGCACGGTCGGTTTCCGGTTTGATACCGCCTTCGATGCCCAGATCAGCAAAAACCGTGCCGTCTTTCAGCAATTCGGTGATGCGGCCCATCTTGGGGCTCTCTTCCCGTGTGGTGGTTGGATAATAGCGGATTTTGTCGGCAAAGCCTTCGCCCATCAGCTCGGCCAGCGTTTCGTCCTGACGAATGCTTTCGATCAACTGACGGCCATATTCCAATTCACCCACTTCGCGGCAGGTATGGGTGATGATGACTTCGTCGTAATCCTCATAGGTCTGCGGCTCGCGCAGCAACGAGGCGAAGGGCGCAAAACCTGTTCCGGTGGCAAAGAACCACAGGCGTTTTCCAGGCAGCAGGGCGTCGTGGACCAGCGTGCCAACGGGCTTGGGCCGCAGGATGATCTGATCACCCGGTTTGATGTGCTGCAGTTTCGATGTCAGCGGACCGTCCTGCACCTTGATCGAGTAGAACTCCAGCTCTTCATCCCACGAAGGCGAGGCGATGGAATACGCGCGCAGCAAAGGCTTGCCGTTGTCGCCCAGCAGGCCGATCATCACGAACTCGCCCGAGCGGAAGCGCAGCGAGGCGGGACGCGAGACCTTGAAAGAAAACAGGCTGTCGGTCCAATGTTTGACATCTGTTACGGTCTGGGCGTCCGGAAGGACGGGTGCCTTGACGGCGGTTGCTTCGGTCACGGGTTTCATCTCTGTCATCGTTTCACTATCGGCTGGGTAAACCGACATCTCCGTTTAATCTTTGATTCAAGTCAGGAAAAGGGGCTAAATGCCCCTTTGAAGTCACAAGCTGGCGATTGGCGGGGTTAGCCGCGCAGGCGGGCCTGATAGCTATGATCTTTCCAATTGGCGCGGGCTAGCCATTGATCTTCGGGCTGGCGATTGGCCAGTGCGTCGTCGATTTCGACCTCATCGAACCCGCTGCGGCGCGCCATGGCGTATTGGTCGGCCAGAACGTGGCCCCTGGCCCGCAGGCGACCTGTGAAACCCTTCAGGCGCAGCACGCGCGCGATGGTAAAGCCGCGGCCATCCGCCGAAGAGGGGAAGTCCACGCGGACCATGCGGGCGCTGCCCAGGCGGTCAACCAGTTCATCAGGATCAGCGTCCGAGGCCACGTCCAGCGCAACGACATCATTGGCCGCGTCTTCCAGCGTGACAAAGCCATCTGTCCAGTCGTCAGGGGCGAACCCCTCATCCGTTACGATTACGTTCATGTTTTCTCTCCAGCGCGCACCATCTTGCCGTCGACAAAATGGATGCCGCATTCTTCTTTGTTCTGATCGCGCCAGCGTCCGGCGCGGGGGTCTTCGCCTTCTTTGACCGGCGAGGTGCAGGGCGCACAACCGATCGAGGGGTAACCTTTGGCCACCAGCGGATGCCGGGGCAGGTTGTTTTCATCCATATAGGCGCGCACGTCTTCGGGCGCCCAATGGGCCAGCGGGTTTACCTTGATCCGACCGGTGCCGTCTTCGACCTCAAAGAAGTCAAGCGCGGCGCGTGTGCCAGACTGGAACCGCTTCCGACCCGAGATCCAGCCGTCATAGCCCGCCAAAGCACGTTGCAGCGGGAAAGTTTTGCGCAGGTTGCAGCAGGCATCTGTGTCGCTCAGGCGCAAGGCGCCGTATGGGTCTTCGCGCTGAACATCCTCATCATCTGGGCGGATGATGTGGACGTTCTTCAGGCCAAGCCGATCTGATACGTCCTGCTGGTATTCCAGCGTTTCGGTGAACAGCATCTGCGTGTCCACGAACAGGACCGGCGTGGCTTTGTCGACCACGGCTGCCATGTGCAACAATACCACCGATTCCGCCCCGAAGCTGGAGACCAAAGCAAGCTCTTCGATTGCCTCCAACGCGCCATGCATGACGTCATGGGCACTGTGGTGGCGGAACTGGGTGTTCAGCGCTTCGACCTTTTCGGTCAGCTCTGAGCGGTCAGCCCCCAGTTCCGTCTGGATCAGGTCAAGCGGCATTCGCTCGCGCCTCGGGGTAGAGGGCTGCCTTGAACGGCGCCATGCCTACGCGGCGATAGGTTTCAAGGAATGTCTCTTCGGCGCTGTCACGCTGTTCCAGATAGGTTTCGACGATGCGTTCGACGGCAGGCACGATCTCATCATAGGCAAAGCCCGGGCCGGTGCGGTCGCCAACGGCTGCAGTTTCGGTCGCGTCACCACCCAGAGTGATCTGGTAGTTCTCGACGCCTGCGCGATCCAGACCCAGGATACCGATGTGCCCCACGTGGTGGTGACCACATGCGTTGATGCAGCCCGAGATCTTGATCTTCAGGTGACCGATATCATGCTCAAGCTTCAGATCATCGAAACGGGTCGCGATTTCCTGTGCAACCGGGATTGAACGGGCCGTTGCCAGCGCGCAGTAATCCATGCCGGGGCAGGCGATGATGTCGCTGATCAGGCCGATATTGGCGGTTGCCAGCTCATGCTCTTTCAGACGAGCGTGGATCGCAGGCAGGTCCGACTTGTGGACATGCGGCAGGATCACGTTCTGCTCGTGGCTGATACGCAGTTCGTCATAGGCGAACTCTTCGGCCAGATCGGCCATCACGCGCATCTGCTCGGCGGTCGCGTCACCCGGTGTCTGACCGTGCTTCTTGACCGAGATCGTGACGATCGCGTGGTCCGCGTTCTTGTGCGGTGCGATGTTGGTGTCGACCCACGACCGGAAGACAGGATCATTGGTGTAGGCGCTTTCAAACGACGCAACCGAGGCTTCACGGAAGGTCGGCGGGGCAAAGTGGCCCTTGATCTCTTCCAGCAGGTTCATGTCTGCGCCCTTGAACTGCGGGCGAACTTTCAGGAAGCGTTCGTTAACCTTGGCGCGGATCGCGTCGATGCCATGCTCATGCACAGTGATCTTGATGCGGGCTTTGTACTTGTTGTCGCGGCGACCGATCTGATTCCACACGGAAACAGTGGCTTCCAGATAAGCCAGCAGGTCGTCAAAGGCGACGAATTCGGACAGTTCTTTACCGATCATCGGCGTACGGCCCAGGCCACCACCCACGATAACGCGGGCACCCAGAACGCCGTCACGCTCGACCAGTTGCAGGCCGATGTCATGCGCCTTAATCACGGCACGGTCGTTTTCCGAGCCGGTGATGGCGATCTTAAACTTACGCGGCATGAACTGGAATTCCGGGTGGTCGGTCGACCACTGTCGCAGCAGTTCCGCATAAGGGCGCGGGTCGGCGACCTCATCCGCGGCGGCACCGGCGAAATGGTCGGCGGTCACGTTGCGGATTGTATTGCCCGAGGTCTGAATAGCGTGCATGCCAACCTCAGCCAGCGCGTCCAGCATGTCTGGCACGTCGTTCAGTTTCGGCCAGTTATACTGAATGTTCTGACGGGTGGTGAAATGGCCGTAGCCCTTGTCCCACTTCTCGGCCAGCAGGGCCAGTTGACGCATCTGCGCGCTGGAGAGCGTGCCGTATGGAATGGCAACCCGCAGCATATAGGCATGCAATTGCAGGTACAGGCCGTTCATCAGGCGCAGGGGTTTGAATTCATCCTCGGTGAGCGAGCCGTCAATGCGGCGCTCGACCTGCGCGCGGAACTGCGCGTTACGTTCTGCCAAAAATGCTGTGTCGAACTCGGAGTAGCGATACATGATTAGCTGTCCTTAGTTGCAGCCCCGAACCTTGGGGCCTTGAGTAGGGGAGAGAGACGGGCCAGAGGTTAGGCCCGGGGCTGCGGGGAAGTTTCCTGTTTGCCGTGGGCATAGTTGGACGGACCAGTGCGGCGGAAGTCTTCCCGGAAATGGGTGGGCTCGGGGCCGTTGTCGCCGGCGACGGCATCGGCAAGATAAGCACCAACGATCTTGCTGGCCTGACGTGTTGCATCCAGCAGGCGGACCTGCGCGTGGGCTTCGTCGGTGATCAGCTCGGCCTCGGACAATTCGCGTGACCAGCGATCGTCTTCGGTCAAATAGATAACGTCACCTTCCAACAAGTCGTTGGCGGTCACCACTTTGGGGGTAAAAGCGCGGGCCATCAGGCGTGCTCCTTCTTGAATTCGGTCAGGGCCACGGCCGCCTGGCGCGGGGCGAGGCCATAAAATGTCAGGGTAGGGCCGTCCATTTCGGCGGCGTTCAAATCGGTGGGCAACTGGTCCAGCGTTGTTTCCAGAATGCGCTGGTCGGGGCGCGTAGCGTTTTCGACCAATGTCACCGGTGTCTGGCGATCTGCGCCGTGCATGATCAGGCGGCCTTGAATAAAGCGGGCGGACTTTTTACCCATGTAAATCGCTGCAACCGAACCCGTGCGCGCTAACGCGGTCCAGTCGTGATCCGCAAACCCTTTCATGTCATGGCCGGTCAAAAAATGAACCGAAGAATTGCGGCCACGCCGTGTCAGGCTTTGACCGATTCCGGCAACCGCTGCCGACGCAGCCGTGATGCCCGGAACGATCCGCCACGATATGCCAGCAGCCTCAACCGCTTCGATCTCTTCATCTAGGCGTCCAAACACGGTCGGGTCGCCGGACTTCAGGCGCACGACGCGCTGACCTTTCAGGGCGTGTTCAACTAGCAGGGCGTCAATGTCTTCTTGTTTCCAAGACGGGCCGAAACCAGCCTTGCCGACATCGACCAGAACAGCGGTCTTTCCGGCCAAGGCCAGGACCTCATCACTGATCAGACGGTCATGCAGAACAACGTCCGCGCGCTCGAAGGCGTTCAGTGCCTTGAGCGTCAGCAATTCCGGATCGCCCGGACCCGCGCCGACAAAGTCGACATGTCCTGTGCCATCATATGATTGCGTAAGCTGCATTTCGTGTCCCGAGTGTGGTTTGACTTGTGTTGCAATATAGGAAATATTCCCGCCAATACGCCATATAGGCGATCAAATAAGGACAAATGTTCCACGCCAGCGGCAAAACGGGACATTGGTTTCGAAACGAAGGGAAATTTGGAATGTCGGTGCGGATTGACGATACGGATCGGAAAATTTTGGTCGAGCTGCAGCGGGACGCCAGTCAATCGCTGGACGAAATAGCCGCTCGTGTCGGCAGTTCCAAGACCCCGGTCTGGAATCGGATACGCAAGCTGAAAGGGGCCGGAGTGATCGGTCAACAGACCGTTTTGCTGGACGCCGAAGCGCTGGGATTCGAAGCCACGTTTTTTGTTCTGATCCGAACGTCGGAACATGAGGCTGACTGGCAGCATAAGTTCCTGAAAGCCCTCCGGGACAGGCCCGAAGTGCAAGAGGCGCATCGGCTGGCCGGGGACATCGACTATATCCTGAAGGTGCGGGTTAAGAACGCGCGTGCCTATGACGAATTCTATCAGGCGCTGATTTCAGAAGTGCGCGTGCACAACGTGACCGCCTTGCTGTCCATGGAAGAGATCAAGTCCACCACCATGTTGCCTCTGAAAGCGCTGATCGAAAGCTAGGTCTGCACCATCAGTTTGGTCAGCCCGTGGAAATGGTACGTGTTCGAAAACTCGGGCTCGGCGCTTAGGCGCAGGTTCGGATAACTGTCGAACAGCGTGGACAGTGCGATGCGCATTTCCATCCGTGCCAGAGGGGCGCCAACGCAAAAGTGCAGGCCGCCACCGAAACTGGTGTTCGTGACGATGGCGCGGGTGAGATCAAACCTGTCCGGGTCGCTCCAGACGGCAGGATCCCGGTTCGCAGCGCCCAATAGTAACGCGACCTCATCGCCACGTTTGAAACTGTGCCCAAATGCGTCGATGTCTTCATAAGCATAGCGGGTGAACATGTGCAGCGGCGGGTCATAGCGTAAAACCTCTTCTACCGTGCGGTCGATGGTGCCCGGCGCAAAGTATTGCGGTCCGATGCCATTTTGCAAAACGGTCTTCACGCCGTTTCCAAGTGAATGCACGGTCGCTTCGTGCCCGGCATTCAAAAGCAGGATGCAGGTGGCGACCAGCTCTTCGCGTGAGAGCTTTTCGCCATCTTCTTCGGCCACGATCAACCGTGTGATCAGATCGTCCTGCGGATCGCTGCGGCGCTGCTCGATGTAGTCGATCAGAAAGTCGGTGAATGCTTGGGATGAGGCTGCGGCAGTGGTCTCAGTCTCGGGCGTACGGCTGGCTTGATACATCGCCACCATATCATGTGACCAGCGGAGTAGACTGGGTGACATATCCTCGGGCACGCCCAGAAGGCGGCAGATCGTGATGACCGGAACTTGGGTGCAAAAGGTAGAGAGCAAATCGAACGGTTGGTCGGGAAATGCGTCAATCAAAGAATGGGTTAGGTCGTGAATCGAAGGTTCCAGCGCCGATATGGCACGCGACGTGAATGCCCGCATCACCAATGCGCGCAAACGTGTGTGTCTTGGCGGTTCGGCTTCCAGCAACGAATGCGCCTCGACCGCCAGCCAAGGGGCAAGATGCGCCGGACCTGGGGTTCGCATTTCTTCGGGTACTTCCCGACCAAAGCGGCGGTCTTTCAAAAGCGCCGAGACCGCCCGGTGTGATACAGCCGCAATTTTCCCATAGTCTTCCCAATAGACCAGATCACCGCACGCGCGGGCCTGATCATAGAACGGGTAGGGGTTCTGCACGAATTCCGGATCGACCGGAGATTGAAATACCGTCTTCATGCGGCGCAGACTTGCCATGCGGCGCGCCGAATGCAAGACCCTATATCATGCAACGCGTTTGGGTCATTCTGGGATTTTTGTTTGCTGTCGGCCTGTTGACCGCAGGGGTCTGGTCCTATGGCTACCGTCAAGCGCTGTCGCAGCTCAGCGAAAAGGCCGAGGCTGACCTTGAACTGGCTGCCGACCGGCTCAGCACTCAGATGCAGGTCTATCAGGAACTGGCCGTGCTGATGGCCACGCATCCGGTCCTGCGCGCCCTAGAGACACCGGTGCAACAACAGGCAGCGCGCGCGATATTGCTGGACGTCGCCGACAAAACGTCGGCCGTCAACATGATGTATCTTGATCAGAGCGGGCAGGTTCTGGCCTCGGCGCAGCCGGTTGAGTGGCCAAACATGGCGGACCACCCCGCGTTTCGGCGCGCATTGCAGGGCGCAATGGGCAGCGCGCATGGGGTTGTGGAAAGCAGCGGAGATCGCACCTATTCCTACGCCGCCCCGGCCTTTGGCGATGCTGGTCAGGTCGAGGGTGTATTAATCGTTGTGGCCGATGTGCAGGATGTGGAACAGACCTGGCGCGGCAGTACCGAGGCGGTGTTCTTCACCGACGGGGACGGCGTCGTGTTTATCTCAAACCGATCGGATTTGTTGTTTTGGCACCGGGATGAGGGTCAATTGGGCCTGACACCGCCAGACGGCGGGGTGGTCGATTTTGCCTCGGTTCTGGTCGGTCCGCACGAGGTCTGGGAACTGAATTGGGGGCGGTATCTGCCTAGCCGCGCTTTACACCTGATGCTGGACTTGCCGGTGATCGACATGACGGCTGAGGTTCTAGTCGATGTGGCCCCTGCGCAGCGTTTGGCGAGGTTGCAGGCGGCAACCGTTGCTGCAATCTGTCTGGCCTTCGGCGCGCTGTTGTATCTGGCGACCGAACGCAGGCGCACATTGGCCGAGGCCAACGCTGTATTAGAAAGCCGGGTCGCGCAACGGACACATGCTTTGACGGCTGCGAACACCGCTTTGCGCCGCGAGGTGCGTGAACGCGAGGACGCAGAAACCGCGCTGAAACACGCTCAGGAAGAGCTGATCCAAGCGGGCAAACTCAGCGCGTTGGGCCAAATGTCGGCGGGTATCAGCCACGAACTGAACCAACCGCTGATGGCGATCCAGCAATTCGCAGATAATGGCGCGGCTTTTCTTTCCCGCGGCCGGGATGAGAAAGCCTCGGAGAACCTGACGCGTATCTCTGCTATGGCGGCGCGCATGGCGCGTATCATCAAGAACCTGCGTGCCTTTTCGCGCAATGAAAGCGAACCGATGGGCAAGGTTAATCTGGTTCAGGTGATCGACACGGCGGTCGAGTTGACCGAGGCGCGGTTGCGGACCGAGGATGTCCGTATGGATTGGGCCCCGCCCAATAACCCGGTTTACGCATGGGGCGGCGAGGTGCGGTTGGTTCAGGTGTTCGTCAACTTGATTAACAATGCCGCCGACGCGATGAGTGGGCAAGACGACCGCCTCATCCGCATTGCGATCGACCGCGGCGACAAGCTGGCCGTGACTGTCCGCGATATCGGCCCGGGCATCGAAAACTCGGAAAAACTGTTCGAACCGTTCTATACGACCAAGGCTGTCGGAACCTCTGAGGGGATGGGGCTTGGGCTTTCGATCTCGTATGGTCTGGTGCAAAGCTTTGGGGGTAACATCCGGGGTGCAAATCTGGACACCGGGGCGCTGTTTACCGTCGAGCTTGAACCTTTCACGGAGCACGAGGTCGCATGACGCGGAAAATTCTACTGGTTGATGATGACGCTGCCGTCCGCGAAGCATTGGCGCAAACGCTTGAGTTGGCAGATTATGATCCGGTTACTGCGGGATCCTTTGTGGCAGCAAAAGACCATATTCGCTCCGACTTTCTGGGTGTGATCGTTTCGGACATCCGTATGCCGGGCCGGGATGGTTTTCATCTGCTGAACTACGCGCGTGAGGTAGATCCAGATTTGCCAGTTGTTCTGTTGACCGGTGAGGGCGACATCCCGATGGCGGTGCAGGCCATGGGACAGGGAGCTTTTGATTTTCTGGAAAAGCCATGTGCGGCGGCGGACCTACTGCCCGTGTTGGAACGTGCCTTTGACGCGCGCGCGCAGGTGATCGAACAGCGTGCCCTCAAATCAGAGCTTGAGCGCGGCGATCCGGCAGCGCGGCTTTTGTTCGGCCTGTCCGCACAGGCCGAGGCCCTGCGTGAACGGGTCCGATCCGTCGCCCCCACCGGGGCAGAAGTTCTGGTAACCGGGCCACCGGGCAGCGGGATATCGAAAGTGGCCGAAGTCGTTCATCTGATGTCGCCGGTCGGGCAGGGGCCGTTCGTCAAGCGCCCGGCCTCAGGGCTGACGCCCGAGGGGTTGGTACGCGTGTGCGAAGATGCGGCCGGTGGGTCGTTGTTCTTGGATGAGGTTTCGGCCATGCCAGACGCCACGCAATACGCCGCGCTTGAAATGATAGAGCAGGGCACCGGTTCACGGATTGTCGCGGGAACAACCGCAGATCTGGCGGTGCTGTCAGAACAGGGCCAATTCAATGCGGACCTGTTTTATCGCCTGGATGTCATGCGTGTGCGGATCCCGTCGCTGGCGGAACGACCCGAAGATATTCCAGTGATCTTTCGCCATTATGTCGCGCAAGCGGCGGAACAGGCGGGCATTGCCGAACCCGAGATTACCTCGGAGCAACTTGCGTCGTTGATGGCCAGCGATTGGCCGGGCAATGCCAGATCGCTGATGTCGGCGGCGATGCGGTTCGTGTTGGGGATGCCGGAAGAGGTGGCACGTGCCGCTGATCTGGGGCTGAACGAGCAAATGGCGCGCGTAGAGCGGTCGTTGTTGATTGCGGCGCTGGGTCGGCACAATGGCAAAGCCTCGGATGCGGCAAGTGCGTTGAAACTACCGCGCAAGACTTTTTACGACAAACTGGCGCGCTATCAGATTCGCCCAGAAGACTATCGGCGCTAACGGGGGCACCCGCCGCCTTTGACTGCATTATCATGCATTTAAAGGCGTTGGGCCGGGCAGCCTGCATTCGCAGGCTGCGGGTGGTCACCAGAGAATCAGGGGGTGAGTCGTTCGATCTGATTCGAAGTGCGTGCGGAAATCCGCACAGCCGGGGAAATAAATGTGCGGATTTTCGCACAACGGGTAGTGTCACTGCCTTTTGATGGCGGGGAAGTGCCTTCTAAAACTATGAAGTAAAATAAAAATATTTGAACTTTCCGAATTTCGAACAAAAAGTTGAGCGGTGCCCCTTGATTCGCTTCACTGCGCCACATGAGACGCCGATCTGGCGTTGACTGAAGGTTTCATGGAAGTCTGGGAGGAAAAGACAGATGAAATTCCTGACAACTGCCGCGACCGCGCTGGCGTTGAGTGTTACAGCAACCGCCGGTATGGCCGCGTGTGATGACGGCGAGATTGTCGTCAAGTTCGCGCATGTGACGAACACGGACAAACACCCCAAGGGCATCGCGGCATCGCTGTTGGAGCAGCGCGTCAATGATGAGATGAATGGCGTGATGTGCGTTGAGGTCTATCCGAACTCAACGCTCTATAATGACGACAAGGTGCTTGAAGCAATGCTTCAAGGCGACGTGCAGCTGGCCGCGCCGTCGTTGTCGAAGTTCGAGAAGTTTACCAAACAGTTCCGTCTGTTCGACCTGCCGTTCATGTTCAAGAACATTGACGCCGTGGATGCGTTCCAGGCCTCGGCGGATGGTCAGGCGATGAAAGACAGCATGCAGCGCCGCGGCCTGCAAGGGCTGGCGTTCTGGCACAATGGTATGAAACAGATGTCGGCAAATAAACCGCTTGAGGCTCCGTCGGATGCCGAAGGCCTGAAATTCCGTGTTCAATCCTCAGACGTTCTGGTTGCCCAAATGGAAGCCATTGGCGGCAGCCCGCAGAAGATGGCGTTCTCGGAAGTTTACGGCGCGCTGCAACAGGGCGTTGTGGATGGCCAAGAAAACACCTGGTCGAACATCTATGGCAAAAAGTTCTTCGAAGTGCAGGACGGTATCACCGAGACCAACCATGGCATCATCGACTATCTGGTCGTGACATCGGTTGACTGGTTGGACAGCCTTGATCCCGAGGTGCGCGATCAGTTCCTGACCATTCTGGGCGAAGTGACCGAGACACGGAACAAGGAAGCCTTCTCGGTGAACGAAGCAGCCAAGGCCTCGATCACTGATGCCGGCGGAATCATCCGCGAACTGAACCCCGAACAGCGCCAGGCCTGGGTCGATGCGATGAAGCCCGTTTGGGACCAGTTTTCCGACGACGTAGGTCAGGATAAGATCGACGCCGCTCAGGCCATCAACGCCGGGTTCTGATCCCGGTTGAGGCCGCGTGTCCAAAGACTCGGGAGTGGCGGACACGCAGGCTGGGCGGGCTGTAATTTGGCCCGCCACACCTAACTCTCATCACCAATAATGTGGGGACAGAAAAATGTCTGGTTCGAAACCCGGCCAAGGCGGGCTGGTCGACCATATCGAAGAGACCATGATTGCCGCTCTGTTGGGCGTGATGACGGTCGTAACCTTCGCCAACGTGATCGCGCGTTTTGTGTTTAACTCCAATATCTTATGGGCGCTTGAGCTAACGGTTTTCACCTTTGGCTGGCTGGTGTTGCTGGGCGCCTCTTATGCGGTCAAGAAACACGCGCATCTGGGTGTTGATGCAATCCTGAACATGCTGGCCCCGGTGCCGCGCCGCATTCTGGCGCTGATATCGGTGGCGTGTTGTCTGGTGTTCTCGCTTTTGCTGCTGAAAGGGTCGTATGACTACTGGGCCGTGTTTGCGGACCTGCCGCCCACCTCGGGCCGCTGGTTCCCGACCGGGTTCAATTTCGACGCGCGCAGCCAGAGTTTTTACGAGGTTGACGATATTCCGATGGTCGCGCCACTGCGCTTCCTCGAGGATCTGATCAACTACGGCGAGGGGTATGAAAAATTGCCCAAGGTGGTGCCGTATCTGGTGTTGCCGGTGTCGATGCTGCTTCTAGTGATCCGCTTTGCGCAGGTCGCAGTACAAATCTGGCGTGGTGAGACTGACCGTCTTGTTGCCAGCCACGAAGTCGAGGACGAGATCGAAGAAGTCCGCGCTCAGCAAGGAGAGCATGACTGATGGACGTCGTACTTCTTTTCTCTATGGTCATCGGCCTGCTGCTGATTGGTGTGCCGATTGCGGTGGCCTTGGGTCTCAGCTCGACCCTGTTCCTGTTGATTTATTCCGACAGTTCGTTGGCTTCGGTCGCGGGAACCCTGTTCGAAGCCTTTGAAGGCCACTTCACTCTGTTGGCGATCCCGTTCTTCATTCTTGCGTCGTCCTTCATGACGACCGGCGGAGTGGCGCGGCGGATCATCCGTTTTTCCATCGCCTGTGTCGGGCACTTGCCCGGCGGTCTGGCGATTGCGGGTGTCTTTGCCTGTATGCTGTTTGCCGCGCTGTCGGGGTCGTCTCCGGCGACTGTTGTAGCCATCGGTTCTATCGTCATCGCCGGTATGCGGCAGGTTGGCTATTCTAAGGAATTCGCTGCGGGAGTGATCTGTAACGCGGGTACGCTGGGCATTTTGATCCCGCCGTCCATTGTCATGGTGGTGTATGCCGCCGCCGTTGAGGTCTCGGTCGGGCGGATGTTCCTTGCGGGCGTTATTCCGGGCCTGATGGCGGGTCTGATGCTGATGGTTACGATCTATGTGATGGCCAAAGTCAAGAACCTGCCCAAGGGTGAATGGAAAGGTTGGGGCGAGATCTTTACCTCGGCCCGCGAAGCCGGTTGGGGTCTGTTCCTGATCGTCATCATCCTGGGTGGCATCTATGGCGGGATCTTCACACCGACCGAGGCTGCTGCCGTCGCTGCCGTCTATGCCTTCTTTATCGCCAGCTTTGTCTACAAGGACATGGGGCCTCTCAGCACCAATGGGGATGGGCAGAACATTCCGCTGTTGAAAAAACCCTATGCTTTGGTCACGGCGTTCTTTCACCCTGACACCAAGCACACGCTGTTTGAGGCCGGTAAGTTGACGGTGACGTTGCTGTTCGTCATCGCTAACGCGCTGATCCTCAAGCACGTGCTGACCGATGAACAGGTGCCTCAGCACATCGCTAGTGCAATGCTGTCGGCGGGTTTGGGACCAGTCACCTTCCTGATTGTGGTCAACGTGATCCTGCTGATCGGTGGTCAGTTCATGGAACCTTCGGGACTGTTGGTCATCGTGGCACCTCTGGTGTTCCCGATCGCCATCGAGTTGGGCATCGACCCGATCCATCTGGGCATCATCATGGTGGTCAACATGGAGATTGGGATGATTACGCCTCCGGTCGGACTGAACCTTTTCGTGACTTCGGGCGTGGCTGGTATGCCGATGATGAGCGTTGTGAAGGCGGCGCTGCCGTTCCTGGCCGTATTGTTCGTCTTCCTGATCATGGTGACGTACATACCGTGGATTTCGACCTTCTTGCCCAATACCTTTATGGGTCCGGAAATCGTGACGAAATAGCGGGCATACCTGCGACAAGAAAAGCCGGGTCTATGCCAGACCCGGCCTTTTTTATATGCCGCCATTTTTGAGTATTCCGCACCCAGAGCGATCCCGCGATAGGCAAGGTGACGGCGTGTCCTCCAGTAACGGATGCCGTCATCTGAGGGCAGGGATCACCGATGGGCGCAACAGATACTGGGTTTTTCGGGTCGCGCCGCGTTGGAGGTTTTGATCTGCACGCCGCGCCCTCTTGAATACAGGGCAAGAGAATTTATGTACGGGAAAGAGGACGACCTCGCCTTGTTGGCTGATCATTCGGGACGACCCGAAGAGATGTGAGGTGTCTCTATGCCCTGGATGTTTTTGTTATTCGCTGGCCTTCTGGAAATTGTCTGGGCCGTCGCCATGAAGCAATCCGCCGGTTTCACGCGCCTATGGCCTACGGCTTTGATGGGTGCGTCAATGATCGGGTCGTTCGGGTTGCTTGCCCTTGCGATGCGGGAGTTGCCCTTAGGCACGGCCTATACGATCTGGACCGGCATCGGCGCCGTTGGTGCCTTCATGGTTGGCGTGATGTTTCTGGGTGAGGCGCTGACCGCGCCCCGCCTGATCGCGGCGGCCCTGATTGTGGCCGGGCTGGTGACGATGAAATTGGCTTGAGCTTAGGCCTTTTGCAGGGCGTCGATAATGCCAGAAAAGTCTTCGGCTTTCAGGCTTGCGCCGCCCACCAGCGCCCCGTCCACGTTGGAGACTGCAAAGATTTCGGCTGCGTTGCCCGGTTTGACCGAACCGCCATAGAGCAACCGGACCGAGCGGCCGACGCCTTCGCCAAATCGACGTTCAAGCCGAGCGCGGATGAAGTCGTGCACTTCTCCGATCTCGTCCAGTGTGGGGACTTTGCCGGTGCCAATGGCCCAGATCGGTTCATAGGCAACAACCAGGTTCTCACCGGTCGACTGGTCTGGGATCGAACCGGACAACTGTCCGCCGATTATGTCCAGCGTGTTCGCGGCCTCACGCTGCTCCAGGCTTTCGCCGACGCAAATGATGGCTTTCAGGCCCGCGTCCATCGCGGTACGTGCTTTGGCGCGGACATCCTCATTCTGCACGCCGTGATCTTCGCGCCGCTCTGAATGCCCAAGAATGGCGGCGCTTGCCCCTGCATCAATCAGCATCAGGGCGCTGACATCGCCAGTATGTGCGCCGGATTCGGCTGCATGGCAATCCTGACCGCCGACGGTAATTCCAGTGTCTTTCACGGCCTCTGCCGCGCGATGCAGCAGGGTTGCCGGTGGGCAAATCAGGACGTCCACCGATGCATCAGGAAACGATGTAGCCAGCGACTGAAGCTCGGGCAAATCAGCCGCAGTTCCGTTCATTTTCCAGTTTCCAGCTGCCAGCTTGCGCCGCATAACGCGTACCCCCAAATAAGTCGTTGTTTGCTCATCGGATAACACTACCAGCCGAGCCTGACAATTCCGGTTGCAAAGGTCCGACCACAACGGCAGGTTCCGCGTTATTGTGGAGGGCAGCATGATCGACGATCTGGATCTGAGAAAACTGGATGAACGCGAGGCTTCAGAGATGGCAAAGCTGCTGCATGCCATCGGTGAAGTTGGGTTTTTAACGGTGTCGAACACTGGGTTTAACGCCGATCAAGTCCGAAACGTGATCGAGGTGTATCGCGACTTCTTCCATTTGCCGCTCGCCCAGAAAAAAACCGTTGATATGGCGATGACGGGTTCAAACCGAGGGTGGGGCGCGCCGCGATCAGAACAGGTCGACCCCAAGGCCAATCCGGATTTCAAGGAAGTGTTCGACTGTGGTTTCGAATTGCCTGCGGGAAATTCTTATGCTGGAAAAGGGCTCAGTGTGTATGCTCCGAACCTGTGGCCGAATTATCCTTTAGAATTTCAAGG
Organism: Ruegeria sp. CDSB117; assembly: GCF_059611005.1. Classification (NCBI taxonomy): domain Bacteria; kingdom Pseudomonadati; phylum Pseudomonadota; class Alphaproteobacteria; order Rhodobacterales; family Roseobacteraceae; genus Ruegeria; species Ruegeria sp. CDSB117. The sequence goes on from NZ_JBXWOS010000011.1 coordinate 19,948, forward strand.
TATAATCAGAGCTTACTACAGTGACGCCTGCAATGTGGCGATGCGCGTTCTTCGGGCCATTGCGGTTGCTTTGGGCCGGGATACACTCAGTTTTGATCGCGCCTTTGACACGCCAATGGCTCTATTGCGCGGGAACTACTATCCAGAACGCCCGGTGTGGGCAGGTGATCTGGATTTTGGCATCGGGGCGCATACTGACTATGGGTGCCTGACATTGCTGGCCACAGACGGGGTCTCAGGGCTTGAGGTCCGCATGCCGGATAACAGCTGGCAACCTGTCTCTGCGGAGCCTGGTACATTCATCATCAACTTTGGAGAGATGCTGGAATTTTGGACCGCGGAAAAAGTCAAAGCCACCGAGCACCGCGTCATAGGCGGGACGCAGGAACGCATTTCGGTCCCACTGTTCTTTAACCCGTCCTACGACACCAACGTTGCTCCGCCAAGCTCAGGCAAAACGATCAGCGCAGGTGACCATCTTACACGGCGCTACAACGAAACCTATCTGCACCTGCAGGCGACTTAGTTTTGTGTGGAAAGCGTCTCGTCAAATTTGATGGATTCGCCGCATCCGCAAGCGTCCACAACATTCGGGTTACGGAACTTGAACCCGGCTTCCAGAAGCGAGACCTCATAGTCGATTTCAGTTCCGAACAGAAACATCTGCGCCATTGGTGCGATCATGATGCGGGCACCGTCCTGTTCGACCACTTCGTCGTTGGTATCGGCTTCATCCACGTAGTCCATGGTGTATTCCATGCCAGCGCAGCCGCCTTTCTTGACGCCAATGCGCAAACCGGCGTGACCGCCGGTCGCCATCAGGCGTGCGATCTGCTCGGCCGCTTTGGTCGTCATTGTCACGGCTTGTTTGCCGGGAATGCCAAACATGGTGGTCTCCGTTGCGCTACGTTATCCCCAATCTAGGGCCGAGAGGCGTCAGGCTCAAGACATAGCAGACCTGCTGACCTAAGTTTTACCGGCAGTGACGCTGCCAAACGACCAATTGCCACAGCAAACTTGCGTCCCTCACGGTCTTCGCCTTAGCCTGACGGTTGTAACAAGATATTTGAGCGAAGGGCGAATAAAGATGGTAGTGAACAGGCATTTCCGCAGAAAAATCATAACGATGCAAGTTGTAGCCACAGTCTTTCTGACCGCAGGTTTGGGGCATGCAGCAACGGATGGCGCGCGGCATCCGGTGAATTGCGCAACCGCTGAGGGGGATCTTCGGGCCATCGCCGCAGAAAAGAAGCACGCAGAAGACCAGCAGGCAGAAAGTATCATTGCGATCACTCCTGCCGGTGCATTGCTGGGACTGGTCACGGGAACCGAGCAAAAAAGGCTCAGCATGTTGAATGGCGATTACGTCAAAGAGCTGGATCAGCGCGCGGCCGAGATAAAATCGACCTGCGGCGTGGAATAGGCCGCTCGGGCCCTTTGATGCAAAAAGGGCTGCCCCGGTTCATGGACAGCCCTTTTTGTTATCCTTCAATGCTTTACTCGGTAAAGCTAAGCGAAATTCTACATGAATCCCAGTTCAAGACGTGCTTCGTCTGACATCATCTCCATGCCCCAGGGGGGCTCCCATGTCAGCTCGACGTCAACTTCTTTGACGCCAGCGACCGGTTCGATGGCCTCGACAATCCAGCCCGGCATTTCACCGGCGACCGGGCATCCGGGTGCGGTCAGTGTCATGATGACCTTCACCGCGTTTTCCTTGGTAATATCGATCGTATAGATCAGACCCAGATCGTAGATATTCACCGGAATCTCGGGATCGAAGACGGATCTGCAAGCCTCGACCACGGAATCGTAGAGTGGATGATCGATGGTCGAAGGCGCGATCAGCGGCGTACCTTCGAACTGTTCACTTGGATGGGTCATTCGTGCCTCGGGGCTGTTACCTGAGAAATTATATAGGGAAAGGCTGGGGCAGCGTCCAGTGGTGCCGTGTGGCCCCCGGGACGCTGCGTCGATTTGGATCAATCGTTGATATCGTGGCGGAAGGTTTTCACCTGGCCATGGGGCAGGGCGAACATGCGCCGCAGGATCAGCCAAGCCACCAGCGAAAGGGCCGCAAAGATCAACAACAGAACTGCCAGGCTTGGAGCAAAACTGGGGATCACAAGCAAAAGCCCTGTGACCGCCGCGCCAATCGCAAAGCCAAGAAAGATGAACCCCGGCAAGACGATCTCAAGTATGCCCAGAGCCAACGCTCCGGCCAGCCAGAGCCACCATGTCAGCCAGATGGGGTCAGCCATTACTTTCCTCCTTTCAACATCTTGAAGGCATCGCCAAACGCCTCCAGCGCATTGGCGGGAACCACGATGGTCTGCGACCCGGTGCCGTTACCCAGCGCGTTCAGGGCTTCGACTTGCTTCAATGCGACCTGATATTGGGCGGCCTCGATACCATTGTCCTGAATGGCCTTGGCGACCACGCCGGTTGCATAAGCTTCGGCCTCGGCCTGGATGCGGCGGGCTTTTGCGGTCTGCTCGGCCGCGTAGAGTTCCGCGTCGGCATTCAATTCGACCGAACGTTTCTGACCTTCAGCCTCGGTCACCTGCGCGCGGCGGGCGCGTTCGGCGTTCAACTGCTGCAACATCGCATCGCGTGTGGCCTGATCCAGGTTTACGTCCAGAATCTCGGCGCGGGTGACTTCGATCCCCCAGTCGTCAACGGCAGTTTCGACGCTTTCCTGAATGCGTTCAATCAGTTGCGCGCGATTGGACTGCACCTCATCCAGATCCATTTTACCGATTTCGGCACGGACGATACCTGCAACGGTTGTTGCAATCGCTCCGTCGACGTCACGGATACGGTACACGGTCTTTTCCGGTTCAAGAATGCGGTAGAACACCGAGGTATCGATCTGAACCAGAACGTTGTCCTTGGTGATCGCGTCCTGCGTCGCATTCGGTAGCTGGCGTTCAAGAATGGATATCTTGTGACGCGCAACATCAAGAAAAGGAACGATAAAGTTGATTCCGGGGCCAAGCACCGAGTGCAGGCGGCCAAAGCGTTCAACCACGTATTTTTCGGACTGAGGCACAATTTTGATGCCTTTGAAAATAACGACGACAATCAGAACTGCCGCAAGCAGGTAAATGATGTTCGATGTTAGCAATCCAATGATCTGTTCTTCGGTCATATCTGTCCTCTGTATTTTTGTGTACTATGGTATACACTTGGGGATTGACTCGCCCATTTTCAACTCTGGTATGGCGGGAATGGAGATAGATGCAAATCTCTGAAAACCACAATGTAGCGTGGAATATTTTGAATGTGGCTGCTTTGCATCCGGTTGTGATTGCGCTATCGGGCGGGGATGAAACTGATAATTGATACAGATCCGGGCATCGACGATGCGATGGCCATTGCCTATGCCGCCGCTGCACCAGAAATAGACCTGATCGGCCTGACCACGGTTTTCGGCAACACGCATGTGCACCAATCCAGCCGCAACGCGCGGTTCTTGCTCCATAAACTGGGACTGGACGCGCCAGTGGCTGAGGGGGCGCCGCTCCCAGTTGGTGCGACCACATACGACCCGGCCGAGCACGTGCACGGCCCCGAAGGATTCGGTGATTTGACTGACATCCCGCAGATTGGGGAAAATCACCCCCTGACAGCGGCTGAATTCCTTGTCGAGCAGGCGCGGGAACACAAAGGTGAGCTGGTCGTCTGCGCCATTGGTCCGTTGACCAATGTCGCCGATGCAATGCGGTTGGACCCAGAGTTTGCAGGCAACATCAAGCGACTGGTGATCATGGGCGGTGCCGTGTTTTGCCCCGGGAACATCACGGAGCATGCCGAGGCCAACATCTATCACGATGCACAGGCCGCGGATGCAGTGTTCGCGTCTCCGCCAGATACTGTTCTGGTCGGCTTGGATGTCACGCTGAAAACTCTGTACGAGACTGCGGATTTTGATGCATTGGCGGCGCGTTCCGCTGACATGGGCAGTTTCCTGCGCGACATCTCGAAATTTTATCTGAAGTTCTACAAGGATATCGGCGGATTAGAAGGGTGCGGCCTGCACGACTCGACGGCTGTGATTGCCTGTACCCACGAACCCATGTTCGAGATAGTCGAAACCGGGCTTCAGGTTGAGGTAGATGGTCCGCAAATCGGGGCAACCCGACCGGATGCCAACAGACCAACAGTGCGCGTATGCCGGGATGTGGATGGGGCAGGGGTTGTCAGCCTGTTCACTGACCGCGTTGCGTCATTGCCCTGACGGCTTGCAATACCAGCGAAGATCGGGCAATTGCTGCCCGGTTTAGCGACCCTGAGGCATTCACATGACAGACCGTTTCTCATTTGACCTGAAAGCCACGGATGGCAAAGCACGCACCGGGGTAATCCATACTCCACGCGGTGAGGTGCGCACGCCGGCCTTTATGCCGGTTGGCACGGCGGCAACGGTCAAAGCGATGATGCCGGAAAGCGTACGCGCCACAGGGGCGGACATCCTGTTGGGCAACACCTATCACTTGATGCTGCGCCCGACAGCCGAGCGGATCGACCGTTTGGGCGGGTTGCACAAGTTCATGAATTGGGAACGGCCGATACTGACGGATTCAGGTGGGTTTCAGGTTATGTCGCTGGCCGGGTTGCGCAAGCTGACTGAAAAGGGTGTGACCTTCAAATCTCATATCGACGGCTCGCGCCACGAATTGACGCCTGAGCGATCGATGGAGATTCAGCGCCTGTTGGGGTCCGACATCGTCATGTGTTTCGACGAATGCCCAGCGTTGCCCGCTGACCGGGATCGCATTGCCGAGTCGATGCGCCTGTCGATGCGGTGGGCCGAGCGGTCGCGTGACGCTTTCGGGGATCGTCCCGGTCACGCTTTGTTCGGCATTCAGCAGGGCGGGCTTGAGCAGGATTTCCGCGAGGAATCGGCCGAGGCGCTGAAAGAGATCGGTTTCGAAGGTTACGCCGTCGGTGGACTTGCCGTGGGTGAAGGCCAAGAGGCGATGTTCGACGTGCTGGACTTTGCGCCGGACATGCTGCCGGTCGACAAACCACGTTATCTGATGGGCGTTGGAAAACCGGATGATATCGTCGGCGCCGTTGCGCGTGGCATTGACATGATGGATTGTGTGCTGCCGTCCCGCTCGGGGCGCACAGGGCAGGTATTCACGCGCTACGGCGTGGTGAACATCAAGAATGCCCGGCATTCCGACGATCCGCGCCCGTTGGATGAACTCTGTACGTGTCCTGCCTGTTCAAACTACTCCCGCGCCTATCTGCACCACGTGTTCCGCTCGAACGAGATGATCTCGGGTATGCTGCTGACCTGGCATAATCTGCACTATTTCCAAGAGATCATGCAGGGCATGCGCGACGCCATCGCCGCCGGAACATTCGATGCCTGGCAGGTCGAGTTCCACGCACAGCGTGCGCAGGGGGATATTGAACCAGTCTAGGCATGGCGAGGTTTGGGAAGGTTCCTCACCTTCCCAAAACAGACTGTTAACGCCTAAAACCAAGCAGTGAACGCCGTTTTTTGTTCGGCGCTTGACCGAAGTCATAACCAAAGCTCTCAAAAAAATCCCGGACTTCTTTTGTAAGCATTCCGCGACCAGTCGCGTATTGAGGTAAGTCGAAACCGCCGCCGTAATTCAATTCAACAACAACGGGGCCTAACTCAGTAATTGCGATGTCGGTGGATTGATAACGTATCGGCGCAAAGGTTCGGGCAGCACGGCTGTTTATCTCGCGCAATTCTTGCCAGTAGGGCAATTGCATTCCCATCAAACCGGCTGTTTCGGGGTGATCTTCCAGAAAGGTAACCTCCATGCCATCACGCCGAGTGACGGTAGTGATTTTTCCAGTCTCGGGGTCAATCGCACAAGCTAGATTACCGGGGCGCCAAAAGGCATCAGCGATATTGTCGTTTTGGGGCAGCTTGATCACTGCGATCGGACAAAAAACGTCGTCCTCGCGAAGCAGGTTCACCATTCTAATCGTGGCCAGAGCAGAAGCATACGGCCTGAGGGCTGAATGATTGTGAAGCAAAGGTTGCAAGACATACGAGTTCTGCCCAACGGTTTCTGACAAGAATTCTTCGTATGGTACAGGGTTCATCCCCGCGCATGTTAAAGTATCATTATCAGCGTTCTGGATTCGGAATGCGCCAAAGCTGACCATCCCTTCAGTAATTTTCCCAAACAGGCCCGTTTGTAGATTGTCCAGTGCCGTTTCGCGTAGTTCATCCGCAGTGCAGATCTTTTTTATGCCTGGAAATACACGTGAGGTTTGGTCGATTACGCCCACAATGTCCAGGACCGGCACATCCACCTCATTGAGCAGAGTTGTCGCTAATACTTTGTCTTCAGCTGCGCTTTGCCAGCCAGTGTGGTTGCAAATATGCGTGATTGGACAGTGAAGATCGTTTGAAATGTACTCGGATCTTTGAGCGTCTGAGAACCGATCAGAATGATGCAGCCCGTTACGCACATATTCGGCCATGTTCAATCTGCTGTGCGACTTGGCTATTTTGTTAAACTCGCGCTGAATCTGAACTGGGGACCGGCCGGACGATTTTGCCGCGTGTGTTAGCAACGCGGTATGATCAGAGTCTCGGGCAGACAATTACTTTTCATAGTCAATATCCGCGGCGCTTGTGGGGTTTGACGCTGTCATGGCAGAGATCTCCACGTTCGATTTATTGGTTCCATTTTGGAAACTGTTTTGAGCGGAAAAATGGCAGTTTTATGACTTGTTGCCGGAATATTTAGTTGGGTTCCTACAGAGATTGCCGGACAAGGTATTCTCTTCTATCCAGCTCGGCCCCAGAAATTAGCTTCTGTGGTCCTGTTATCGGCTTGCCGATCTTTCTGGTTCGCGTCATGGTGATGGTCAAAAGGGAAGGTTGAATTGTGTGCCCATGTGCACCATTTCTTCACTCTAAAGTACAGGAGACGGACAGGCGTTGCCTCGATGAGGGACCAGAGCCGTCTTGCCAATGATAAGGATAGAGCATGCAAGAGCCCCTGAACTCCTCATACCCAGTGCTGCCGCTGCGCGATATCGTGGTTTTCCCGCATATGATCGTGCCGCTGTTCGTCGGTCGGGAAAAATCCGTCCGAGCGCTGGAAGAAGTGATGCAGGACGACAAGCAGATTCTGTTGTCCAGCCAGATCGACCCGAGCGACGATGACCCAACTGAGGACGGCATCTACCGGTCCGGTGTGCTGGCCAATGTACTGCAATTGCTGAAATTGCCGGACGGCACCGTGAAGGTGCTGGTCGAGGGGCAAGCCCGTGTGATGATCACGGAATTCCTTGAAAACGAAGAATTTTTTGAGGCGCGCGCCGAGTATTTGACCGAAATTCCGGGCGACGTAACGACAACCGAAGCACTGCAGCGCACGGTTGCGGATGAATTCGAGCGTTACGCGAAAGTGCGCAAAAACATCCCCGAAGAAGCGTTGACCGCAGTTGGAGAATCCACCGAACCGGCAAAGCTGGCTGACCTTGTGTCGGGTCATTTGGGGATTGAAGTTGAACAAAAGCAAGACCTGCTGGAAACCCTCAGCGTCAGCGAGCGACTTGAGAAGGTCTATGGCCTGATGCAGGGCGAAATGTCGGTTCTGCAGGTCGAGAAAAAGATCAAGACCCGCGTCAAAACCCAGATGGAGAAGACGCAGCGCGAGTACTATCTGAATGAGCAGATGAAGGCCATTCAGAAGGAACTTGGTGATGGCGAAGACGGCAGCAATGAAGTTGCTGAACTGGAAGCCAAGATCGAAGAGACCAAGCTTTCGAAAGAGGCGCGCGAAAAGGCCGAAGGCGAGCTGAAAAAGCTGCGCAACATGAGCCCGATGTCGGCTGAGGCCACCGTCGTACGCAACTATCTGGATTGGATTCTGGCCTTGCCGTGGGGTACCAAATCCCGCGTCAAAAAGGATCTGGGCCGCGCGCAGGACATTCTGGATGCCGACCACTATGGCCTTGAGAAGGTCAAGGAACGGATCGTCGAATATCTGGCTGTTCAGCAACGTTCGAAAAAGCTGAAGGGCCCGATCATGTGCCTTGTTGGCCCTCCGGGTGTGGGTAAAACCTCGCTTGGTAAGTCGGTTGCACGTGCGACGGGGCGTGAGTTCATCCGCATCTCGCTGGGCGGTGTGCGTGACGAGTCCGAGATCCGTGGCCACCGTCGGACCTATATCGGTTCGATGCCTGGTAAGATCATCCAGGCGCTGAAAAAGGCGAAGACCACAAACCCGCTCATCCTGCTCGACGAGATCGACAAGATGGGGCAGGACTTCCGTGGTGACCCGGCTTCGGCGATGCTCGAGGTGTTGGACCCGGAACAGAACAGCACGTTCATGGATCACTATCTTGAGGTCGAATACGACCTGTCCAACGTGATGTTCCTGACCACATCCAACAGCTACAACATGCCAGGGCCCCTGCTGGACCGGATGGAGATCATTCCGCTGGCCGGCTATACCGAGGACGAAAAAAGTGAGATCGCCAAGCAGCATCTGATCAGCAAGCAGGTGAAGAACCACGGCCTGAAGGCCAAAGAGTTCGAACTTACCGATGACGCGCTGCATTCGATCATCCGCACTTACACGCGGGAAGCTGGCGTTCGGAACCTAGAACGTGAAATCGCCAAGGTGGCGCGGAAGTCGCTGACCAAGATCATCAAGAAAGAGGCTGAATCGGTGACGGTGACGCCAGACAATCTGGATGAGTTCCTGGGCGTTCCCAAGTTCCGCTATGGTTTGGCCGAACAGGACGATCAGGTTGGTGTTGTCACCGGTCTGGCGTGGACATCGGTCGGTGGTGATCTGCTGCATATTGAGGCGCTGAAGCTGCCGGGCAAGGGCCGGATGAAGACCACCGGCAAGCTGGGCGATGTGATGAAGGAATCCATCGATGCGGCGTCGTCTTATGTGCGGTCAATTTCGCCTCAGATTGGGGTGAAGCCACCCAAGTTCGACAAGATAGACATCCACGTGCACGTGCCGGATGGTGCGACTCCGAAAGACGGGCCTTCGGCTGGTCTGGCCATGGTGACCTCGATCGTATCCGTGCTGACCGGTATTCCGGTTCGCAAGGACATCGCGATGACGGGTGAGGTTTCGTTGCGCGGAAATGCGATGCCGATTGGTGGTTTGAAAGAGAAACTGCTGGCGGCCCTTCGCGGTGGCATCAAGACTGTTCTGATCCCGGAAGAGAACGAAAAGGACCTGGCCGAGATCCCGGACAACGTGAAAGAAGGTCTGAAGATCATTCCGGTCGAGCACGTGTCCGAAGTTCTCAAACTGGCGCTGGTGCGTGAGCCGGAAGCGATTGAGTGGGATGAGGCCGCGGAAGAGGCTGCCGCAGCCGCCGCGAAGGCCACTGAAAGCGCGAGCCCGTCAGCTACGACGCACTAAGCGATAGGCGATAGACAAAGAAAAGGCGGGGTATTCCCCGCCTTTTTCTTTTTCAGAAGCCGATAACGGGTTTCTTCGGGTCCAGAACTTCTTCCTCGGCGATGTAAGTCTGAAACTTTTTGGCGGACAGGGAGGATCGGACCGCCAGACCGAAAATGACGATTGAAAACAGGATGCACAGCAAAATATCCCAGCCAAAGGGGATTTGCTTAAGCGCACCTTCCCCGAACTGTCCCAAGAACGAGATCAGGCCGATCCCTCCGAAATAGGGAACCAGCCAAAGGGCCTCGGTCACGTCCATTTCCTCCAGCCGATTGTGGAACCGTGCGAGAAGAAGAACAAACCCGACGATTAACGCTATGCCAAGCCGCCAAACGGTGTCCCAACCGCTCCAATAGACGATGAGTGTGGCGATAGCGAAGGCCGTGATGGCCACCACTTTGACGATGGGGATGCGAATGGAACGCGGGCGGTCCGGCATCAGGCGGCGCAGGCACACAACGGCGATTGGCCCAACGGCGAAAGACACAACGATGGCCGCACCATTCAGAGCAATAACGGTGGTGAACGGGACCGTAAGAAGGAACAGGATTCCGATCAGAAAGTTCAGAGCCAAGGCCCACAAGGGCACCCCAAATGAAGACAGTAGTTGCAAACGCTTTGGCAGGAACCCGTTCTGTGACAAGGCCAGTGCAATGCGCGCGTTCGAGCCTGTCGATACCAAACCGTTGCCGAAGGGGCCAATGACCGAGCCTATGTTCAAAACGCTCAGGAACCAGACGATCCCAACCGATAGGATGACCCCGTCCAATGGCCCCTGACCGCTAAAATTCAGGCTTGCCCAGCCGTTCTTTAGCATCTCCGGGTCAAGTGCGCCGATAAACGCGATCTGCAATCCGACATAGATGGCCGCACACAGAATAATAGACAGCACCAGCGCCGCAGGAATGGCCACTTTGGGGTTTCGAACCTCACCAGCCATATCGACCACATGACGGAAACCGATGAAGGAAAAGATGACGCCTCCGGTTGAAACAGCCGCCATGATGCCCTGCAAGCCGTACGGCGCAAAACCACCCGGTTGGGTGAAGTTCCCTGTGTCAAATCGACTTGCGATCAGCAGAACCGACAGAACGATAGGAATGGCAATTTTGGCCCATGTCAGTGTCGCGTTGACTTGCGTGAAGAATTTTACCCCCAACGCATTAATGACAACGAACAACAACATGAAAAACAACGCCACGGCGATACCCGCGCCGGTCAAATCGCCCGTATCGGCTGTGTGCAGCCAGGGAGCGTAAGGCCCGAGGTATTTCAGCATCGCCTCGACCTCAATCGGGGCGGTGGTGTTGTAGCCAATCCAGGCGGTCCACCCCATTGCCATCGAAACGATGTTCCCGTGCGAAAACTGGGGGACGCGGGCGATCCCTCCGGGAATGGGCAGCATGGCCGAAATCTCGGCGAAGGTTATCGCAAGAACGAACATGGCCACCGCGCCAATGATCCACGAAAGGATAGCGGCAGGACCTGCGTGTTGAACTGCGAGGAGGGGGCCGAACAACCAGCCGGAACCGATAATTCCACCGACCGAAATGAAGGTCAGGCCGACAAGGCCAATATCCCGTTTCAATTTGGCCATGCGAAACCCCATGCCTCAGCGCCGGTTGATCACACGGCAGATGCAGGAACGATACGCAGCTGAAACACAAGCTGGCAAGCAATGTAATTTCAAGGCCTTAGAAGGCGTTGATTCTGAGGAAGTGGAATGGTGGGTGATAAGAGATTTGAACTCCTGACATCTTCGATGTGAACGAAGCGCTCTACCACTGAGCTAATCACCCATAGGCGCTGCTGTTACAGCGACTCGGATTAGTTGGCAAGATGGCCGGTATTGAATTCGATGCAGCTCATGAAAAGCTGGTTTTGCGGCCTCGGTGGCGGATGGCTCATTCGGAAAAAATCAGGTTCTTCGAAAAAACTTCAAAACGCCGCTTGACGATGTCGGGGCGTAGCCATAATACACCCAAACGTTCAGCGATGAACAGACAGCGGGCGGTTGTAGCTCAGATGGTTAGAGTACCGGCCTGTCACGCCGGGGGTCGCGGGTTCGAGCCCCGTCAACCGCGCCACTGCTGTCAGCCTGGATCCGGGTTAAGGGATCACGAAAATAGATGCGCGGTTGTAGCTCAGTTGGTTAGAGTACCGGCCTGTCACGCCGGGGGTCGCGGGTTCGAGCCCCGTCAACCGCGCCATTTTCCCAAAAGTCAGCGTTGAAATCGTAACTTGTTGCACGCTTCGGCGTGTCAGTTGCGATGCTGCTTTGTTGGATAGGCGAATAAATGACAGTTCTTGCTTTGTTCTGATTTTTCTGTTGGAGTTCCAGCGTCGTTCACCTATTTCTAAGACACTTGTGTGTTGGGGGCCAAAAATGGCTGAGCTGAAGAATATCGAAGTGCGTGGAGCGCGCGAACATAACCTCAAGGGTATCGACGTGGACATCCCACGTGATCAGCTCGTGGTGATCACCGGGCTGTCGGGGTCTGGTAAGTCGTCTTTGGCTTTTGACACGATCTATGCCGAGGGCCAGCGGCGCTACGTTGAAAGCTTGTCAGCCTATGCCCGCCAGTTTCTGGACATGATGGAAAAGCCGGATGTGGATCACATCAGCGGCCTGTCACCAGCCATCTCGATCGAACAGAAGACAACGTCCAAGAACCCGCGTTCGACCGTCGGAACGGTCACCGAGATCTATGACTATATGCGCTTGTTATTCGCCCGGTCCGGAACGCCGTACAGCCCCGCTACTGGGCAGCCGATTGAGGCGCAGCAGGTTCAGGACATGGTCGACCGCATCATGACGATGGAAGAGGGGACGCGCGGATACTTGCTCGCCCCCATCGTGCGCGACCGCAAAGGCGAATACAAAAAGGAATTCCTCGAACTGCGCAAGCAGGGTTTTCAGCGCGTTAAGGTCGACGGAGAATTCTACGAACTGGATGAACCGCCCACGTTGGACAAGAAATATCGCCATGACATTGATGTCGTCGTTGACCGGTTGGTCGTGCGAGAAGGGATGGAGACCCGGCTGGCCGACAGTTTGCGTACCGCGTTGGACTTGGCCGACGGTATCGCCGTTCTGGAAACCGCGCCGCGTGAGGGCGATCCGGAACGGATCACCTTCAGCGAGAATTTTGCTTGCCCGGTCAGCGGCTTCACCATTCCTGAAATCGAACCCCGTTTGTTTTCGTTCAATGCTCCGTTCGGGGCGTGCCCGGATTGTGATGGTCTGGGTGTCGAGCTGTTCTTTGACGAACGCCTTGTGGTGCCGGACCAGACCCTGAAACTATACGATGGGGCGTTGGCGCCCTGGCGCAAGGGAAAGTCGCCGTACTTTCTGCAGACCATCGAAGCGATTGCCCGACACTATGAGTTCGACAAGAACACGCCTTGGAAGGACCTGCCACCAAAGGTGCAGCAAGTGTTTCTACGCGGTTCCGGCGACGAAGAAATCCAATTCCGCTATGATGAAGGCGGGCGGGTCTATCAGGTCACCCGCAGCTTTGAGGGCGTGATCCCGAATATGCAGCGCCGCTATCGCGAGACTGACAGCGCCTGGATTCGGGAAGAGTTTGAGCGGTATCAGAACAACCGTCCCTGTGGTGCCTGTGAAGGCTATCGCCTCCGTCCCGAGGCGCTGGCGGTTAAGATCGCAAGCGCGCATGTCGGGCAGGTTGTTCAGATGTCGATCCGCGAGGCCTTGGCCTGGATCGAAGACGCCCCAAATCACATGAGTGCGCAGAAAAACGAAATCGCGCGTGCCATTCTCAAGGAAATCCGCGAACGGCTTGGATTTCTGAATAACGTTGGTTTGGAATACCTTACGCTGTCCCGCTCAAGTGGTACCTTGTCTGGTGGTGAAAGCCAGCGCATTCGTCTGGCCAGTCAGATCGGATCGGGTTTGACAGGGGTTTTGTACGTTCTGGATGAACCGTCCATCGGTCTGCACCAGCGTGACAACGACCGCTTGCTTGGAACGCTCAAGAATCTGCGTGATCAGGGTAACACCGTGATTGTCGTCGAGCATGACGAGGAAGCAATCCGCGAGGCGGATTTTGTTTTTGACATCGGGCCAGGGGCTGGCGTGCATGGCGGTCAAGTTGTCAGTAAGGGAACGCCTGACCAGATCGCGGCTGATGCGGCCTCTGTGACCGGGCAATACTTGTCGGGAACCCGCGAGATTTCGGTCCCGGCCGAGCGACGCAAAGGGAACAAAAAGAAGGTTACGGTTGTCAAAGCGACCGGGAACAATCTGAAGAACGTGACGGCGGAGTTTCCGCTCGGCAAGTTTGTCTGCGTCACCGGCGTTTCCGGAGGCGGGAAATCGACGCTTACGATTGAAACACTGTTCAAAACCGCTTCGATGCGTTTGAACGGCGCACGGCAAACGCCGGCGCCCTGCGAAACCATCAAAGGGTTGGAGCATCTGGACAAGGTCATCGACATTGACCAGCGCCCTATCGGGCGAACTCCGCGTTCAAATCCAGCGACTTACACCGGGGCCTTCACGCCGATCCGCGATTGGTTTGCCGGTCTGCCCGAGGCAAAGGCGCGCGGCTATAAGCCCGGACGGTTCAGCTTTAACGTCAAGGGTGGTCGTTGCGAGGCCTGTCAGGGTGACGGCGTCATCAAGATTGAGATGCATTTCCTGCCCGATGTTTACGTCACCTGCGAAACCTGTAAGGGCGCGCGGTACAACCGCGAAACGCTGGAGATCAAGTTCAAAGGCAAGTCTATCGCCGATGTCCTTGATATGACCGTCGAAGACGCGCAGGAGTTCTTTAAGGCCGTGCCGTCGATCCGCGATAAAATGGACGCACTGGCGCGGGTCGGGCTTGGTTATATTAAGGTTGGGCAGCAGGCGACCACACTTTCGGGAGGTGAAGCGCAGCGCGTGAAGCTTTCAAAAGAATTGTCCAAACGCTCGACCGGGCGGACTTTGTATATTCTGGATGAACCAACCACTGGCCTACATTTCGAAGACGTGCGCAAGTTATTGGAAGTGCTGCATGAACTGGTCGATCAGGGCAATACTGTCGTTGTGATTGAACACAATCTGGATGTCGTCAAAACCGCCGACCACATCATTGATATTGGCCCGGAAGGCGGCGATGGCGGTGGTGAAATCGTGGCAACCGGGACGCCCGAGAATGTGGCCGAGGTCGACCGCAGCCATACCGGCAGGTATCTCAAACCGATGTTGGACGGTGCGCGCGTTGCTGCGGAATAGTGCAGTTCTTTAGTAAAGAATATCAGCCACTGCGCCGATCAGGTTCAGCACCTTTTGCGTTTCGGGGTCGACACGATAAACGTAATCGCCCGCGCGAATGTAGGATCCGCCGCGATTCAGACCATAACGGTAGGGATCATTGATCCAGCGATAGTCGCGCGTGATATAGTCGCCCTTTTTGTACTGGTTTTTTACCTGACCCGGCGGAACACAGGGCACTGCTTTTTTTGCCAAGCCAGGCGGGCAATGACCCGCCTTACTCTTTCCGTTCCCTGCAATTGCTGTAGCCGGACTCAATGAAAGCGCGACAATGGTCAAAGTAACAGACAGAATTCGCGACATCATGTTTCCTTTCGCGTTAAAGCGCGGTTAGGAAACAGATGGCCGCTGTTTGTCCGCCGGTCAACCCGATGGGCAGGAAGTTGCCACCCTGCGGCGCCTAGCTCCTGGTACGGTTTTCAAAACGTGGCAGCATGGCGGAAAAATCCTTGCCCAGCCCGTCTTCGGATTCGACGAATTTCTCATATAGCGCCGTTGCAACCTGTCCCATGGGCGTGTCTGCGTTCGAACTTTCAGCAGCTTGCTGGCTGAGGCGAAGATCTTTCAGCATCAGTTCAGCCGCGAAACCGGGCTGATAGCCGTTGTCCGCGGGGCTTGCAGGGCCGACACCTGGGGCAGGGCAATAGGCGTTCATCGTCCAGCTATAGCCCGAAGACGTGCTGACCACATCGAACATCTTTTGCCGATCCAACCCAAGCTTGTCGGCCAGCGCAAAGGCTTCGCAGGTGGCGATCATGGTTACGCCCAGGATCATGTTGTTGCAAATCTTGGCCGCTTGACCAGCACCGGATTCGCCGCAATGCACAGCCTTCTGACCCATGATGTCGAACAGCGGCGATGCCTTTTCAAACGCCGCGTCGCTACCGCCTGCCATGAAAGTCAGGGTACCCGCTGCCGCACCGCCGATACCACCTGACACAGGGGCGTCGACTGCAAGAACGTCCGCTTCCTTGGCCTGCTCAGCGACGGCACGGGCGCTGTCGACATCGACCGTTGAACAGTCGATCCAGACCGCGCCGGGTCTCATGGCGGGAATGATCTCATTTGCCACCGCCCGCAGGATTTGCCCGTTTGGCAGCATGGTCACGACGATATCGGCATCGGTCGCGGCCTCAGGACCGGAGCTGGCCATAGTGACACCCGGCACGGTGACATCCGCCATATCAAAGCCGCTGACATCATGCCCTGCTTTGGCAAGGTTGGCCGCCATCGGATTGCCCATGTTGCCCAGACCGATAAACCCGATTTTCATTTCTTAATCCTCCTCAAAAGTCAGCGTGTCCGCGCCCAAAGGTTGTAGCATCTTTGAAACAGCGACAGCCGGTACGTCTTGGTTCTGATGGCGCCAGCTCGGGTTGCGATCCTTGTCGATGATCTGCGCCCGAATACCTTCCAGAAAATCCCCGTGTTCCATTGCGCGATAGGTGAAGCGATACTCCAGTTCCAACGCCTTGCGTATGGTCAGGTTTGGAGTGCGGAGACGGTGCAGCATCTCGATCGTGCAGGCCATGGAGAGTGGTGAATTACGCCCGATCAACTTCAGCGCGTCAGCGGCGGCGTCATTGTTCGAGTTGCGCAGGCTGTTCTGGATATCTCCAAGCGTTTCGCCCCCGAAATCCGTCTCAATTGCATCTTGCATTGCGACCAACGAGCCTTGGGGCGGCGTTTCGGAATGGCTTTCAAGAATGCTGGCGTCGCCGGATGCTTCAAGCATGTCGATCAGATCCGACCATTGCTGGATCGGAATGTAATGATCTGCGAAACCGGCCAGAATGGCATCGGCTGGCCCCATGCGATGCCCTGTTGTGCCGAGGTATTCGCCCAACCTTCCGGGCGCAAGCGCCAGCATCAGCGTGCTGCCGACATCCGGAACCAAACCGATCGAGCATTCGGGCAGGGCGATTTGCGACGTTTCACCCACGATGCGATGGCTGCCATGGCACCCGATGCCGACGCCTCCACCCATGGTGAAACCCTGCAGAAAGCTGACAACCGGCTTTGGGTATTCGAAGATCAGAGCATTCAAGCGGTACTCATCGCGCCAGAACTTTCGGCCGTACTCAAAGTCGCCCTTGGTTCCGGTCTCATAAAGCTCGGCAATGTCACCGCCCGCGCAAAAGGCCTTGTCGCCTTCGGCATCAAGAACAACCAGATCGATCGCATCATCTTCACGCCAGTTGCGCAAGGCGGTGTCGATGGCCAGGCACATATCATAGCTGAGCGCATTCAGCGCCTTGGTCCGGGTCAGGGTGATACGACCGGCGCGGCCTGTAGTGCGAATATAGATGTCCGACATAAAGTCCTCAGCGCTGAGAGAGCATCTGGCGGGCAACGATGACCCTCATGATCTCGTTCGTGCCTTCCAAAATCTGATGCACGCGCAGATCGCGCACAAGCTTTTCGATACCGTAATCGGCCAAATAACCATAGCCGCCATGTAACTGCAGGCACTGATCCACCACTTTCGATCCTGTCTCGGTTACGAATTTCTTGGCCATGGCGCAGAATTTTGTTGCATCGGGTGCGCCTTGATCCAGTTTCCACGCCGCCTGACGTAGGAAGGTCCGGGCGGCTTGCAGCTCGATCTCCATATCTGCCAGACGGAACTGCAGGGCCTGAAACTGGTCGATAGATTGTCCGAAAGCCTTCCGCTCGGACATATACTGCAGGGTCATGTTCAACCCGGATTGCGCGGCACCCAATGAACACGAGGCGATGTTCAGACGTCCGCCATCCAGACCCATCATTGCGTATTTAAAACCGTCGCCTTCGACACCGACAAGGTTGTCGGAGGGGATCTTGCAATCGTCGAACTGTACCTGAGCAGTAGGCTGGCTTTTCCACCCCATCTTTTGTTCAAGCGCGCCAAAGCTCAGGCCTGGGGTGCCATCCTCGACATAAACCGTCGAAATGCCCTTGGGGCCATCCTGACCGGTGCGCACCATGCAGACATAGGCATCCGAGTATCCGCTGCCCGAGATAAACGCCTTGGTACCGTTCAGGGTATAGCCTTCGTTTGTGCGTTCAGCGCGGGTTTTCAAAGCGGCCGCGTCAGAACCCGATCCGGGCTCGGTCAGACAATAGCTGAGCACGGTGTTCAAGCTAAGAACATCGGGCATGATGCGGGATTTCAGCTCGTCACTGGCAAAGTTGTCCAGCATCTTGGCGCACATGTTGTGGATCGACAGAAAGGCCGCGACAGAGGGGCAGGCCATCGACAAAGCCTCGAATACAAGCGTGGCGTCCAGACGCGTCAAGCCAGAGCCGCCGCTGTCTTCAGAAACATAAAGACCGCCGAAGCCCAACTCACCAATGCGCGGCCACAGGTCTTTGGGGATGGTGCCTTCGGCCTCCCACTGGCGGGCATATGGAGCGATGTTTTCCTGCCCGAAATCATGGGCCATGTCGAAGATCGCATTCTGCTCTTCGGTTGTTGCGAAATCCATGGCTTGCCTCCCACGCTGCCCGGTGAATTGAACGAGTGTTTATTTCCCAATCCTTACAGAAATTTTGCACGGCCAGCAATCACCGGCACAATCATCTGCAGGAAATGTCAGGGGCGTTCAGAGATCCTGATGAAACTCGTCGATCAGGTGCTGAACCACGGCTTTTCCCGGATCATCGCCTTTTGCAGCAGCTTCGGCATGTATCCGGCGCTGGCGGGTGGCCGAGGTGCCGTTCTGGGCAATTTGCTGCAGCTTCGCCAACTCGGTCATGGTGCCCAAGGCTTCTGCATCTTCGGCGAGTAAGCCCATCAGTTCGCCCATGAGTTCCGGCATAGGTTTGATCGAGCGATCTCCGAAGTCGATCATGCCTTCGCCCACGCCATAGCGTTGCGCGCGCCAGCGATTTTCGCCAATCAGGAACCGATCATATTGCCGCCACCTGAGGTTTCGGTCTTTCAGACGGCATAGCATGCGCGTTAACGCCTGCACCATCGCGGCCAGAGAAAGTGCATGTTCCATGCGGGGCTGCACGTCCATGATCCGGGTTTCCAGCGTTGGATATTGGTGCGACGGTCGCAAATCCCACCAGATTTTCGTGGTGTCTTCGATCACGCCCAGTTCGACCAGAACGCCAGTAGTACGCTCATATTCGGACCAGCCGGAAAAGATCGGCGGGAGTCCGGTGCGGGGCAAGTTGTCAAAAACCGTTAACCTGTACGAAGACAGACCTGTGTCCTCACCGTTCCAATAGGGCGATGACGTCGACAAGGCCAAGAGATGCGGCAGAAAGTAGGACAGCTGCGGAATCAGGTCGGCGCGCAAGGCTGAATCGGCCACCCCGATATGGACATGCATGCCACAGATCAGCATACGCCGCGCCACTCCGCCCAACGCGTGTTGGAGGGCGTCATATCGGTCTTTGCGCGTATGTTGCTGCTTTTTCCAGTCGGCAAAGGGGTGGCAGGATACAGCGATTGGGGCAAGGTTGTGCTCGGCGGCGCGTTTCGAAACACAGGACCGCAAGCGTTTCAAATCCTCGCGCGCAGAACTGATGGTCACATGCGGCCGCGTACCAACCTCGATCTGACATTGCAGGAATTCGGGGCTGACCTGTCCTTCAAAATCGGCCTGGCAGGCTTCCATCAAGGCGGCAGGCGCTTCGGCGAGTTCCAGACTGTCTCGATCAACGAGCAGATACTCTTCTTCGATGCCCAGCGTAAATTCCTGCTGCATTCCGGCCCTCGCAACTATGTTCTGACCAGTGAATACGGAAATTGTCTTTTTGCCAAGTGTTTGCCAGCTGGGTTCTTGCGAAGCCCCCATACGCACAGGTAAGGAGGCGTCTAGACTGTCACCAAACTCGGAGTCCCCCGTGAAACCAAGGAAATTCCCCCGGCTGAACGCCGTGCTAGACCGGTTTGGTGTGAAACTGATCGACAGAGTAACCGAACGGGACGAGCGCGCGCGCCTTGAGGCGTTTGAACGGGCAGGGGGGCTGACCCACCCGGCCTATGCTCTGTCACCAGGGATGGATGGGTTCGACATCACTCAATTGGTGTCGGAATACCAAGAACACTCTGCTTCTCTGGAAGCTCTGAAAGACCCGGCGCGCAACAAGACCGGATACCGTATCAACAACGGCTACTACGACAGTCCGGATGCGGACGCGCTGTATCTGATGATCCGCCGGTTCAAACCTAAGCGTGTGATCGAGGTGGGTTGCGGCAACTCGACCCGTGTGACGCGACAGGCGGTAATTGACGGCGGGTTGCAGACCATGGTTACCGCAATCGATCCGTATCCACGGGCAGATATCGCGCATGTGGTGGATGAGTTCGAACAAAAACGTCTGGAAGAAGTCGATCCGGCACTGTTCGAGCATCTCGAATCCGGTGACGTGTTGTTTATCGATTCCAGCCACGTTGTTCGCATGAGCAATGACGTCGCGCACCTGTTCTGCCGCATCATTCCGACGCTCAAACCCGGTGTGGTCATTCATGTGCACGATGTTTTTCTGCCCTACGAATATCCCAACCGGTTCTTCTATGATTGCCCGGGCTGGGGTGAGCAGTACATGCTTCATGCACTCCTGCAATCTGGTGCATATTCAATGCTTTGGCCCGGCTATTACCTTCAGCAGGATCGTCCCGATGCGGTCGCGGCCTTGCCGTTTTTGAAGGACGGTCGTGCCCAAAGCATATGGGTTCAGGTCAAAGAAAATTGATCAGTTAGTGATCCGGCGCGACTAAGCGCCCGTACCCCTTTCCATAACAAGCTGGAGAGGAGATGACAGCCATGTTTCGTCGTACGTTTATGGGCGCCGCCGCCGCAATTGCACTGACACTGCCTGTAAAAGCACAGGCTGCAGATATCGTAGATACCGCAGTATCGGCCGGGTCCTTCAACACATTGGTCGCCGCTGTTCAAGCTGCGGGTCTTGTCGACACATTGAAAAGTGACGGACCGTTCACAGTGTTCGCACCGACTGATGAAGCTTTTGCTGCATTGCCCGAAGGAACGGTAGAAACGCTTTTGTTGCCGGAAAACAAAGATCAGCTGGTCGAAATCCTCACCTATCACGTGGTCCCGGCCAAGGTGATGTCGGGTGATATCGCTGGCAAACGTGCGAAGGTGCTTACCGTACAAGGCGACCGTCTGAGCGTGAACGCCAAGAATGGCGTAAAAGTGAACGATGCGAAGGTCGTTCAGGCCGACATCGAAACCAGCAATGGAGTGATCCACGTCGTCGATGCGGTCATACTGCCGGAATAAGACCCCCGTCTGAGAAGAAGAAAGCCCCGGTTCTGATGACCGGGGCTTTTTCGTTAGACTAGTCTGACTTGGGTTCCGACTTTTACCAGAGGATAAAGCTCCTCGACATGTTGGTTATACAGGCCAATGCACCCTGACGAGCTTTGGCGTCCGATCTTTCGCGTATCATGAGTTCCGTGCACAAGATAAGCTGGCCAACCTAGATACATAGCGCGTGTACCCAGCGGGTTGCCGGGCTCCCCGCCTTCCATACGAACCGGCAAAAGCGGGTCGCGTTCGCGCATCGAGGCGGTCGGCGTCCAGCTTGGGTTTTCCGCTTTGCGCACAACTTTGGTATAGCCGCGCTTGGTCAGCTCTTCGCTCATCGGTACCGAACTGGGGTACAGCTTGTAGGTGCCATCGGGTCCCCAATAGTGCACCGCGCGGCTTGTGATATCGGCCAGCAAAGCGCCAGCGCCCAGCTGGTCAAAATGGTCCTGCCAGTTCTGTTGCGAGAAGGACGAGACATTGCGGCGCACCGGCAATTGCGTGCTGATCGCCTCTTCTGTTGTTGGGAAAGCATCTGAACTTTGGGCGCGCAACAGCGTCGGTGTCGCAAGGACGGACGCAGCACCCAGCAAGGCGGTACGACGATTAATACGGGAACTGGACACGGATGCCTCCTGAAGGACTGCTCGAGAGTTTTCAGCAATTTAGTGACTGCGTTGCTTCAGGGCCAGATGCTTGGCTTAAATTTTCCGTGAGATTTACATGTTTCACGCGGTTTTTTGCCTGCTCGGACGAGGAATTGACCGGTGTCCGGACAGGGTTTTGCTGTTTGCCGGATAAGGCTTGGGGTATTTTTCTAACTTGGCCCCTCCATTTCCAAGGGACAGGCCCACAGATGTTCGGAGACCGCACGATATGACCAAGAAATCAGAAACCCTGGAAATTCCCGTATCTTATGAGCTGAAAACCAAATTGGCAGATCTGAGCGAGCTCCTAAACAACTGATACCTTGACGAGGAACGAAAAAGGCCGCCCATTGAGGCGGCCTTTGGTCAATTTGACGCTAAAAATCAGTCCATCGCTTTGAAGTTGAACTCGCCACCTTCTTTGATGCCCGACGGCCAACGGGCCGTAACGGTTTTCGTGCGGGTGTAGAACTTGAAGCTGTCCGGACCGTGCTGGTTCAGGTCACCAAACATGGATTTCTTCCAGCCGCCAAAGGTGTGGTAGGCCAGCGGAACCGGGATCGGAACGTTGATACCGACCATGCCGATATTCACACGGCTGGCAAAGTCGCGCGCGGTGTCGCCATCGCGCGTGAAGATTGCAGTGCCATTGCCGTATTCGTGATCCATCGCCAGTTTCAGCGCTTCTTCATAAGAGCCTGCGCGCACGGTCGACAGAACCGGGCCAAAGATCTCTTGCTTGTAGATGTCCATCTCAGGCGTCACGTTGTCGAAAAGGTGCGGGCCGACAAAGAAGCCGTCCTCATAGCCCTGCAAGCTGAAGTCGCGGTTATCAACAACCAGCTTCGCGCCTTGTTCTACGCCCGAGTTGATCAGACCAAGAATACGCTCTTTGGCAGCACCGGTTACAACTGGGCCCATGTCGACGTCATCGCCGGCAGTGTAGGGGCCGACCTTCAGCTTTTCGACACGCGGGATCAGTTTTTCGATCAGAGCGTCAGCGGTTTCTTCGCCAACAGGCACAGCAACCGAGATGGCCATGCAGCGTTCGCCCGCCGCGCCAAACCCGGCACCGACCAGAGCGTCGGCAGCCTGATCCAAATCCGCGTCAGGCATGACGATCATGTGGTTCTTGGCGCCGCCGAAACACTGCGCGCGCTTACCGTTCGCGGTTGCGCGGGAATAGATGTATTGCGCGATCGGGGTCGAGCCAACAAAGGACACGCCCTGAATGGTATCGCTGTCCAGCAGAGTGTCCACGGCCTCTTTGTCGCCGTTGACGACCTGGAAGACGCCCTTGGGCAGGCCGGCTTCGACGAACAGTTCAGCCAGCATCAGCGGTACCGAGGGGTCACGCTCAGACGGTTTCAGAACCACGGCGTTGCCGCAGGCCAGTGCAGGACCCACGTGCCACAGCGGCATCATGGCCGGGAAATTGAACGGCATGATCGAAGCAACAACACCCAGCGGCTGACGCATCGAATACATGTCAATGCCCGGACCTGCGCTGTCGGTGAATTCACCTTTCAGCATCTGAGGCGCGGCGATGCAGTATTCGATCACCTCAAGACCACGCTGCAGGTCGCCCTTGGCGTCGGGGATGGTTTTACCGTGCTCACGGCTCAGCGCTTCGGCCAGTTTGTCCATGTCACGGTTCATCAGGTGAACCATAGCCATCATGACACGTGCGCGTTTCTGTGGATTGGTTGCCCCCCAGGCCAGCTGCGCGGCGGCTGCGCTTTCGATTGCGGCTGTGGTTTCTGCGGCACTGGCCATAGGGCACTTGTACTGCACCTCGCCAGTGGCGGGGTTAAAGACGTCGGCAAATCGTCCTGAGGTTCCGGCGACATTCTCGCCGTTGATGAAATGGGACAGCTCGGTCATTGCAGATCTCCTCCGATGCGTTTGTGCGCACAATAGGCTTGCATAATTTACTTGAACAGAGGCAATGTCCCAAAGATGTTTTGCAAAAATGCAAAGGGCAGGCGGTGACACCAAACTGGGATGATATGCGGGTCTTTCTGGCCGTCGCGCGAGAAGAAAGCCTTTCGGCTGCCGGGCGTCAGCTGAAGATTGACCCAGCCACCGTCGGGCGGCGGATCGCTCGGTTAGAAGCCTCATTGGAAGCCCCCCTGTTTACCAAGTCGCAACAAGGCTACCTTTTGGCCGCTGCAGGTGAGCGCCTGATGGAACACGGGCTAAAAGCCGAAGAGGCGATGCGCGCGGCGGCTGGCGCGATGGCGGGAACGTCAAAAACGCTCAGCGGACAAATACGGATTGGCGCGCCGGACGGGTCGGCCAACTATCTTTTGCCGCAGGTCTGCGCGAAAATCAGCGATGCAAACCCCGATCTGGATATTCAGATCCTGGCCCTACCGCGCGTGATCAACCTGTCCCGGCGCGAGGCTGATATGGCGGTGACCGTCAGTGCACCAACGGCGGGGAGCCTTCTGGTCCAGAAAATCACCGATTACAAACTGCACCTTGTTGCGACGCGCGACTATCTGACCTCTTACCCGGCAATCCGTTCGATCCAGGACCTGAATGGCCATCGTATGATTGGGTACATTCCCGATATGATCTTTGATCGCGAGTTGGACTATCTTGTTGATATCGGTGTTGACCGTGTCGCGCTTGCATCAAATTCGGTGTCGGTTCAGCTGCGGCAGGCCACGCTTGGAACAGGGGTTTGTGTGGCCCATGATTTTACCCTGCCGTTCCATCCGAACCTGCAGAAAATCCTGACGGATCAGGTGAGTTTGACCCGGAGTTTTCACCTGGTGCGACATCAGGGCGATCAGCGGAATGAAAGGTTGAACCGATTTGCGCAGGCCTTGTCCCAGGGTATTCGGGAAGAGGTTGAGCGGCTTGAGGCTCAAGTGTCACCTTGACAGGTTTAAGCATTCCGGCAACGCTTTGGAAAACAGGACATTATTTCGGAGGTTACGCTTATGCTCGTTCAGGCCATTCTGAAATCCAAGGCCACCGGAGGTGTCGAGACAGTCAGCCCGACAATCACTGTGGCTGACGCCTCGAAAATCCTGGCCGAAAAACGGATCGGGACGGTTGTTGTATCAGAAGATGGCGGCGAAACGGCATCTGGCATCCTTTCCGAGCGGGACATCGTAAGGGAGCTGGCCGCAAGCGGCAGTGGTTGCCTGGCGCAGCCAGTCAGCGCCTATATGACCCGTAACCTTGTGACAGCCACTCAGCAGGACACGGTTCAGGATATCATGACGCGCATGACCGAAGGGCGCTTTCGCCACATGCCCGTTGTTGAAGACGGCAAGCTGGTGGGGATCGTGACGCTGGGCGACGTGGTTAAGGCGCAGCTGGCGGAACTGGCTATGGAAAAAGACGCGCTGCAAGGCATGATCATGGGGCATTGACGCCCTTGATCCCCATAGCTGCCTCTTGCACCTGCGGCGAAGTTATGTTTGCTAGCGCAGAAAGTTTATTGCGCAGGAGGCCACGATGAGGGTTGGATTATATCCCGGAACATTCGATCCAATCACCCTGGGTCATATCGATATCATTCGCCGTGCGGCTGCTTTGGTGGACAAGCTCGTCATTGGCGTCGCGATCAACCGCGACAAGGGTCCTTTGTTCTCACTCGAGGAACGCGTTGCGATGATCGAGGCGGAATGCGCCCATCTGACTGAGCAAACGGGAACTGAGATCGTTGCGCATCCCTTTGAAAACCTGCTGATCGATTGCGCCCGCGATGTTGGGGCGCAGATCATTGTCCGCGGGCTGCGGGCGGTTGCGGATTTTGAGTATGAATTCCAGATGGTCGGGATGAACCGAGCATTGGACGACTCGATCGAGACGGTCTTCCTGATGGCCGAGGCGCGGCATCAGGCTATTGCCTCCAAGTTGGTTAAGGAAATTGCCCGGTTGGACGGGGACGTGTCGAAATTCGTCACGCCCCGCGTCAATGCTGCGCTGTGTGACCGTTTAGGATAGGGCTCCCATCGCCGCGGCGGTGTCTAGCATCCGGTTCGAGAAACCCCATTCGTTGTCATACCACGCCAGCACACGCACCAGTGTGCCGTCGGTCACCTTGGTTTCCGGCAATGAAACGGTCGAACTGTGTGGGTCGTGGTTAAAATCCACCGAGATCAGCGGGCGGTTCTCTGCCGCCAGAACTCCGGAGATTCTTGCTGCGGCTTCGGTAAACAGCGCGTTGACTTCTTCTTCCGTTGTCGGGCGCGAGACTTCGGCGACCAGATCAACTACGGACACGTTCGGTGTGGGGACGCGAATGGCCTGACCCGTCAGTTTACCGGCCAGTTGCGGCAGGACGAGGCCAACGGCAGAGGCCGCGCCTGTCGTGGTTGGGATCATAGACAGTGCCGCCGCACGTGAAAGGTAAGGGTCTTTACCGGCGGTGTCGTGGACGGGTTGGCTGGCTGTGTAGGCGTGAACCGTGGTCATGTTGCCATGCACAATGCCAAGCCCTGCATCCAGTGCTGCGGCAACCGGTGACAAGCAATTGGTCGTGCAAGACGCGTTGGACACCACGTTATCTTCAGCCGTCAGCTCGTGATCGTTGACGCCGAACACAATCGTTTTTACCGCGCCATCGCCGCGGGCTGGGGCCGAGATCAAAACCTTCTTCGATCCGTTCGTGAAATGGCGGGATGCAGCTTCGCGTGTGCGGAATACGCCAGTACATTCCAGAACGACGTCCACATCGGACCAATCCAGTTTTTCCGGCTCACGCTCGCTGCTCAGGCGGATCGGACCGTTTCCAACGTCCAGGCCTGCCTCGGTCAAAGTGACCGGTTTGCCGTACCGGCCATGGACGCTGTCGAATTCGAACAGATGCGCGTTCATTTCCGGCTTTGCCAGGTCGTTTATCGCAACGATTTCAACATCCGTGCGCCCGGATTCCATGACCGCCCGCAGCACGCCGCGTCCGATCCGTCCAAATCCGTTGATTGCCAGCTTGAGTGTCATGTCCTGCTCCGTCCGATATGCGGCCAATATGAAGTTAGCGCTAACAAAGCCAGATCAAAGAAAAAGTCAAGCAAAACCTCAGTCAACGCCAGAAGGCGAGCCAGTCCAGAAAGAAGTAGAGTTTCTTGCCAAGGAACACGAATTGTTCGGTTCCAAAGAGGGCATAGCTGATAACGAACAAGCCCAGAATGAGCAGGGCAAGCCAGATGGCGATTTGATTTGTCATGCTAGCCCCGGACGAAAACGCCCGCCCAGTTAACCTGAGCGGGCGAAAAGGTTCAAGATTTCAAAGCAACCTTAGTTAAGGCGACCCATGGCAACTGCGACGTCTGCCATGCGGACCGAGAACGCCCATTCGTTGTCGTACCATGCCAGAACGCGGACCATGCGGTCGCCGACCACGCGGGTCTGATCGGGTGCGAAGATCGAGCTTTCTTCGGTGTTGTTGAAATCGGTCGAAACCAGCGGAGCGGGCTCATAGCCCAGAACGCGCTGCATCGACCCCTGCGAGGCTTCGCGTACGATGGCGTTCACTTCTTCTACCGTTACATCACGTGCGGCGCGGAAGGTCAGGTCAACCGCAGAAACATTCGGGGTCGGAACACGGATGGCCGAACCATCCAGGCGACCTTTCAGGTTGGGCAGAACCTCGCCCAGTGCTTTCGCGGCACCTGTTGAGGTCGGGATCATCGACATCGCCGCAGCACGGGCGCGGTAAAGATCACTGTGACGGCGGTCCAGTGTCGGCTGGTCGCCGGTATAGGCGTGGATCGTGGTCATGATGCCGTTCTCGATGCCGATGCCCTCGTCCAATACCTTGGCAAGCGGAGCAAGGCAGTTCGTGGTGCACGAGCCGTTCGAGACCATTTTATCATCCGTCACAAGGCTGTTGTGGTTTACACCATAAACGATGGTCTTATCGACGTTCTTGCCGGGGGCTGACAGAAGGACCTTTTGCGCACCACGATCTAGGTGCGTTTTGGCTTTCAGACCGTCATTGAATTTACCGGTGCATTCCAGAACGACATCGCAGCCATCCCAGTCCAGTTCATTCATGTCATAGGTCGAGAACATCTCCATCGGGCCTCGGCCCAGATCCATGGTTTTGCCGTCGATTGCGACATCGCGAGGGAAACGTCCGTGGATACTGTCATACTTTAGCAGGTGCGCTGTGGTTTCCAGCGGGCCGGTTGCGTTGACCTTGATCACTTCGATGTCGTTGCGGGCAGATGCCGCGATATGCGACAACGTGCAGCGGCCAATGCGGCCAAAACCATTGATACCGACCTTGATGGTCATGTGCTGTCTCCAAATGCGCTTGCGTTGGACGCCATATAGCGGTCAAAGCGCTTTCTCAAAAGACCAAAAGTGACATATTTTTAACGTGTTAGCGCAAACCTGCGCCGGTTGCGCTAACGCTTGCGCTAGCCGTCGGATCGGGTAGGCTCCGGGTGCGGCAGGTGAATTGAAAGGAAACACCATGAGCGGTCTGTTGGCCCTGTTGGATGACGTTGCAGGTATTGCAAAAGTTGCGGCCTCGTCCGTGGACGATGTGGTCGCGGCGGCCGGAAAGGCGGGTGCAAAGACCGCTGGTGTGATCATCGACGATGCGGCCGTGACGCCGAAATACGTTCAAGGATTCGCCCCGGCGCGCGAGTTGCCCATCATTTGGCGCATCGCGCGTGGTTCCATATTCAACAAGATTATCCTGCTGCTGCCGGTTGCTTTGCTACTGGCGAATTTTGCTCCTTGGTTGATCACGCCTTTGCTGATGATCGGCGGCTCTTACCTGTGTTTCGAGGGGGCCGAGAAGATATTTCATGTCCTATTCCCTCATGGCAGTCACGTTATCGACGAAGACATGGCCATTCGCGACCCCGGCCACCTGGAAGAGCAGAAGGTCAAAGGCGCGATCAAGACGGATTTTATCCTTTCGGCTGAAATCATGACGATTGCGCTGGCCGCGATTGAGGCCCCAAACCTGTGGATGCAGGCCGCGACCTTGGCGGTTGTGGGGATCGGTGTCACCGTGGCGGTCTACGGGTCAGTTGCCCTGATCGTGAAGATGGACGATGTCGGGCTGTACCTCGCGCAAAACGCACCGACACCGATTGGGCGAGGGCTTGGGCGCGGGTTGGTCAAAGCCATGCCGGTTGTCATGAAAATCCTGTCCATAGTCGGCACCGCCGCGATGTTGTGGGTCGGCGGTTCCATCATCATTCACGGGATGGAGGTTCTGGGCTTTGGGTGGCTGGGACACCACATCCACGACTGGGCCTATGCCATTGGTCATTCCGTGTCTGAGCAGTGGACCGGCGTTGTTGAATGGGTATCCAAGGCAACGATGGACGGTGTGTTCGGTCTGGCATGGGGATTTGTTCTGATCCCGGTGGCGACAAAGGTGGTCGGGCCGATGATCGGGATGTTTTCAAAGAAGACTGATGCGCATTAAATTCATAATCCTGAAATGAGAGACCTGAGCCATTTACCGACTTTTAGACCGGTCCAGAGTTGGGTTCGCATACAATTGAAGGGACGGCCAGCCAAACGCAAAGCGGCGGCCTTGTCGGCCATGAACCTTGGTGCGGAACAAATACCGTTTGAACCGCTCAGGCTTTACCAGGTACTGTATTTCCGGATCGACACGGCGGAGACTGCGGCCCGACGCGCCAAGTGGGCAGGGGGGCGATTGTTTAACCTGCTCAGCGGCCAGTCGGCGCAATTCATTCCGCTATATGGAACGCATGTTAGGCAGGTTTTGTCTGCTGCAGGGCTGAACGTGCCCGATAGGATTGTGCCAGCAGAACGGTATGAGTTGCGGTTGGGTTATGCGAAACGGGCCTATACGGCGTTGAAGGCCGAGCTAAAGCAGCCAAAATAGGAAAGGGCGGCCAAAGCCGCCCTTTTTGTATCTGGCTGATGAGCCGAGCGTTTATTGACCCAGCAGTTCCTTGACCTTGGCCACTGTCGCCTCGGCGGTGATGCCGAAATGCTTGTACAGTTCACCGGCGGGGGCCGACGCACCGAAGCTGGACATGCCGATGAAACCGGCTTTGGCTTCGCGACCACGTTCACCCAGCAACCAGCGATCCCAGCCACCGGCGCGCACTGCGGCCTCGATACCGACGCGGACGGGTCCGCCCGGCAGGACGCGCTTGCGATAGGCCTCATCTTGCTGCGCAAACAGCTCCATCGACGGCATGGAGACGACACGGGTACCGATGCCTTCAGCCTCGAGCATCGCTTTGGCTTCCATCGCCAGCGACACTTCGGACCCGGTGGCGATCAGAATGGCCTGACGCTTGCCCTCGGCATCGGCCAGAACATATGCGCCTTGCGCGGTCAGGTTCTTGGCCTTGTGTTCTTTACGCACCGTCGGCACGCCCTGACGGGTCAGCGACAGAACCGAAGGGCTGTCCTTGAACGTCAGCGCCAGTTCCCATGCCTCAGCCGTCTCAACCACATCGGCGGGTCGGAACACATAGGTGTTCGGCGTCGCGCGCGAGATGGCCAGATGCTCAACCGGCTGGTGGGTCGGGCCGTCTTCGCCCAGACCGATTGAGTCGTGGGTCATCACGAAGACCGTAGGCACCTTCATCAAGGCGGCCAAACGCATCGAAGGGCGGGCATAGTCGGTGAACGCCATGAACGTTCCGCCATAGGGGCGGATACCGCCGTGCAACGCCATACCGTTCATCGCGGCGGCCATGCCGTGTTCGCGGATTCCATAGTGGATATAGCGACCCTTGCGGTTTTCCGGCAGGAACACGCCCATATCCGCAGATTTGGTGTTGTTCGACCCGGTCAGGTCGGCGGAACCGCCAACGGTCTCGGTCATGATCGGGTTCACCACGTTCAGAACCTTTTCCGAAGACGCGCGGGTGGCGAGTTTCGGCTGATCTTCCGACATCTGCTTTTTGAACGAACGGATGGCACCGGCGAGTTTCTTGGGTGCATCAAACGCATAGGCGCGGTTGAATTCGGCCTGTTTGCGCTCGGAAATCTGCGCGAAACGCTCTTCCCATTCGGCGCGCTCAGTCGCGCCACGGGCACCGATGGCCTCCCAAGCTGATTTGACGTCAGTAGGGACCACAAAAGCATCATGGGGCCAACCATAGCCGTCTTTGGCGGCTTTTAGCTGATCCTGATCGGTCAATGCTCCGTGACCTTTGGAAGTATCCTGTGCGGCGTGACCCAGCGCAATATGGCTTTCGCAGGCGATCATGGATGGTTTGTTCGACGATTTGGCTTGCACAATGGCCGCATCAATCGCGATCGGATCATGGCCATCGATTTCAATCACGTTCCAGCCCGAGGCCTTGAAGCGGCGCACCTGATCGGTGCGATCGGCAATATCCACGGTGCCGTCGATGGTGATGTTGTTGTTGTCCCAGAAAACGATCAGCTTGCTCAGCTCATGACGGCCAGCCAGAGTGATGGCCTCCTGGCTGACGCCTTCCATCAGGCAACCGTCGCCCGCAATCACATAAGTATAGTGATCGACGACCTTTTTGCCGTAATGCGCACGCTGGATTTCTTCGGCCATGGCGAAACCAACTGCGTTGGAAATGCCCTGACCCAGTGGTCCGGTGGTGGTTTCGATACCGTTCACCAAGAAGTTTTCCGGGTGACCCGCAGTTTTCGCACCCAACTGGCGGAAGTTCTTGATCTCTTCCAGTGTCACGTCCGCATGACCAGTGAGATACAAAAGAGAATAGACCAACATCGAACCGTGACCAGCTGACAGGATGAACCGGTCGCGATCAGGCCAGTTCGGGGCCGAGGCGTCGAATTTCAGGTGCTTTTCAAACAGCACGGTCGCAACATCGGCCATGCCCATCGGCATACCGGAATGGCCGGAATTGGCGGCGGCGACGGCGTCAAGGGTCAGGGTGCGGATGGCCGCAGCCTTGTTCCAGTGTTCAGGATTGGCATTGCGCAGCGCAGTCAGGTCCACGGGCGTTGTTCCTTTGGATTACAGGCAGATGGGGCGCTCAATACCATCCACCCCCCAAAGTGCAAGTGGAACCGGGGCTTGCGTCGCGTTCGTGGTTCAAGAATGCTGTCCAAGTGATTGAAAGCAAACAGTGGGTATTTTCCGTTTCATTCGGTTAGACTAGGCCAATACCCGGCCTGTATTGATTCGGATGGGCCGCGAAAAAGTGAACCTTGGTAAAGAGGTGGCAGGGGCATGAGCCAGATCGAAGAATTACAGCGCCGTATCGTTGCCGCGATGGAGAGGATCGGAACCGGGGTAGACGCCCTGCGTGACGCGACGCCCGCAAGTGGCGGTGATGACAGCGCTTTGCACACGGCATTGGAAGACGAGCGCGTCGCCAATGCGCAGCTGGAAGAGCGGCTGAAATCCCTCAAGGAACGGCACGAGAAAGAAGTCGACGCGATGCGCGCCGACATGGATGCGCTGAAAGCAACGCCAGCCGAAGATCCTGAAAACGGCGCGTTGCGTCAGCAGCTGTCAGAGGCCACTGCCAAATTGGCGGCGGTCGAAGCGGCCAGGGCCGAGTTGGCAGAGGCTAAAGCTGCATTGGAAAACCAGGACGAACTGTTTGTTCTCAAGACAGAAAACGATGAACTTAAAGCGGTTGTGAGCAAAACGCAGTCGCTTGAAGATGAGAACAAAAAGCTACGGTCCGAATTGGCCGACAGCGAGCGTGTTGCGGAGTTAAGCGCAGAGCTTGAGATGCTGCGTGCGGAACGTGCCAGCCACGGCGCGGCCATGTCGCGTTTGGATGATGATCTTCAACGTATGCGCA
Organism: Ruegeria sp. CDSB117; assembly: GCF_059611005.1. Taxonomy (NCBI): domain Bacteria; kingdom Pseudomonadati; phylum Pseudomonadota; class Alphaproteobacteria; order Rhodobacterales; family Roseobacteraceae; genus Ruegeria; species Ruegeria sp. CDSB117. The sequence continues at coordinate 52,324 of NZ_JBXWOS010000011.1, forward strand.
AGGCGAACGAACAACTGCGCAACTCGGTGGATGAGTTGCGGGCGGCCAGCAAGGACGGCCTGGCCGATGCCGAGCTGTTGAACCGCGCGACTGTGGCCGAGCTTGAGGCGACAAAGGCTGCACAGGCAACAGACGCTGCCGAAGCTCAGGCTGTACTGGCCCGGCTGGAGCCGTTGCTGTCGCAGGCAAAGCTGGCTGAGGGAGAGGTAGAGTAATGCCCGAATTGACCATTCATATCGGTGGCCGTGGTTTTGACGTTTCGTGCCAGGACGGTGAAGAGCCATTTCTGCAATCTGCCGCGAAAATGTTGGATGACGAGGCGCAGGTTTTGTCTGATCAGATTGGTCGGATGCCTGAGGCGCGCATGCTGTTGATGGCCGGGCTGATGCTGGCCGACAAGACCGCCGCTACAGATGACAAGCTCAAACGGGCAGAGTCCAAGCTGGCCGAAGTTGAAGCCGAATTGCAAAGCCTGCGCAACCGGCCTGAGCCCGAGCCTGAAAGGATTGAAGTGGCCGTCGTCCCGCCTTCGGTCACGGACACACTGGCCGAACTGGCCGCACGCGCCGAAGCCCTTGCCTCGGTGGTTGAGGAGAAAACGGCGAAATGAATGTGTTGAAAACGGTAGCGTTGGCCGGTCTGATCGTTCTACCGGGGGGCTTGGCCTGGGCAGACATAGATATCCTGCCGGTTACCTTCACCTGCCAGAATGGCGTTGAGTTGCAGGTTGCGTATTTCAATGCGGCTGATGGGTCTGGTGCGGCGGCGATGATGGTGGACAACCAGTTGGTTGCCCTGCAGCAAGTGCCCAGTGGATCAGGTATTCGCTATGAATCCGTGGGAGAGACCGGGTCGTACATCCTGCGATCAAAAGGGTGGGATGCAACCGTCAGCTTTTTGGCGACCGAAGGGGCCGCCAGTGAGCAGGTTGTTCTGGAGAATTGCAGCAGTCGCTGATCAGGCGTTTGCTTCGCGAATTTTGTCAGCAGCTTCCTTGTTGAATTCGACACCGTTTTCGTCAAACAAAGTGTCCAATTCGCCCGACAGGGTCATCTCGGTGATGATGTCGCAACCGCCGACGAATTCACCTTTGACGTACAGCTGTGGCACGGTCGGCCAGTCAGAATAGTCCTTGATGCCCTGACGAACCTCTTCGTCGGCCAGAACATTAACATCGGCATATTCGACGCCCATGTAGTTCAGAACGCCGGCCACGCGGGACGAGAACCCACATTGGGGCATCTCTTTGGTGCCTTTCATGTAGAGCACCACATCGTTGGCTTTGACGGTTTCGTCGATCTGAGTCTTAACGTCGGTCATCTTGCTTGTCCTTTTCACCCGCGTCGGGGGCGGTCGTTTCATCCTTTGACGGGTCCGGGACCCATCCTTCTTCCTCTAGTCGCCGATGCTCGGCCTGTGCCAGGGCCAGCGGATCCAGCCCGTATCTTTCAATGCCGCCGACCTTGCTGATCTTGTCCGGGTCCGGGCGCATGTCGGCCAGCTTACGCTTTCTGTTGCGCTTCACATAGGCTTCGATCAGAGCGGCGGCAACAATCAACGTTGCGATTACTGATATCCAGAACAGCCAGCTACTCATTTTTTGCCATCCAGCTTTGGCGAAGATTGTAGTCGCGACGTCTCATTTTCCTGGTAACACGCCAATATCTGGGTCCGTATTTCAGTAGCTTTGGCAGATCACAAAACAAGATCGCTACGAAGTTGACAATATCAAAGATCAGAAAGGTCAGCCTTAGCAGAACCCATCCAATCGGCTCATCCACTATTCAGGCACTTTTGTGGTCAACGCCAGCGCGTGCAGCTCCCCGTCCGCGCCGTCCATCTTGCCCTTCAGGGCCGCATAGACTGCGCGCTGCTGTTGCACCCGGTTTTTCCCGCGAAAGCTTTCGTCCACGACCATTGCGGACATATGCACGCCATCGCTGCCGCCAACCTGAATCTCCGCATCCGGAAAGGTTTCACGCAGTAGGGCTTCGATTTCGTGGGCGCTCATCGGCATGTAGGTTTCTCCTGAAGGTCTTTCTCAAGATGTAGAGCGCCCGGACGGGGCGTGCAAGAGGAGGATAGGGACCCTGAAACGACAAAACCTGCGCCGGGGCAGGCGCAGGTTTCATGTTGCGAAGATTGTTTCGGTGTTAGGCGACGGCCTCAGCAAAGCTGGTGCGGAACGTGGTAGCCAAATCCTCTAACGCGGCCTCAGAGTTGCCAACCCGAATGCTGTCGCCAGTGAACCGTCCCACGGACACCAGAGGTACGCCTGCCTGACCAGCAGCGATCATCAGTGCCTCGGCCTGATCAAAGTTGCACGCGACCAGATAGCGGGCCTGGTCTTCGCCGAACAGGAACTCGGTCGTGGCTTCATCGAGGTGAACGCCGACGCCTGCGGATTCCGCCAGCTCAAAGGCTGCCAGCGCCAGGCCACCGTCACCCAGATCGGTGCAGGCCTTGATCATCTCGCGGTTGGCACGGATGAATTCGCCGTTACGTTTTTCGGCATCCAGATCGACATGCGGCGCGTCGCCGTCTTCGCGGTTGAACACTTCGGCCAGCAGGGCAGATTGGCCAAGATGGCCGTTTGTCTCTCCGATGACTAGCGCGACATGGCCCTCGCGAACCTCGTTGCCGATGATCTCGTCCGTGTGGTTCAGCAAACCTACTGCGCCAATGGTCGGGGTCGGCAGGATCGCCTGACCATCGGTTTCGTTGTACAGTGAGACGTTGCCCGACACGATCGGCATATCCAGCGCGGCTACGGCTTCGCCGATGCCCTGGATCGCGCCGACGAACTGGCCCATGATCTCGGGCTTTTCGGGGTTGCCGAAGTTCAGGTTATCGGTGGTCGCCAATGGGTTGGCTCCAACGGCGGTCAGGTTGCGGTAGGCCTCGGCCACAGCCTGCTTGCCGCCCTCAACAGGGTTGGCGCGGACATAGCGTGGGGTTACGTCGCTGGTGAAGGCAAGTGCCTTGTCAGTGCCGTGCACGCGGACCATGCCTGCGCCCAGACCTGGGGTTCGGGCGGTGTCGGCCATGACCATTGTGTCGTACTGCTCATAAACCCACTGCTTGCCTGCATAGTTTGGAGAAGCGAGCAAGGCGCGCAGACCGTCGATCGGGTCGATTTGCGGGACTTCAGCCAGTTCTTCGGCTTCCGGCGTAGCCTCCCACGGGCGGTCGTATTCCGGCGCCGTCGAGGACAGCTTGGACAGGACCAGATCGGCTTTGACTTCGCCGTTGTGAAGGATCAGGAAGCGGTCTTCGGCGATGGTTTCGCCGACGATGGCGAAGTCCAGGTCCCATTTTTCGAACACGGCGCGGGCTTCGGCTTCAAGCTCGGGCTTGAGGACCATCAGCATGCGTTCCTGAGATTCAGACAGCATCATCTCATAGGCTGTCATATCCTCTTCGCGCTGGGGAACGTTTTCCAGATCCAGACGCACACCCAGACCGCCCTTGTCGCCCATCTCAACGGCAGAACAGGTCAGACCAGCCGCCCCCATATCCTGGATCGAGATCACGGCACCCGTCTGCATCAGCTCCAGCGTCGCCTCCATCAGGCGCTTTTCAGTGAACGGGTCGCCAACTTGAACAGTGGGGCGCTTTTCTTCGATGGTGTCATCGAACTCGGCCGAGGCCATGGTTGCACCGCCAACGCCATCGCGGCCAGTTTTTGCACCCAGATAGACGACGGGCATGCCGACGCCGGAGGCTGCCGAGTAGAAAATCTTGTCGCTGTCGGCCAAACCTGCAGCAAAGGCGTTTACAAGGCAGTTGCCGTTATAGGCAGGGTGGAAACGGACTTCACCGCCAACACATGGTACTCCGAAACAGTTGCCGTAGCCGCCGATGCCTTCGACCACACCGTTGACCAGCTGACGGGTTTTGTGGTGGCCGGGCTCGCCAAAGGATAGCGCGTTCATGGATGCGATAGGGCGCGCGCCCATGGTGAAGACATCACGCAAGATGCCGCCAACGCCTGTGGCCGCGCCCTGATAGGGTTCGATGTATGAAGGGTGGTTGTGGCTTTCCATCTTGAACACCACCGCCTGACCGTCGCCGATATCCACCACGCCAGCATTTTCACCCGGTCCGCAGATTACCTGAGGTCCCGAGGTCGGCAGGGTGCGCAGCCATTTCTTGGACGATTTGTAGGAACAGTGTTCGTTCCACATGGCCGAAAAGATGCCGAGTTCGGTAAATGTCGGCTCGCGCCCGATGATCTCGAGGATCATATCGTATTCGTCGGGCTTAAGCCCGTGTGCGGCAATCAGATCCGGGGTGATGGCGGGCTCTTGCATCGTTTGTCCTTGTCCAGGTTGGCCGGGATTGCGGGCCTTTTAGGGCAAGGTGCCGCTTGTGGAAAGGGTCAAGTCAGCGCAGGCCGATTGTGAAAGTAAAAAACGGAACCGGCGATTGGGCCGGTTCCGTCTGTTGTTTGGACCTCGCGGGTGTCACCCGCTGACGTATCAGCGGATGATCCGTTATCGTTAAGCTGGGTTCTGCGCCTTTCTGGACGCATCTGCAGCCGCAGCGCCAACTGCTGCTTTTTGTTCTTCGGTCAGGTTTTCAGCTTCATCCAGTCCCGGGATGGCGACACGAACTTCGCGACGGGCAAAGTCGATGCCATTTTCCTTAAAGGCGGCCTTGACCCGGTTGAAGATCTCCTTGCGCAGGGTGAACTGCTTACCCGGTTTGGCCATGAACTTGCCGCGGATGATCATGCCGACATCGTCAAAGTCGAACACGCCCTGAGATTTGAAGGGCTGCAGGAAGCCGTCCTTGTGAACTTCATCCTCCATCATCTCTGCACCGATCTTCTTGAAGATCTTCTTCACCTTGTTCGGGTCTGTATCGAAGGGCACGGTGAATTTCAGCTTCATGATGACCCAGTCACGGCTGAAGTTGGTGATCTTCTGAATCTCACCATAGGGGATGGTGTGAACCAGACCGCGGTGGTGGCGCAATTGCATGGAGCGGATCGAGATCTTTTCGACCGTTCCCATGGTGCCGCCGATATCAACATATTCACCAACCCGGAACGCATCGTCGATCAGGAAGAAGATTCCGCCGACAATGTCCGAAACAAGCTTTTGCGCACCAAAGCCGATGGCCAGGCCAAGAATACCGGCACCAGCAAGCAGCGGCGTGATATCCAGCCCCAGCGCGCCAAGCGCGAGCAGAACAAAGATCACCGCAATCGCGACCTGAGCGGTCACGCGCAGCAGGGGCAGAACCGTCGCCAGACGTGATCCGCCAGAACCGCCGCCTTCGCCCGCTTCTTGATCAGCACTTTGTTCAACCGCAGTTTGCTCTTTCGCAAGGCGACGGTTGATCCACAGCGAAACGACTTCGTTCAGGATGTAGCCAACAGCAATGATGATGAAGAACTGGATTAGTTTGCTGCCGGACTCATCTCCACCGCCCGCGATTTCGCTGAGATCAAGGTCCCACGCCCGGGCGATCATCAGGATGACAAGAATACCGGCTAACACTCGACCAATCCGGATATAGCTGCGTTTAGTGGACTTGTATGCGCGCTCGGCCACGGGGCCTTCGCCAAGCATAGGCGGTTGCAGATGGCGAACCAGCCCACGTATCAGCGTATCCAAGGCAGGTGCGATCAGCAGCCAAGCCATGGTGGTGAAATGTGCCCCCTTGACCAGCAGCGCCAAAGACGAGGGATTGCGTTGCGCTACGATAAACTCGACCAGCAGCCAGATTACCGCCGACACGCCGATTGCGAAGTAGGGGTAGTAGTGGGCGACTTCCTCATCAAATTTGGAATGATCAGGGTCGGTACCCAACATCATCTGAGACAGGCCTTCGCGCGCGGTCCAGGCGATGACGCCGATATAGATATGGATCGCTGCGTTCAGCCAGAAACCAATGCGTGTTTCGCCGCCGGTAATGCCGTTCAGCCTGTTGAAATGAAGCAGGAACAGCGTGAAACCGACCAAAATAAGCAGACCGATCAGGTTGCGGTGTAGGTATTTCGCCCAGTGATCATCAATGTTTACCAGCCGGTAGTGTGGTTTGCTCGGTGCAAGTACGAACCGCGAGGCCGCTGCGCCCAAGCGCGGAATCCAGATCAGGTAAAAAACGAAGGGTGCCGCGTAGGTGATTTGTTCCGGAGTCAGAAGCCCACGCCCGACCGCGCGGATGACGACATAGAACACGACCAATCCTGCGATCTCGCGGCAAAAACGGCGAAACAGGTACCTGACGGCGCCCCAAAGGTCATTTTCATCCCCAACTTCAGCATGTTCGTGCCACCGGCGAGTAAGGAATTCGAACAGCTTTTCCGCGAGGAAGCCGACGACAAGTACACTGAGGATCAGGCCCAGCAGGGTAAACGCGCCGGTCGTACCAAAGGTTGCCGAAAAGTTTTTGAAAGCGTCGGCTTGCGCACTGAAGATGTTCGGGACCGTGACGATAACCTGAGTCCACGACGCCACCATTTCGGCCCAGATCTCATTGATTTCCGTAATTGGGTCTTCGCGCTCTTCCGCTTCGGCGGCGTTTTTTTCCGCAACCGCGTCCAAACGCTCCAGCAAGATCGCGCGGACCTGGTCGTCGGACATACGTGCGACCATGTCATCGACTTGTTCGGGCGTCAGATCCTCGGGAATTGTGACGGTAGTCGGTGCACTAGAGGTACTAGTGACCTGGGCAAGTGCTGGCCCAGATAATAGCGCAATAGAGAAGAACGCCATTAACAGGCGAGTGAGGTGAAACATCGAATCTGTCCTCGACCATAAGTCTTGATGATTTTTTCGTGATCATAGGCTTAAGTGCAGGATTTTCCCAGATGTTTCACCCATTTCAGATATGAATTTAGTGTTGCGGGCAAAAAAAAGGCCGAGCACTAAGCTCGGCCGTAGTCCAACAGGGAGGTGAAGATGATGAGCGTTACAGCATCACCGCCTTCGATTGCTCATTTAGGGGGCGGTTTGTGTACTATCAAGGTTTTATAGACTGATCGCAGATCATTGCCGCTATGCTACTGGTGCATAGCTACAGTTTTCCCATCTGCTTCAACTGCTTGCGCTGCGCAATGATCTCATCCTGAACAAAGTCGCGGAACGCCGCGACGCGTTTGGAATGGCGCAGTTCCTCGGGGTAGGCGAGATAAACCGGGACATCGGCGGTTTCGATATCCGACAGGATCGACTGCAGATGCGGAAAGTCATGGGTCACGTAATCCGGCAACACACCGATGCCGAGGTTGTGCAATACCCCCTGCAAAACACCGAAATAGTTGTTCACCGTCAACAGCGAGGTCGGATTGTAGGTCATCAGGTGCCGAACCATCATCGCGCTTGCGCCGACCTGCGGGGCCGAGGGTGTCTGGCAGATCAACCTGTGTTTCGAGATGTCTTCGGGACTTTCCGGGCTGCCGCGTTCTTCCAGGTATTCCGGCGTAGCATAAAGCTGCATCTGTACGGTCATCAGGCGTTTTCGCACCAGATCGGCCTGGCTGGGCTCTTTCATGCGGATGGCAACATCAGCCTCGCGCATCGGCAGGTCGAGAACACGCTCCTCCAGCATCAGGTCGATGTTCAGGTCGGGGTATTGCTCGTACAGTTTTGGCAGGCGCGGCGCCAGCCACAGTGTACCGAAGCCAAACGTGGTGGTGACGCGTAGAACTCCGAACACTTCTTCTTCGCTGTCGCGAATGCGGGCAGCGGCTGCGTCCAGACGTTTCGACATGGCCGAAGTTGCGTCGAACAACAACTCACCCTGTTCGGTTAGAATCAGGCCGCGGGCGTGGCGATGAAAAAGCGTCGAATCAAGCGACTCTTCAAGCGCGCGGATCTGCCGGCTGACCGCGGATTGGGACAGATTCAGCTTGTCCCCCGCATGAGTCAGGCTGCCCGCATCCGCAACCGCGTGAAATATCCTTAACTTGTCCCAATCCATCGCCGCAACTTTCGTTATCCTTCCGAAGCCCTATATGAAATAGGTAACAAGTTCTACATTCAAACTGTTGAAACGTTACAATAACAGACTGATAGGTCCTATACAGGTCAGCTTTTTTGACCTAAAATGCGTATGAATGAAGCACACTGATCTGACGAGGGGAGGCGTCTGATGAGTCAGCCACAAATATCGCTAAACGACCGGTTCGATCTTGAGAAAAACCCCGTTCTTTTGAACGGCACACAGGCGCTGGTGCGTCTTATGCTGATGCAGAAGGCACGGGACAATGAGGCGGGCCTGAATACTGCGGGTCTTGTGACCGGATACCGCGGCTCGCCCCTTGGGGCTGTAGATCAACAGATGATGCGAGCCCAGAAACATCTGGCTGAAAGCGATGTGACCTTTCAGTTCGGTTTGAACGAAGATCTGGCCGCCACAGCATTATGGGGTAGCCAACAGGCTGGGTTGCGCGGTGACGGAAAGTTCGACGGCGTCTTTGGACTTTGGTACGGCAAGGGTCCGGGAGTGGACCGTTCCGGCGACGTGATGCGTCACGCGAACATGGCCGGAACCGCCAAACATGGCGGCGTTCTGATGGCCATGGGTGACGACCATACCGGCGAAAGCTCGACCGTGTTGCATCAATCCGAGTGGTCGTTGGTCGACATGTATATGCCCGTGGTCAGTCCCGCTGGTGTGCAGGAAATCTTGGACTATGGCATCTACGGGTTCGCACTCAGCCGGTTTGCAGGCGTCTGGGTAGGCCTGAAGACGATGAAAGACACGATCGAGGTCACCTCGGTCGTGGATGGCAGCCCGGATCGCATGAATGTGGTGGTTCCCGAATTCGACATGCCTGAAGGTGGTTTGAACATTCGGTTGGGTGATACGCCACACCTGCAAGAGGCGCGGGTTATCGACTATAAACGTTTCGCAGCCGAGACGTTTTCGCGCGCCAACAAGATGGACAAGCGCATCTGGGGCAAGCCTGGCGCAAAGATTGGGTTTGTGGCCGCAGGCAAAAACTGGCTGGACCTGACGCATGCCATGTCGCTTCTAAACATTGATGAGGCTGAGGCCGAGCGCCTGGGCATCACGACCTACAAAATCGGCCAAACCTTCCCGTTGGATATGGCAGGGTTCCATGACTGGGCCGAAGGGTTGGATCTGATCGTAATCGTTGAAGAAAAGCGCAAGCTGATCGAAGTTCAAGTCAAAGAGGCCATCTTTGATGATCGCCGCGGTCGTCGCGTCTACGGTTGGTATAAGGGCGGTGCCGGGACCTTGCATCGTGAAGAGCTGTTCCCGACACGTGGCGCATTGGACCCGATCATGATCGCCGAAAAACTGGGCGATATTCTGATCGAGGAAGGGCGCGATACTGACGGGGTGCGCGCTGGAATGGCCAAGCTATCCGAGGCGCGCCGGGCGGATAATGCAGAAGAGATTGCAACGCGTTTGCCGTATTTCTGCTCGGGCTGCCCACATAACAGTTCGACCAAACTGCCCGACGGCAGCCGGGCCTATGCGGGGATCGGCTGTCACTACATGGTGCAGTGGATGGATCGGGAAACCACCGGGTTCACCCAGATGGGCGGAGAGGGTGCGAACTGGATCGGCGAAGCGCCGTTCTCGACGACCGATCACGTGTTTCAGAACCTAGGTGACGGGACATACAACCACTCGGGCGTTCAATCGATCCGAGCGGCGCTGTCGGCAGGAACCAACATCACCTTCAAAATCCTGTTCAATGATGCCGTCGCCATGACGGGCGGGCAGGATAACGAAGGTGATCTGAGCGCAGAGCGGATCGTGGCCGAGGTTAAGGCCATGGGCGTGCAGCACGTGGCGGTGGTTTACGATGAAAAAGAAGACGTGAACTTCAAGGCGATGCCGTCTGGCGTGGAAACCTTTGAACGCGCCGAACTGATGAACGTGCAGAAGAAATTCCGCGAGATCGAGGGTGTATCGGTCATCGTTTACATTCAGACTTGTGCTGCAGAAAAACGTCGGCGTCGCAAGCGGGGTACGTTCCCGGATCCAGACAAGCGCGTGTTCATCAACTCGGACATTTGCGAAGGATGCGGCGATTGCGGGGTTCAGTCGAACTGCGTCTCGATCGTTCCGAAAGAGACCGAGTTGGGGCGCAAGCGCGCTATCGACCAGTCCAGCTGCAACAAAGATTTCTCTTGCCTGAAAGGGTTTTGCCCGTCTTTCGTGACATTGGAAGGCGCCAAGATCCGCAAAGAGGCCACGACCGAGATCGATTTACCGGACTTGCCGATGCCCGTTCTGCCGACGATCAACGGTACACATAACGTTGTCATTACTGGCATTGGCGGGACTGGCGTGGTCACTCTGGGCGCTGTGATGGCGCAAGCAGCTCAGATCGACGGCAAGGGCGCCGGGATGATGGAGATGGCGGGTCTTGCCCAAAAAGGCGGCGCGGTGCACATACATTGCCGTCTGGCCAACCGGCCCGAGGACATCAGTGCCATTCGTGTGGCCACGGGCGAGGCACATGCGCTGATCGGGGGTGACCTTGTTGTGTCCGCTGGGGCCAAAACGCTTGGACTGACTCGCACCGGACAAACTGGAGCCGTAGTAAACAGCCATGAAACCGTCACGGGCGACTTTACCCGCGACACCAACTTCCAAATCCCCGGCGATCGACTAGAGCTTGCGCTGCAGGCGCGGTTGAAAGAGGGTCTGTCGCTGTTCGACGCCACCGATCTGGCACGCGCAGTGATGGGCGACTCGATTTACTCCAACATGATGGTCTTGGGAGCGGCCTGGCAGCGTGGTTTGTTACCGATCAGCCATGAAGCGATGTTAAAGGCGATCGAGTTGAACGGGACCGCGGTTGAGCGCAACAAACGCGCCTTTGATATTGGCCGTTGGGCCGTTCTGCATCCGGAAGATGTCACCGCGATTTTGAACCCTCAGGTGACCGAGCTGCCAAAAACTCTGGCACAGCTGATTGAATTCCGGGCGCAGCACCTGACCGACTACCAAGGCGCCCGTCTGGCAAAGCGTTATCGTAAGCTTGTCGATAGCTTCGAGGATGAAACCGTCAAAGAGGCCGTCGCAAGAGGGTATCATAAGCTATTGTCTTACAAGGATGAATACGAAGTCGCGCGTCTGTTGCTTCGCAGTCGCGAACAGGCAGAGGCCGAGTTTGACGGCGACTTCAAGATGACCCTGCACCTTGCGCCACCGATATTGGGTGGGAAGGATGCAGAAGGCCGGCCACGCAAGCGGGCATTCGGAGAGTGGATGTTGGGTCCGTTGAAGTTGCTTTCCAGGTTGAAAGGCCTGCGTGGTACTCCATGGGATATCTTTGGCTACAGCACCGAGAGACGGATGGAGCGCGCCTTGATCCGGCAATATGAACATGATCTCAAAGAGATAACGCCCTTGGTTACACCACAAACCAAGGATGCGGTTGTTGCTTTGGCCAAGTTGCCACTAGAGATCAAGGGTTTTGGCCCGGTTCTACTTGAAAACGAGGCTAAGGCCGCAAAAAGGCGCGAAGAACTGTTGGCGACCATTCGAAATGGCGGTCCAGAAATGCAAGCGGCGGCCGAATAATCCGTCACAAGCCTGTCACGATAGCTAGGCAAAAATGTTACTTGGTACTATCTAGCAGGTGCCAAGTATCGGAGTTCGAAATGCCCTCGCGCCGCCACGTTGCTCGTGACATCTCTTATGCCTATTCCGCCGAAACCAAAGGCGGGCGTATGGTTATTAAGTTGATGGAGAACACAACGGGTCGCATGCGCCTGATTAAGCGTGCAGACGGGTATGAAAAAGAAGTGGCCGACGGGCGTGATTTCTGGTCGGTCATGGTTGAGAGGTACGGGCTTTCGCTGGACGTGGTCAGCGGGTCTTTGTCCAACATTCCCAAAACCGGGCCACTGATCCTGATTGCCAACCATCCATATGGTATTCTGGACGGGATGATGATGGGGCATATCTTGTCCGAAACGCGCGGAGATTTTCGCATTCTGGCGAACCACGTGTTTCGCAAGGCCGAAGACTTGGACAACATTGTCTTGCCTATATCGTTTGAAGAAACGAAAGAGGCGATGAAGCAGAATATTGAAACCCGGAAAACCGCGCTGAACTATCTGGGTGATGGCGGTGCCATTGGGATATTTCCGGGTGGCACGGTGAGCACGGGCGTAAAGCCGTTCTCACATCCGATGGATCCGGGGTGGCGTGGGTTTACTGCAAGGATGGTGGCCAAATCTGAGGCTACCGTAGTGCCCGTTTTCTTTGACGGTCACACCTCGCGCCTGTTCCAGATTGCCAGCCATCTGCACAACACTTTGCGCATGGGGTTGCTGATCAAAGAGTTCAAAAAGCGCGTCGATACGCCGGTAAAAGTGGTCATCGGTGAGCCGATTTCCCGCGACGTTTTGGACCCGTTAGCCACCGACAAACGCAAGATGATGGATTTCTTGCGCAAAGCCACGTATGAGCTGTCCCCAAAGCCGCTGAAGTCTTATGACTACGGCTATGAATTTGAGGAACGGCATCGCGCCTAAAGGGGCAAATGGCAGTAGGCATCTTTGATTCCGGATTGGGCGGTCTGACCGTCCTGAACGCCGCGCAGAAACGTCTGCCCGACGTAGATTTTCTATATTTCGCGGACAGCGCACACGCGCCCTATGGCGTGCGGGACGCTGAAAATATCTATGACCTGACACGCAGAGCCGTGAACGATCTGTGGAACCGTGGTTGTGATCTTGTGATTCTGGCTTGCAATACCGCCAGCGCGGCCGCATTGCGCCGGATGCAGGAAGAGGGTGTGCCCGAAGGCAAGCGCGTGCTTGGCGTGTTTGTTCCGCTTATTGAGGCGCTGACGGAACGGCAGTGGGGCGATAACAGTCCGCCTCGTGAGGTTGCGGTCAAGCACGTGGCCCTGTTTGCGACGCCTGCCACAGTGTCCAGTCGGGCCTTTCAGCGGGAACTGGCGTTTCGAGCCATCGGTGTCGATGTCGAGGCGCAGGCCTGTGGAGGTGTCGTGGATGCCATCGAAGACGGTGACATGATCCTCGCTGAAGCGTTGGTTCGGTCGCATGTGGATGCGCTGAAACGCAAGATGCCCGAACCGCAGGCGGCGATTCTGGGTTGCACCCATTACCCGCTGATGGCCGAAACCTTCCAGCGGGCTCTTGGGCCGGATGTTCAGGTGTACAGTCAGGGTGATTTGGTCGCCGAAAGCCTGGCGGATTACTTGCAACGGCATCCGAGAATGCAGGGTGACGGCGATGGTGGCTTTCTGACCACCGGCAAGCCCGCGTTTGTCAGCGACAGGGCGACGCAATTCCTCCGACGACAAATCACCTTTCAGGCCGCCTGACTTAGGTCAAGGACGCAGCCTGTTTGATCCCGTAGTTCAACGACCGTCACACCGGCGATCGTATCCTGTGACACACTGAAACAAGAGGTCTCACATGACCCATAGAATCGCAATTTTGGGCGCATCTGGTTATACCGGCGCTGAACTGGTGCGGCTGAACGCCGAGCACCCGAATATGGACATCGTCGCGCTGGCAGCCGAGCGTAAGGCTGGTCAGTCGATGGCGCAGGTCTTTCCGCATCTGCGGCACATGGACTTGCCGGATTTGTGCAAAATCTCCGAAATCGATTTCTCGAAAGTCGACCTTTGTTTCTGTGCCTTGCCGCACAAAACCAGCCAGGAGGTCATTCGCGACCTGCCCAAGACACTTAAAATCGTGGACCTGTCAGCTGATTTCCGGCTGCGTGATCCGGACGAATACGAAAAGTGGTACGGGAACCCTCATACGGCCTTAGAGCAACAGGAAGAGGCCGTCTATGGCCTGACTGAGTTCTATCGGGATGAGATCCGCAATGCGCGCCTTGTAGCCGGAACCGGCTGCAATGCGGCGACTGGTCAGTACGTGCTGCGCCCGCTGATTTCGACCGGCGTCATTGATCTGGATGACATTGTTTTGGACCTGAAATGTGCGGTGTCAGGGGCAGGGCGGTCGCTTAAGGAAAACTTGCTGCATGCAGAGTTGAGCGAAGGATACAACGCCTACGCGATTGGCGGCACGCACCGCCATTTGGGTGAGTTCGATCAGGAATTCTCGGCGCTCGCCGGGCGCACAGTGCACGTTCAGTTTACGCCACATCTGATCCCGGCCAACCGCGGTATTCTGGCGACAACATACGTCAAGGGCGATCCGGCCAGCGTGTACGAGACATTGGCCAAGGCTTATGAAGACGAACCCTTTATCCAGATGCTGCCTTTTGGTGAGGCGCCTTCGACCCACCATGTGCGGGGATCGAACTTCTGCCATATCGGCGTGGTCGCCGACCGGATCGAACGCCGGGCCATAGTGATCGGAGCATTGGATAACCTGACAAAAGGTAGCAGCGGGCAAGCCTTGCAGAACGCCAACCTGATGTTAGGTGAGGATGAAACCCGGGGCCTGATGATGGCCCCCTTGTTCCCGTGAGGACGGTATGAAAACGCTCAAGAAACGTCGTCGTATTCAGGTCATTGTTTTGGCCGCTGTCGCATTGGCGCTGTCGACGGCGTTGATTGGGTATGCCATGCGGGATGGCATCAATTTCTTCCGTTCGCCCAGCGAGGTGATCGCCGAGCCCCCGAAGCCGACCGAAGTGTTTCGGATTGGCGGACTGGTCGAAGAGGGCTCGATTGTGCGTGGGCAGGGAGAGACAGTGCGATTTGTTGTAACCGATGGCGGCGAAAGCGTTCCAGTGGCATTCACTGGAGTTCTGCCGGACCTGTTCTCGGAGAATCAGGGGATGATCGGCACCGGATCTTACGTAAACGGCGTTTTCGAAGCCACTGAAATTCTTGCCAAACACGATGAAACCTATATGCCGAAAGAGGTCGTCGATGCCTTGAAGGAACAGGGTGTCTATAAAGAGGTCGACGGAGGCTGATCCAGGACCGAATTCTAGTTTGAAAACAAGGGCGTTGCGTGCACATGACACTTAGCGCCCTTTTTTATTGCCACGTGTTAACGAATTTACCCGAGCCTTTGCGCAATCACAGGCGGAGGGTGCGATGCAGACGGTTCGGCAAATTGCGACTGAGATCGTGGGGCGAGAGGGCGGGTTCGTAGATGACCCGGATGATCCGGGCGGCGCAACGAACTATGGTGTGACCGTTCATACCATGCGGCGTCTGGGTCTGGATTTGTCCGGTGATGGAGTGGTGGACCGAACGGATGTGCGAAGGCTCAGCAAAGCACAAGCCATCGACATTTTCGTCCGGCATTATTTTGAGCTTCCGCTCCTGAGACTGTTGCCCCAGGTGGTCCAACCCTCGGTTTTTGACATGTACGTCAATGCCGGTGCGCAGGCAGTTCGGATTCTGCAGCGATTGTTGCGCGAAATGGGTTTCGACGTGGTGGTGGACGGGGTTGTTGGGCCACAGACAGCTCGGGCATGCCGAAGCGCGGCCAAGTCTGACCCGGTTACCTTTGCAGATGCCTATGGGGTTGCACGCCGCAACTATTACTTCCGTCTTGCGGATCGAAGGCCCGCGTCCCGGAAATTCGCGCGCAGTAGGGCGGGCGGAAAAGGAGGCTGGATCCGGCGGGCGGAAGAGTTTGTTTCACCCTCCTATCACCTGACGGACACAGAGTTTCAAAAGAGGGTTTCAAGATGGGATTGATCTCGGGTATTTTGGCTTTTCTGTTTGGAAACGAGCGCAACATCATACGAGAAACCGCCGAGGTCTTTCGGGAAAATGCAGAAAGCGGCGCCGAGAGGGGTTTGCAGATTCGACAGCAGGCTGTCAGTCAGTTCGGGGCAGAATTTCAGGGCTCTGGAAAAGCTCCGTTTGATCGGTTTATCGACGGTCTTAACCGCCTGCCCAGGCCCGCGATGGCACTGGGAACGCTTGGTCTTTTTGTGGCGGCGATGGTCGATCCGATCTGGTTTTCGGCGCGTATGCAGGGGATCGCCCTGGTACCCGAGCCGTTGTGGTGGTTGCTGGGGGTGATCGTGTCCTTCTATTTCGGCGCGCGGCATCAGGCCAAGGTGCAAGAATTGCAACGCGAAATTTCGGCCACAATGATGCGCACTCCGCAGGTGCTTGAGAGCCTAAAGGCGCTGGCTGAGATGCGTAGCGACGGCGTGGGCGTGGCCAAATCCGGCCCCGACGCGGCACTGACAGCAGCCGTAATAAAACCTGACGAAAACCTTGCGTTAGAGACATGGCGGCGCAAAAGGACCGGCTGACCCGCGACACTATGTTCGCGGCAAGGGGGCGAAAGTGATTGGTGCTGGTCACGCAACAGGATTATATCTGGGGCATGATTACAGAACTTGGCCATTTCGCCCTGATCCTCGCCTTCCTCGTCGCAATCGTGCAGTCGATCGTTCCCTTGATCGGCGCAGCCAAACGCTGGGTCGGCTGGATGGGGGTCGCGGAACCCGCCGCAATCGTCCAGTTCTTGCTGGTTTCTTTCTCGTTCGGAGCCTTGGTCTGGGCGTTCGTGACTTCGGACTTTTCCCTGCGTGTGGTCGTCGAGAACAGCCATTCGGCCAAGCCGATGCTGTACAAGATCAGCGGGACATGGGGAAACCACAAGGGCTCGATGCTGTTGTGGGTTCTTATCGTGTCATTGTTCGGAGCAATGGCTGCTTTTTTTGGGGGTGGCTTGCCACCGACATTGAAAGCGCGGGTTCTGTCGGTTCAATCGATGATTGCGGTGGCGTTTTTTGCGTTCATCCTGTTCACCTCGAACCCCTTTGATCGGCTGATCGTCGCCCCGTTTGATGGTCGAGACCTGAATCCGTTACTGCAGGACCCCGGCTTGGCCTTCCATCCGCCGTTCCTGTATCTGGGTTATGTGGGGCTTAGCATGGCCTTCAGCTTTGCCGTTGCCGCCCTGATCGAAGGGCGCGTTGATGCCGCATGGGGCCGCTGGGTGCGTCCGTGGACACTGGCTGCGTGGATATTCCTAACCATTGGCATCGCTCTGGGATCATGGTGGGCCTATTACGAGCTGGGTTGGGGCGGTTTCTGGTTCTGGGACCCGGTGGAAAACGCGTCGTTCATGCCATGGCTTTTGGCCGCTGCCCTGTTGCATTCGGCCATCGTGGTGGAAAAACGCGAAGCGTTGAAAAGCTGGACCATCCTTTTGGCGATCATCGCATTCGGCTTCTCGCTGATCGGGACATTCATCGTGCGGTCGGGCTTGCTGACTTCTGTGCATGCATTTGCAAATGACCCGGAACGCGGCGTCTTTATCCTGATCATTCTGGTGCTCTTCATCGGTGGCGCACTGACCCTGTTCGCGGCCCGCGCGCAAGCGATGGAGGCAAAGGGTGTGTTCAGCGTGGTTAGCCGCGAAAGCGCGTTGATTCTAAATAACATCCTGCTGGCAGTCAGCTGTTTCGTGGTATTCTTCGGAACGATGTGGCCGATGGTGGCAGAGATGGCGTTCGACCGTAAGCTCTCGGTCGGCGCGCCATTCTTCAATGCGGCCTTCACGCCCTTTATGGTCGCCCTAGGTATCGCGTTGCCGATAGGGTCCATGTTGCCATGGAAGCGAGGCAAATTGGGCAAGACGGCCTATTCCCTGCGCTATGTGTTCATCTTGTCGGTCGCGTTGGCCCTGTTGGTCTGGGTTATGCAGACCGGACGCAGCGCCCTTGGGCCGATCGGACTGTTTCTTGGGGCCTGGATCACTTTAGGTGCGGCCGTTGATTTATGGAGCCGCACCGGTCGCAAGGGCAGCATCCAACGTCTGTTCCGCTTGCCGGGCGCGGACTGGGGTAAAGCGGTGGCTCATACCGGGCTTGGAGTAACCATCTTTGCCATTGCCGGTCTGACCGCGTGGGAGGTTGAAGATATCCGCGTTGCGCAGCCCGGTCAGCCGTTTGAAGTTGGGCAGTTCACACTGACGCTTGAAAATGTCCGCAACGTGCAAGGGCCGAACTATTTTTCAACCACAGCGGATGTTCAGGTTGAAAAGAGCGGTCGATCTATGGGCACGCTGCATCCCGAAAAACGCAATTACCCCGTTGCCCGGATGCCTACTACCGAGGCGGCGATCGACTATCGCTTTTGGGGCGACCTCTATGTCGTGATAGGGGACCAGCAAGCCGATGGTGGTTGGGTCATGCGGACTTACATCAAACCTCTGGCCAACTGGATCTGGGGCGGATGTATCCTGATGGCATTAGGCGGGCTTCTGAGCTTGACTGACCGCAGGTTCCGGGTGGCAGCGGGTGCGCGCAAAGCACCCTCGGGTGGAGTACCGGCGGAATGAAGCGTCTGATCCTGATTTTCGCCCTGATCGCATCGCCCTTGTTTGCGGTGCAGCCAGACGAGGTACTGGAGGACCCGGTCCTGGAGCAACGCGCGCGTGACCTGAGCACCGGCCTGCGCTGCCTTGTCTGCCGCAACGAAAGCATCGACGAAAGCAATGCCGAACTTGCCCGCGATCTACGTTTGTTGCTGCGCGAACGGCTGGTCGCGGGCGATACCGATGAGGAAGCGGTCGATTTTATCGTGGATCGTTACGGTGAATACGTTCTGTTAAAGCCTACGGTTACGGGGGCGAACCTGATGCTATGGCTGGCCGGTCCGATCATGCTGTTGATCGCCGCCGTGATAGGCTGGAGTTTTTTACGCAACCGATCTCAGGCGGTGGGCACTGAAGTCAAGGACGGCCTCAGCGAATCTGAGAAAGAACGCCTGCGCCAAATTCTTGACGACTGACCCACCGTATTTCTTTCCCTTCGTCTTGAATTGAGTCAGGGTTCCCTAATGCCGTGAGCATGGGGAGAGGACTACATGGATTATGAGGCTATACTGCTGGAAATCACTGACAATCTGGCAGTGGTAACCCTGAACCGACCAGACAAGATGAACGCGCTGACCGCACAGATGCGGGCCGAGGTCACCCATGCGATGACACATGCGGCCCGGCATACGCGGGCCATCGTGCTGACGGGGGCAGGGGGTGCCTTCTGCTCGGGTCAGGATCTGGGCGATTCTTCCAGCACGGGCCGGATTGATCTGGAACGTACGCTACGCGACGAATACGATCCGATGCTGGAATCCATCTACAACTGTCCGGTGCCAACCATCGCCGCGGTCAACGGACCAGCAGCCGGGGCCGGGGCAAACATTGCTCTCAGCGCCGATGTGGTGATTGCGACTGAAAGCGCGTATTTCCTGCAGGCTTTTTCCCGTATCGGTCTGATGCCGGATGCAGGCGGCACATGGTTTCTGCCACGACAGATGGGGTTCGCCAAAGCCATGGGGGCGGCTTTGTTCGCCGACAAGATCAGCGCCAGACAAGCGGATGAATGGGGCATGATCTGGGAAGCGGTGGCTGACGACGATTTCGACGCGCATTGGCGCAAGCGGGCCGCTTATCTGGCCAACGGTCCGACTACCGCGTTTGGCGCGATCAAACAGGCGATCCGCGGAACCTATGACAACACTCTGCCGCAGCAACTGGAGATGGAGGCGCATTTGCAGGGTGATTGCGGTCGTTCACGCGACTTTGCCGAAGGCGTCGTGGCCTTCATGGAAAAACGCCCCCCGAAATTCGAGGGGCGTTGAACGATTTAAGCGCGGCGGCGGCGGCGATTGCGCCGTTCAGGCACTGCCGCATCGTCTCCGGTACCGTCCGAAGCTGATGAGAACGGGCCCAAAGCATCCGTAATCTGATCCAGTGTCGGGCGCGTGCCGCGGCTGGTTGTATCGAGTGCCTCGCGCATTTTGCGCAGGTGATCCGGCATGGTGCCACAGCACCCGCCGATGATCGTGGCACCCGCATCCCGTGCCATCGCGGCGTACTGCCCCATCAATTCAGGTGTGCCGTCATAGTGGATGTGGCCATCGACATATTTTGGAATGCCCGCGTTGCCTTTGGAAATCACCGGACGTTCTGTTCCCTGCGCCGCAAATCCAAGCACAGTACGCAGGATGTCTGACGCACCGGTGCCGCAGTTGGCCCCAAAAGCGATCGGCGGATTAGGCAGGGTTTCGACCAGTTGGGCCAGATCGGCCGAGGTCACACCCATCATGGTACGTCCGGCAGTGTCAAAGCTCATGGTGCCACACCAGGGCATGTCGGCCAGCGCAAAAGCTTCTGCCGCCGCTCTGAATTCTTCGGGTGCGCTGATGGTTTCGACCCATAGAACGTCCGCGCCACCTTCTTTCAGCGCTTCGGCTTGCTCGTGAAACATCTCAACAGCGCCGGCATGGGACAGGCTGCCAATAGGTTCCATGATCTCACCGGTCGGACCAACCGAGCCTGCGACAACAACGGTGCGCCCGGATTTGTCCGCCACTTCACGGCCCAGTTCGGCACCGATCCGGTTCAACTCACCAACCCGGTTATGGGCGTCGTGCAGTTTCAGGCGCGCGGATGTGCCGCCGAAAGTGTTGGTTAGAAACAAGTCGCTGCCTGCATCAACCGAACCTTGGTACAAAGCGCGGATTTTATCCGGTGCTTCGACATTCCACAGCTCGGGCGCGTCACCTGATTGCAGGCCCATATTGAACAAGTTCGTGCCCGTGGCACCATCGGCCAGCAAAGCATCATTTGTTTCCAGAAGTTTATTGAGCGCATTTGTCATGGGGGTATTCCCAAATAGCCGAATAGGGCCGTTAAAAATAGAGACGCCCCGTGTCTCATGACCGGGGCATCAAATCAAATTCATAAAACTCATGAAGATCATGAGCCGAGTGTTTTTTATTCGGTTTCGCTCAGGACCTGCGCTTTGGCTTCAGGCAATAGCTCGGCCATTTTTGCGCGGATTTCCTCATCGGACGACAGCGCGCCCAAATCACCGGAAACCTTGCGCACAACATCTTCGTGCCCGGCCTCTTCGAAATCGGCGATAACTACGGTTTTGGCATAGGATTCGGCGTCCTCGCCGGACTTGCCCATCTTTTCTGCGGCCCAGAGGCCCAACAATCTGTTGCAGCGCGCCTGTGCTTTGAACTGCATTTCTTCGTCATGAGCGAATTTGGCTTCAAAAGCGTTTTCGCGTTCGTCAAAAGTGGTCATTGTTTGCGGACCTCATAGCTTACATCTTCTAAATTGATGATATGACTATAGCTGAGCGCCTGTGCAAGGGAATTGCGCTGCGTCAAAGCCTCTCGGTCCGCTGAACTTGCGGGAAAGGGGGGCTTGGACTATGAGGGCGCCAACGCGAAGGGACTCATTCCCTCGCCCCGGACTGGAAAGGTCGCTCATGGCGCGTCGCAAAAAGATCTACGAAGGTAAGGCCAAAATTCTGTATGAAGGCCCAGAACCTGGCACCATTGTGCAGTACTTCAAGGATGATGCCACCGCGTTCAATGCGGAAAAGAAAGATGTCATCGACGGCAAAGGCGTGCTGAACAACCGTCTGAGCGAGTTCTTCATGAACGGTCTCAACCAGATTGGTGTTCCGACCCACTTCATCCGTCGCTTGAACATGCGTGAGCAATTGGTGCGCAATTGCGAGATTGTTCCGCTTGAAATCATCGTTCGCAACTATGCCGCGGGAACAATGTCGAAACGTTTGGGCATTGCCGAAGGGACGCAACTGCCGCGCCCGATTGTCGAGTATTGCTACAAAGACGACGCGTTGGGTGATCCGCTGGTCACCGAGGAACATATCGCCGCTTTTGGCTGGGCCAGCCAACAGGACATGGACGATATCCTGAGCCTCGCGCTGCGCGTCAATGACTTTATGAGCGGCATGATGTTGGCCGTCGGCATTCGTCTCGTCGATTTCAAGATCGAGATCGGTCGCGTTTACGACGGGGATTTCCAGCGTTTGATCGTGGCCGATGAAATCAGCCCCGACAGTTGCCGCCTGTGGGATATCGAAACCGGTCAAAAGCTGGACAAAGACGTATTCCGCCGCGATCTGGGTAGCCTGACGGACGCCTATTCCGAAGTTGCACGCCGGCTGGGCGTATTGCCGAAAAGCAACGTCGCTAAGCCTACGCTGATCAACTGATCACAGGGGCGAACAGCATTTTGTTAAAAGCACTGCTTTACCCAAAGCGGTGCTTTTTTCTTTGTATCTAGCGGTTTGACAGGGTTACTGGTTGTCCGGCATTGTCGGGCAAATAGGAAAACGAGGGTGGCGCTATACATGGCCGAATTGTTTGATCAGGCAGTTTTTCTAAAGTTCCTTGCAGCCCTTCTGGCGATTTTCAACCCGCTCTACGGCATCCCGATTTTTCTTAGCATGACGAAAGGGTATTCGGCCCCCGAACGCCGGCGGGTAGCGTTTATCGTGACGGGTACGGTGATTATAATCGGTCTGATAGCGGTTGTGATCGGAGAAGAGATCCTGGCTGTGTTCGGGATCGACATACCCTCGTTCCGTATTGCCGGGGGTCTGATCATCTTCGGTATTGGTATGTCGATGCTGAACGCGTCGGACAGGCCACAAGGGGATCAGCAAGCTGTGGAGGAGGGGCATAAGAAAAAAGAAAACATCGCCGTTGTACCGCTTGCAATTCCGTTGACTATTGGGCCCGGCACTATTGCGATAACAATCGTCTACTCTCATACGCTTAGCGATGGTGCCGAAGTGGTGACGCTTGGCACGGCAATCGTAATCGCTTGTTTGATCGTTGGCTTAGGCTTGTTGTTCGCCGATCCGATCTCGCGCTTATTGGGGATGACGATGATTAATGTCATCACGCGTGTCATGGCTCTCATACTTGTGGCGGTCGCAATCGAGATGGTTTTGACAGGCACGTTCAATGCAATTGACGCGCACTATCCTGGTCTGATTTCCGGGGGTGGCGGGTAGCGGGCATAAGTGCGGTCATCTGCCCACTTCAAGAAGGGTTGTCGAACGCCTTTCAGCACGTTATCCCCGCGCAACGGAACGGGCCGACAACATCGGCCCTCAGCTGGAGTTGCGAGAATGAAAGCACGTGTGCATGTGATGCTCAAAAACGGGGTCCTCGACCCGCAGGGTGAGGCGGTGCGTCACGCATTGGGTGCCATGGGCTTTGATCAGGTCGAAGGCGTGCGGCAGGGCAAAGTGATCGACCTTGAGCTGGCCGAAGGCGCGACCGAGGCGGACATCACCGAGATGTGCGAAAAGCTGTTGGCCAACACGGTCATCGAGCGCTACGAAATCGAACTGGTCTGAACCTTATCCCCGGAGGCCCCGCCATGCGCGCAGCTGTCATCGTATTCCCAGGCTCAAACTGTGACCGGGATCTTGCCGTCGCTTTCGAACAGGCAGGTTTTGAGGTCGATATGGTCTGGCATAAGGACGCCGCGCTGCCTGAAGGTGTGGATATCGTCGGCGTTCCGGGTGGCTTTTCCTACGGCGATTACCTGCGCTGCGGCGCCATCGCTGCGCAGTCACCGATCTGCAAAGCCGTGGTCGAACATACCAAACGTGGCGGTTATGCCGTTGGTGTCTGCAACGGGTTTCAGATACTGACTGAAACCGGCATCCTGCCGGGCGCTTTGCTGCGCAATGCCGGTTTGAAATACATTTGCCGCACGGTCGGTCTGAAGGTGGAAACCAGCGACAGCGCGTTCACCGAAGGTTACAATGCGGGCGATGTGATCGGTATTCCGATCGCGCACCATGACGGTAACTATTTTGCGGATGACGCCACACTGGCCAAACTGCAGGATCAGGATCGGGTCGCGTTCACCTATACCGAGAATCCGAACGGCTCGGTCGGGGATATCGCCGGTATTCTGTCTGAAAATCGCCGGGTGCTGGGAATGATGCCACACCCTGAACGTGCGGCGGATGACGGCCATGGTGGAACGGACGGAACGGCATTGTTCCGCGCATTGTCTGGTGTTCTTGCCCCAGCGTGACTTGAGGTTATGATCCAGCCCGCGTAACTTTCTGGGATGAGTTCCGAAGTTCGCTCTGGCTGGTCCTTTCTGACAAAACCGTTTCGTGGTGCGCCATTGGGTTGGCGGCTGCGCTTGGCGATTATCATTCTTTTGATCGCAACGGTCACCACGGTTTATGTAACAAACCGTCTTCTGACGGACCGGTTTACTGAATCAACACGAAACCGGGCCGAAGTGCGGCTGGCGTTGTATTCCGGCAACTTGCTGAGCGAACTGCGCCGAAACGCAATTGTTCCGCAGCTTTTAGCACGCGACCCGACGTTGATTTCCGCGCTGCAGTCCAGTGACTATTCCCTTTCCACCCAGCGTTTGATTTCGTTTGTCGAAGAGATTGGCGCGGCCTCGCTGATGTTGCTTGACGGGGACGGGCGAACTGTTGCGGCCACTGATCGTGCTCGCTTGGGAGAACCACACCGGAGTTCGCCGTATTTCATTGATGCAGTGCGGGCGAATTCGACGATCTTCACCGTGATTGAAAAGGAATCGGGCGGCTACAGCTTTGTCTATTCAAGACGAATGGAAGCCAATGCCGATGTTCTGGGCGTCATCGTGGTCGAGGTCGATCTGCAGAAATTCGAACGCGCCTGGGCAGGTATTTCCGACGCTGTAATGGTGACTGACAGTACCGGAACGATCATTCTGTCGACTGAACCGCAATGGCGGGGGCTTGAAGAAAACGCCGCGTTGCTTCGCCAGCCGGCGCAAGGTGCCATTCAGCGGGCAATACGCGCCACAACCGACTGGACCGCGTTGCCGCCAGACGCCTACCTGCAGGGTGAGGCGGTGATGCGGATGGAAACGCGCATCCCGTTCCGGGGATGGAAAATGACCTCGTTCACCACTTACGAGTCGATTCGGGAAAAGGTTAACAGCGTTATCGCGCTCGAGATCATGGGTTTTGCGATTCTTCTGGCACTGGCCTTCTATGCGCTTAGCCGTCGAGCCACGTTCCGCATGGCGTTGTTCCAGCGCGAGTCGGCAGAGCTTCGCGCATTGAACTCAAGGCTAAAGCGGGAAATTGCTGAGCGGGAAAGGGTTGAAAAAACACTGGAAGTTGCCGAACAGACGCTGGCGCAAAGCTCGAAACTGGCCGCTTTGGGTGAGATGTCGGCGGCCGTGAGTCACGAGCTAAATCAACCCCTGGCTGCAATGAAGACCTACCTGGCTGGCGCACGTCTTTTGCTGCGTCGGAACCGGCCTGAGGAGGCGTTGGCAAGCTTTGGTCGGATCGATGGTCTGATCGAAAGGATGGGGGCGATTACCCGCCAGCTCAAATCCTATGCGCGTAAGGGTGCGGATACGTTTTCCCCAGTAAATCTTAGTGAAGCGCTGGCATCGTCGCTGTCCATGATGGAGCCGCAACTGCGCCAGCGTCACGTCAAGATCACCCAGATACTGCCCGACGAACCGGTGTCAGTTATGGGCGATCGGATGCGGATCGAGCAGGTGATGGTGAACCTCTTGCGCAATGCGTTGGACGCCACCAAATCAGTATCCGAACCGGATATCGAAATCATACTGGCAGCGGGCGATACGGCGGTGCTGACAGTGCGTGATAACGGCTATGGAATCGAGAACATCGAAAATCTGTTCGAACCGTTCTATACTACGAAACAGCCCGGCGACGGGGTCGGTCTGGGGCTTGCCATCTCTTCCGGGATCGTGAACGACCATGGCGGAAGGCTGACTGCACGAAACAGTCCACAGGGCGGGGCCGTGTTCGAGATGCAGTTGCCGATACTGGGAAGCGACGGCTTAGAGGCCGCGGAATAACGAGGAATGACTATGGCACAGGCCATGAAGATCGCCATTGTGGATGACGAACAGGACATGCGCCAGTCGATCAGCCAATGGCTGGCACTGTCGGGATATGACACGGAAACCTTCGCCAGCGCCGAGGACGCGCTGAAAGTGTTGGGACCGGAATATCCGGGTATCGTGATCTCGGATATCAAAATGCCCGGCATGGACGGCATTCAGCTCCTGAAAAAGCTTATGGGCGCCGACAGTACGTTGCCGGTCATCATGATCACCGGTCATGGCGATGTGCCGATGGCGGTAGAAGCGATGCGCGTTGGGGCGTTTGATTTCCTAGAAAAGCCCTTTAACCCTGATCGCATGTCGGAACTGGCCAAACGCGCCAGCAATGCGCGCCGACTGACCTTGGACAACCGTGCCCTGCGGCGCGAACTGTCAGGTGGAACCCAGATCATGAACAAACTGATCGGGGCCAGCCCGGTCATGGAGCGTCTGCGCGAAGATATCCTCGATCTGGGCCAGGCCGATGGCCATGTACTGATCGATGGTGAGACCGGCACCGGTAAGACACTTGTGGCCCATGCGCTGCACGCAGTCGGCAGCCGTGCTGGTAAGAAATTTGTACTGGTGTCCTGTGCCGCGCTTGAGGAAGAGGCGCTGTCGAAACGCCTGTTTGGCCCAATGATGCCGGAAGATGCGCAGTTGCCTGCGATCGAAGAGGCGCGGGGCGGTACACTTGTACTGGAAGACGTAGAAGCACTGAGCGATACGCTGCAGGCCCGCCTGTTGAGCGTGATGAATGATCAGGGCACCCCGGCTGAAACGCGGATCATAGCGATTTCCAACCTTCAGGAAGCAGGAAAGACCAGCGAAGACGTTCTGCGGCCAGACCTGTTCTATCGC
Organism: Ruegeria sp. CDSB117; assembly: GCF_059611005.1. NCBI lineage: Bacteria > Pseudomonadati > Pseudomonadota > Alphaproteobacteria > Rhodobacterales > Roseobacteraceae > Ruegeria > Ruegeria sp. CDSB117. Next base: position 78,801 of record NZ_JBXWOS010000011.1, read on the forward strand.
CTGGCGGCGCTGCGGATCACGATGCCGCCATTGCGTCAGCGTGGCGAGGACATCCTGACGCTGTTCACCCGTCTGAGCGAGCAGTTTTCTGAAGAGTACGGCTGCGAAGCGCCGCAGGTGAGTGCCCAAGAAGCGGCGCAGCTGTTACAGGCGCCATGGCCTGGAAATGTGCGGCAGTTGATCAACATCGCGGAACGGGCTGTTCTTCAATCGCGGCGTGGGTCGGGGACGATTGCGTCGTTGTTGATGTCTGATCACGAAGAGATGCAGCCCGTCATGACGACCGAAGGCAAGCCGCTTAAGGAATATGTCGAGGCGTTCGAGCGGATGCTGATCGACAACACGATGCGGCGCCATAAGGGCTCGATTGCATCTGTGATGGACGAACTTTGTTTGCCACGTCGGACCTTGAACGAGAAGATGGCGAAATACGGGCTGCAGCGCTCGGACTATTTGTAAGAAAGAGAGGGGGCCAGCCCCCTTTTGATCCTACGGCTCAAATCACCCCCGGGATATTTTTTGGCCAGATGAAGTGATCCCGGGGCTTTGTGTTGTTCTTCTCGCAGTTTGCCCATTGTGTTTTCCACAGGACTGCTTTTATTGTATCTGGACGGGCAGGGCTCATTTGCGCCCAAAAGTCCCGAATCTTTGAGTTTCGCTGCTCTGTCGTTGATGGTGATCAATCCCGCAAGGCAAAGCAGACCGATTATGCCCCCAAGGGGGCAGTTGAACGCCTGAGCTCGCAAAAGCGGGCGAAAGGAATAAATGGGCAGGCAGCGGTTAGATCTGCGCCTGTCGGAGAAGAACCGCGATGACGCGCGCGCAACGATTGAGTATACGGGCAGGGGGCCACAGCGCCAGACCCTGCCGCGCGCCGTCCGAAATCGCCCTGACAAGACACCACCCCAAAAGCGCCCGTCCCCCCGGACGGGTAAGGACAACGCGTTTGGCGCGGTGCACCAAGGAAACATGGCTAAGAAAATGCTTATCGATGCCACCCACGCGGAGGAAACCCGGGTCGTGGTGGTTGACGGAAACAAGGTTGAGGAGTTCGACTTTGAATCCGAAAACAAACGCCAGCTTGCTGGCAACATCTATCTTGCAAAAGTAACCCGGGTCGAACCGTCCCTACAGGCGGCTTTTGTGGATTACGGCGGGAACCGGCACGGTTTCCTGGCGTTTTCGGAAATCCATCCGGATTACTATCAGATTCCGGTCGCAGATCGCGAAGCGCTGATGGAAGAAGAGCGCGCCTATGCCGAGGCAATGAAGGCGCGGGATGAAGCCGAAGAGTCGAAGCCTAAAAAGCGTCGCTCGCGTTCGCGCACGAAGGCTGCGGATGTAAAATCCGATGATGCCGTAGAGTCGATTGAGGTTTCATCCGAACCCACCGGCATGGAAACCATCGATTTGGACGAAGGTGAAGAAGGGGCCGACATGTCGGTTCCGGAAGGCACCTCTCCGGCTGATCGTGTGGCTGAAACTCCGGTGGAGGAGCCGGTCGATGACGAAGTAACCAAAGAGCAACCTATTGAAGCTGAATCTTCGGAACAGCCAGTTGATGCTGAAGTTGTGGCAGAAGCAGAAGGTGCTGCTGAGGTCGAGGAAGTGGCCGAAGCCCCTGCAGAAGATGAGGAAGCAGCCGCCGATGGTACTCAGCATGACTCTGTCGAAGCTGCCGCAGAGGAATCCGTTGAAGATTCCGAGGTTGCCGGTGACGAACCGGAGGCAGCCGTGGAAGAGTCGGAAGCCTCTGAGGACACCACGTCTGAAGATGACGAAAAGTCCGATGTCGAAGCGCGGGCTGATGCGACCTCGAAGGACGATTCAATCGAATCCGTCGCCGACGAAGATGACAGCGAGGACATTCGTCCGGTGCGTAAGCCGCGGCCACGTCGCTATAAGATTCAAGAGGTTATCAAGGTCCGCCAAGTCTTGCTGGTGCAGGTCGTAAAGGAAGAGCGTGGCAACAAGGGTGCTGCTCTGACCACCTACTTGTCTCTGGCAGGTCGGTATTGCGTTCTGATGCCTAACACGGCGCGTGGGGGCGGGATCAGCCGCAAAATCACCAATGCGCCGGACCGTAAAAAACTCAAGGAAATTGCCGCGGAAATTGACGTGCCAACCGGTGCGGGCCTGATTATCCGGACTGCGGGTGCCAAGCGGACGAAATCCGAGATCAAGCGCGATTATGAATACCTGCAGCGCATGTGGGAGCAAATCCGTGAACTGACGCTGAAATCGATTGCGCCCGCGAAAATCTATGAAGAAGGCGATCTGATCAAACGGTCGATCCGCGATCTTTATAACCGCGAAATTGATGAGGTTCTGGTCGAGGGTGAAGGCGGTTATCGCATCGCCAAAGACTTCATGAAGATGATCATGCCGTCACACGCAAAGAATGTGAAACGGTATGAAGACGCGCTGCCTTTGTTCGCGCGCTATCAGGTCGAAAGCTATCTGGCGGGGATGTTCAACCCGACCGTTCAGCTGAAATCCGGTGGCTATATCGTGATCGGCGTGACCGAGGCGCTGGTCGCGATTGACGTGAACTCCGGCCGGGCGACCAAGGAAGGCTCGATCGAGGAAACCGCGCTCAAGACCAACCTTGAGGCCGCGGAAGAGGTGGCCCGCCAGCTGCGTCTGCGCGACCTGGCCGGTCTGATCGTCATCGACTTTATCGACATGGACGAGCGAAAGAACAATCTGGCCGTCGAAAAGCGTATGAAGGAACGGCTGAAAACAGACCGTGCGCGCATTCAGGTCGGCCGCATCTCGGGCTTTGGCCTGATGGAGATGAGCCGCCAGCGTCTTCGTCCTGGGATGTTGGAGGCGACCACACAGCCATGCCCGGCCTGTCATGGCACTGGCCTGATCCGCTCGGACGACAACATGGCGCTGACCATCTTGCGTCAAATCGAAGAGGAGGGCACCCGCCGCCGCTCACGCGAGGTGCTTGTTCGTTGCCCAGTCAGCATCGCCAACTTTCTGATGAACCAGAAACGCGAGCATATCGCACAGATTGAGGCCCGTTATGGCCTGTCTGTACGTGTTGAAGGCGACGTACATCTAGTCAGCCCGGATTTCTCGATGGAGAAATTCAAGACGGCAAGCCGGATCGTTCCCGAAGCCAGCGCGCCCGTTGTTTCCGTGGATGCGTCCCTGATGGATCTTGTCGACGCCAGCGAGGAAGAGCCGGTCGAAGAGGAAACCACCGTTCAGGCCGAAGAGGAGGCTAAGCCCAAGCGCAAGCGTCGTCGCCGCCGTAGGAAGAAGAGCAATGGTTCTGACGAAACCCCTGAGGTGAACGCTGAAGAGGGTAACGCGGCGGCGTCCGAGGAATCGGATGAAGCCAAAACCGAAGCGGCGGATGACGTAAAGCCTGAGGGTGAAGCACCTGAGCCTGCCGAAGAAGAAAAAGCGGCCAAGCCCAAGCGTCGCCGTGCACCGCGCCGCAAGAAGAAGGACGCGGAACCTGTTGAAGCTACGGAAGAAGTCGCCGCTGAAGCTGTTGTGAGCAAGGATGCTCAGGCCGCAAGCCCTGAAGCACCGGCCGAGGAAACTGGCGCGACAGACGCACCTGTTGAAGCCCCTGTCGAAACTGCCGAAAAAGTTGAACAAACTGAAACCGCGGCAGAGCAGCTCGCGCCCGAGGCGGAAAGCGTCGTTGAAGAACAGGTTGAACCTGCAGCGGCTGAACAACCCGAACCTGTTGCTGAGGTGGTTGCAGAAGACCCGCAGGAACCAGAGGACATCTTGGTTGAAAAAGCCCCTGAGCCGGTTCTGGAGGTCGTGGCCGAAGAACCGGAGCAGCCCGCCAAACCCAAACGGCGTGGCTGGTGGTCACTGGGTCAGTAACAAGAAAAAGGCGGGCCAGGTGCCCGCCTTTTTCTTTTTGGCCGGTCTTAGTGAGATTTCTGGATCAAATAGATCTGATGGCCGTCTGCGTCTTCCTGCGACAGCAATTGGTGCCCGCTCTCAGAACAGAAATGCGGGACATCAATTATGGCGGCAGGATCATCTGCCAGCACGCGCAAAACGGCCCCGGCAGGCATGGATTTCAAACGCTTGCGCGCTTTCAGGACGGGCAGAGGGCACAACAGACCCAGCGCATCGAGTGTTTCTGACGAATTTGACATAAGGTTCAGATATTTCCACTTTGGCGGGGTGTCCAGCGTGCAACCACGAGGATGTGACCGATTGGCCCCGTGACCTTGGCCGCCTCATACCATATGTGCTTGAACATGTTCGGAATAGATATCATAGACGCGGGCCTGCTGCCTGCCATGTTCATCGCGATGCTGGGCGGGCTGATCAGCTTTCTGTCGCCCTGCGTTCTGCCTATCGTTCCGCCGTACCTGGCTTACATGAGCGGTGTGACGATCAACGAGATGCAGGATGAGGCGAAAGCACGCCGCAAGGCAACCTTGGCCGCCCTGTTCTTTGTTCTGGGCCTGTCTACGGTGTTTTTGTTGCTGGGTTTCACCGCTTCTGCCTTCGGGGTGTTTGTCCTGCAGAACCAGGTGTTGTTCGCAAAGATCTCTGGCGCAGTGGTCATCGTCTTTGGCCTGCATTTTCTGAACGTCTTCCGTATCCCGTTTCTGGACCGCGAAGCGCGGATTGAGACCGGTGATTCTGGTGGATCAGTGTTTGGCGCTTATATCCTTGGTCTGGCCTTTGCATTTGGATGGACACCGTGCATTGGGCCGCAGCTGGGGGCGATCTTGTCACTGGCCGCGTCCGAGGCCTCGGTCGCGCGGGGAACCCTGTTGTTGGGCGTCTATGCGGCGGGCCTGGGTATTCCATTTCTGCTGGCTGCAATGTTTCTGAACCGGTCTATGTCGGTGATGAACCGGATCAAGCCTTACATGGGTACGATCGAAAAGGTGATGGGTGGCTTGTTGCTGTTCGTGGGCATCATGCTGATCACCGGTCTGTTCACGGAATTCAGCTGGTGGCTGTTAGAGACATTCCCGGCGCTGGCGAATTTTGGATGATCTGCTGATCTGACTTACCTTGGCCCCAATGCTGGGTTAACCTGCGCCGCAGAAGGTAAGGCCATGAGCAGTCAGAAAAATCAACCTCGGGTGTGTAGACGCCGGGTATTCTATATACCCGGCTACGACCCGATTCCGCCGCGGCGATATCGGGAGCTTTACCGTACCGAAGGCAAGCTGCAGGCCGAGATTTCCGGTTATGAAATTTCGACGTCCGCCAAGTCTGGCGATGGCCCCTATGGGTGGCATGTCACTTCACGTCAGGACGGGACCGAAGTTCAGGTTGATGTTGATGTTCTTGTCTGGTCGGACCTAGTTCGTGACAGCATGTCGAACTCGATCCCGGCGACCTATCTGCAATTGGTGCGGACCGCGTGGATCTATATGTCGTCAGGAACACTGTGGCGCCTGATGCGGTTGCGCAAGGGGCCGGTGGTTGCCGCACTATATCCGGTTGGAATGTTGCTGGCTCAACTGCTGTTGGCGATCTTGCTAGCCGGGGCCATGACATGGGTTTTGATGCCGTTTATCGGCTGGATGGGCGTAATCCTTGCGGTTGGGGCCGCTTACGCTCTGATGCGCTGGTTTCGCCGGCAAGACGGTCAGCTTTTTGCCTATTACCTGATGCATGATTATGCCTATTCCGCAAAACTCAAAGGGGCGACGCCAGTTGAATTACGCAATCGCCTGCGTGCATTCGGTGCGTTGATCCAAGAGGCGCTGAATTCAGACGCAGACGAGGTGCTGGTTGTTGGCCACAGTTCAGGGGCCCATCTGGGTGTCAGCGTTATGGCCGATGTTATCCGCGACAACAGTCAACGTGATGACGGCCCTGTATTTTCGTTCCTAACGTTGGGACAGGTGGTGCCGATGGTATCTTTTCTGCCCCAAGCGCATGAATTGCGGGCCGATCTGCAATTCCTGTCGGAGCAAGAGAACCTGACATGGGTCGATGTCTCGGCCCCCGGTGATGGGTGTTCCTTTGCGCTGTGTGACCCGGTCTCAGTCAGTGGCGTGGCCGCGGAAGAAAAAATATGGCCACTGGTTCTGTCCGCGGCCTTCACGCAGACCCTGTCCCCTGAGCGATGGCAAGCATTGCGTTGGAAATTCTTCCGCCTGCATTTCCAGTATCTCTGCGCCTTCGACAAGCCCGATCGGTATGACTATTTTCGCATCACTGCCGGGCCTCAAACCTTAGGTCAGAGGTTTGAGGGGCGGGCACCGTCGAAATCGCGGGTGGATAAGCCGGTCTCAAAGTACATCTCGGTGAAGGCATGACGCCGCCCAAGCCACCTTCACGCCCTGATAAAGTATCGCTTTGGCGGTATCTGAGGTTGTTTCGCAAGGACGTTCTGTCAGCCCAACCCCAAAGGCTATACCGCGCCTGGATGGCTGAATTTCGGACGCCGTTCTTTCGATCATACCTGGTGAATCAGCCAGAATTGATCGACACAGTTCTGAAAAAACGCCCTGATGACTTCCCCAAATCTAACCGCATAAGTGAGGGGCTGCGCCCGTTGCTGGGGGACTCTGTCTTCTTGACCAATGGGGACACGTGGAAGAGGCAGCGCAGGATCATTGATCCCGCGTTCGAAGGCGGCCGTTTGAGAGAGACGTTTCCGGCAATGCATGCGGCTGGTCAAGCAGCGGTGGATCGGTTGCGCCTGCAGGCAGGTGGTTTCGTTGAGTTTGAAGAGGTCACCAGCCATATCGCGGCGGATGTCATCTTTCGCACTTTGTTTTCGGTGCCCATTGAACACGAAATCGCAGCTCAGGTATTTAACAAGTTTCGTAATTATCAGCGTGAACAACCCATTCTGAACATTGCGGCCTTTGTCCCCCTGCCAAAGTGGTTTCCACGGCCGCATTCGTGGCGCACCAAGAAGAATGTAAAGGATATCAGGGCGCTAATCCAGCGACTTACGGCGGACCGGGCTGAACTGATCGCTCGTGGTAGCGCGCCGAATGATCTGGCAACCAAGATCATGACCACGCGTGATCCCGAAACCGGGCGTAGGTTTGACACGCAGGAAATGGTTGATCAGGTGGCGATCTTCTTTCTTGCCGGGCACGAAACCAGCGCGTCCGCACTGGCCTGGACGTTGTACCTGATGGCCATGTATCCCGAATGGCAGGACAGTCTGGCTGAGGAAGCTGTGGCGCTCGACTCGCCTGATTTTTCTGTAATGGCGCGGCTAAAGCTCAGCAGGGATGTGTTCCGCGAAGCGCTGCGGCTTTATCCGCCCGTGCCGATGATGGTGCGTGAAGCGAAATGCCCCGAACGTTTCCGGGACAGGGATGTCCCCGAAGGGTCGCAAATCGTGATAAGTCCGTGGCATCTGCATCGGCAGGAAAGGCTCTGGGACTGTCCCGACGAGTTCGATCCGACCCGGTGGGGAACTGAGAATGGAAAGACCTGTCAGCGCAACGCGTACATTCCATTCTCGACAGGGTCCCGTGTATGTCCCGGTGCCGGGTTCGCCATGATCGAGGGGCCGCTTCTGTTATCCATGCTGTTGCGACACTTCCGGTTCGAGCTGGTCGAGGGACAAACGCCCATACCGGTCGCACATTTGACCGTTCGGTCGAAAGATGGAATTTGGTTGCGCTTGGTTGAGCGCTAACAAACTACCATCCTATCACGCCTTGTTGTATGCGGTTTGAAATCGCGGAATCATATTGAACGGGAAAGTCTTATGTCATCAGTAGAACAGCGCACACAAATGTCCAACGGCGCAGGATTCATCGCAGCATTGGATCAAAGCGGTGGCTCGACCCCCAAGGCGCTGGCGCTTTATGGCGTGGACGCATCTGAATACAGCTCGGACGAAGAGATGTTCGGTGAAATCCAAAAAATGCGTGCGCGGATCATTCTGGCGGATGATTTCACCAAGGACAAAGTGATCGGCGCGATCCTGTTCGAACGCACTCTGGGCGAGCAAATTGATGGTCAGAAGGTCGCCGACTATTTGTGGTCAGTGAAAGGCATTGTACCTTTCCTCAAGATTGACAAAGGTTTGGAAGACGAAGCGAATGGCGTTCAGATGATGAAACCCATCCCGGGTCTGGCCGCAACATTGGCCAAAGCCGATGGTGTTTTCGGAACCAAGGAGCGCTCGGTCATTCATGAGGCAAACGCCGAAGGCATCGCAGCAGTTGTTGCACAGCAGTTCGACGTTGCGCGTGAAGTCATGGCTTCCGGAATGGTTCCGATTGTTGAGCCCGAGGTGAACATCAACTCCGCCACCAAAGCCGACGCCGAGGACATCCTGAAGGCTGAAATCCTGAAAAACCTTGATCAATTGGCTGACGGACAGGACATCATGCTCAAGCTGACGATCCCTAACCAAGCTAACCTCTATGACGAATTGGCCGATCATCCGCGTGTTCTACGCGTGGTTGCGCTGTCGGGCGGTTATTCGACGGAACAGGCCTGCGATCTGCTAGGCCAGAATGGTAAGATGATCGCGTCCTTCTCGCGCGCGTTGACCGAAGGATTGTCAAAAAAGCAATCAGATGCCGAGTTCAACGCGGCCTTGGGCGGAAACATCGACAAGATTTTCCGTGCGTCAATCTAAACACTATTGGGGTTTGGTGAATTCGCGGCGCAACTGCGCCGCTTTTTCACGCATGACGCAACCTTCGGCGTGATCATTCACCAGCCCCATTGCCTGCATAAAGGCAAACACGGTCGTCGGCCCGACAAACTTCCAGCCCCGTTTCTTCAGGTCTTTTGACATCGCCACAGATTCCGGCGACGTTGAAGCGGTTTGCGGGGCAGGCGGTGTATCCGCCTCGTACCGCCACACATATGCGGCCAGAGACCCTTCGGCAGCGATTAACTCTTGCGCGCGGCGTGCGTTGTTAATCACGGCCTCGATCTTTCCACGATGTCGCACAATTCCTGCATCTTGTAACAAGCGCTTTGTATCTGCATTATCAAACGCGGCTACTGCGTTGATATCAAAAGCTTTGAAAGCTTTCCGAAAGTTCTCGCGCTTGGACAAAATCGTGCGCCAGCTTAGACCGGATTGAAAGCTTTCGAGGCATAGCTTTTCGAACAGACGCTGGTCATTGCCAACCGGATACCCCCATTCCTGATCGTGGTAGTCAAAGAATTCGGGCGCGGCCTGACACCACGCGCAGCGTGGTTTTCCGTCTGGACCTAGAACTGTATCAACCACCGCTTCGTACTCCTTTTGTTCCCCCTTACTGTAAGCGGTTTCTGGATGTCAGAGCAAGACTGATTTACTTGGATTGATACCAGTTCAGAATGAAAACCCGTATGGCCGATGCAAGTCCGATGTCCGGGTCACGCTCGACATCAATTTCGGCCGCCAGAGCGTTGATCGGTAAGTTTTTTTCCTTGGCAATGGTCCGGAACGCCTGCCAGAATTCATCTTCCAGCGATACGGATGTCCGATGGCCTTTCAGCGTCAGGGATCGTTTGACCGGGCGTCCGCTCATTTGTCCAACTTATGGCCTTCATGGTCCTGGCGCAGCTTGTGTTGCTGCTTTTTTGCCAGATCCTTTTCGGCCTTGGTGCGGCCAAAAGCGACGGCATTTTGGTCAGCACGGGCCTTGTTTTCGGTCCGCGCTTTTTCTTTTCGAAACTTGTTCAGATTGACCGGTTCCGTCATTGCGCATGTCTCACTTTGGTCAGACTATCGAACAATTCCGCACGGCTGTCATCTGAAAGGCATTCGACATTCACGGTGTCTAGAAAATCGGCCTGCAACGCAGTTGAAACCGGTGGTTGATCCGACATTGTCTCAAGGATTTGTCCGCCCAGATCTAACAGAGCGGGGCGCACCTCGGTCATCAGATCCGCATAGCTTTCGGGAACAGAGGTTTGGTCTTCGGTCCACCGTTCAATCCAACAGGATTGAATCTCTTTCGCGGCTTCGATCTGCACTTCGAAAAACAGCTGCGCGCTGTCCGGGTCAATACCCGAAAGCGCTGCTTGTTCCAAGGTCTTGTCAATTACGACTTTTTCACGCTCGAGGTCTTCCACCGGGCGGTCATTGGCGTGTTTGAACGCAGCAACGTCCTGCATCCATTCCAGCCGAGAGTCGATCAGGTTGAACAGGTCAGCCTGAGCTGAGGTCGCTGTGCCTGCGATTAGCAGGCACAGGTTGGCAAACTTACGCCACGCGATCATTTGGGGCCGATCATGTGTTCGGGGCGTACGACCGCATCGAATGTCTCCTCATCGACAAAGCCCAGCGCAATGGCCTCTTCCTTGAGGGTCGTGCCGTTCTTATGCGCCGTTTTGGCGACAGTAGTGGCGTTGTCGTAACCGATGGTCGGAGCCAACGCCGTGACCAGCATCAGGGATTCCTTCATCAGCTTATCGATGCGTGGTTCATTGGCCTTGATGCCCAGCAGCATACGCTCGGTAAAGCTGTCGGTGGCATCACCCAGCAGCTGAATGGATTGCAGCAAGTTGTACGACATCATCGGGTTGTAGACGTTCAGCTGGAAATGGCCCTGCGAACCCGCAAACTTCATCGCTGCATCGTTGCCTATTACATGTGCGGCCACCTGTGTCAGCGCTTCGGCCTGTGTCGGGTTCACCTTTCCGGGCATGATCGACGAACCCGGCTCATTCTCTGGCAGGATCAGCTCACCCAAGCCCGATCGCGGGCCAGAGCCCAGGAACCGGATGTCGTTGGCGATTTTGTAGCAAGAGCCAGCAATGGTCGCCAGCGCGCCTGATAGGAAGACCATGGCATCATGGGCCGCGAGCGCTTCGAACTTGTTGGGCGCGGTAACGAAGGGCAGGCCGGTGATGTCAGCCATGTTCTTGGCGACGGCCTCATCCCAGCCATCATGCGTGTTCAGACCGGTGCCGACGGCGGTGCCGCCTTGCGCCAGTTCATAGATGCCAGGCATTGCGGCTTCGACCCGGGCGATACCCTGACGGATCTGGTGCGCATAGCCGCCGAATTCCTGTTCCAGGGTCAAAGGGGTCGCATCCTGAGTGTGTGTGCGGCCGATTTTGATGATACCGGCAAACTCTTTGGCTTTCGCTTCCAGCGCGGATGCAAATTTCTCAAGCCCGGGCAGCAATACGTCGCGCACGCTCATCGCAGTGGCGATGTGCATTGCGGTCGGGAACGTGTCGTTCGACGATTGCCCCATATTGCAGTGATCGTTCGGGTGCACAGGCTCTTTGGAACCGATCACACCGCCCATGATCTCAATCGCGCGATTGGCGATTACTTCGTTCGAGTTCATGTTCGACTGAGTACCCGAACCGGTTTGCCACACGACCAGCGGGAAGTTGTCGTCAAACTTACCCTCAATCACTTCGCCCGCGGCCTGAATAACAGCGTCGGCGATCTTGGCATCCAGCTTGCCGATGGCTTTGTTCTCCATCGCACAGGCCTTTTTGATGACGCCCAGCGCACGCACGATGGCGACGGGTTGCTTTTCCCAGCCGATCGGAAAGTTCATGATCGAGCGTTGAGTTTGTGCACCCCAATATTTGTCGGCGGGAACTTCCAACGGGCCAAAGCTGTCGGATTCGGTGCGGGTCTGGGACATCGGTCACTCCGTCTAGTATGCAGTCGTATGCCGTTTACCCGTGACGGCGTCATCGCGCAATCGGCCAGTTGCGCGCACCATAAGCGTAAGCCGACCAAAGGTATAGGCGTTGGGGCGGCGCATTTTTCTTTGATACACAGGTACTAGGACCATTGTGTGCGCCTGTGACTGGGGTAGAATAGCAAGATCAAAACGCTGGAGGGTCAGGTGCTGCAATTTAACGGGGTTAATCCGCTGCGGCTTATCGCATTCGCGGTGGGTGCCGTATTCTGGCTTATCTTTTCCAATCTTCAGGCCCAGGCCGGGGACATCACGCCCTTTATCGGGGATTACGTCGGTTCAGCCAATTTAGTTGACGATGATGGTACAGAAACCCCACGCGATATGAGCGTTTCGATCCATGAAACGAAAGAAGGGTTCAACGTCAGTTGGAAAACCACGACCTATAAGCCGGACGGCCGGGTCAAAGATCAATCCTTCTCGATCGATTTCAAGCAATCTGACAGGTCCGACGTGTATTCAGCGGCGATGAAGCGCAATGTATTTGGTCACGAGGTGCCCCTGGACCCGATGCAAGGTGAACCGTTCGTCTGGGGCCGGATCGAGGGCGAGACTCTGACGGTTTTCTCGTTGTTCATTGATGAAAACGGTGGCTATGAACTGCAGCAGTTCGATCGCACGCTGGCCGACGGTGGGCTTAACCTGTCCTTTTCGCGGTTCCGTAACGGGATTAAATCCCGCTCGGTCGATACGTTCCTCGAAAAACAGTAAACCCCGCGAGAGGCGGGGTTTGTAAGTCCGAGCTTACTTTCTGAAACTGTCCAGTGAAACGACATCCGCGTCTTGCTGGACCGGAGCTTCCTCAACCTCAATCGTTTCATCAACGATATGGGTCGCAACCTCTTCTTCGTCTTCGGGGCTCTCGAAACGCAACCCGAATTCAACCGACGGGTCCACGAAGGTTTTGATCGCATCGTACGGAATATAAAGAGGTTCGGGCGCGTCGCCGAAATTCAGCGTAATCGCAAAGCCGTTGTCGCCAACCTCAAGGTTTTCGAACCAGTGCTGCATAACGACAGTCATTTCTTCGGGATAGCGTTCGCGCAACCAGTCAGCTATTTCAACTCCGTCCTGCCGTGTGTCGAACGTGATAAAGAAATGATGCGCCCCAGGCAGACCGTTTTCAGAAACGTTGGTCAGAACTTTCTGAATGAGGCCGCGCATGGCGGTGTGCATCAGGGTTCCATAGTCAATGTCCTGCGACATGTGTCATCCTCAAAAGTGGTTATCCCAAGCATAGGGGATTCGTTCGGAAACGAAAGACCGGGAGGGGGTGGATTGTTCAAAGAAAATGAAAACCGACTCCGGCCACGGCCATCAGGGCCAAAGTCATTCCCATGCCGAATTTTAGCTTGAATATCAACACCCCGGCCATGAACGTCAAAACCAGCGCTTTTGTGTTCAGTGTCGCAAGTTCGGGCCACGGGATGGTTAAGGGTCCCCATGCCAATTCCGGGATTGTTCCGAAAAGAACATTAAGAGCAAACCACACGGAAAGGTTGAGAATCACACCGACTACCGCTGCCGTTATCCCGTGCAGGGCTGCGGACAGCCGTGGACGGGCGGCCAACTGGTCCAGATATGGTGCGGCTAGGAAGATCCACAGGAAACACGGGACAAAGGTGGCCCAAAGTGCCACCGCGCCGGCGGCAAGTGCCAAAGGGATGCCGCCCGAAATCTGTCCCGTCAGCATGGCCACAAATTGTGTCACCAGTATCAGAGGTCCCGGCGTTGTTTCGGCCAGCCCCAGCGCATCAATCATCTGATCTGTGCTGATCCACTGATATTTGTCCACGACGGTTTGGGTCATATACGCCAGAACCGCATAAGCGCCGCCGAACGTAACAACGGCCAGGCGGGCAAAGAACCACCCGAGATCGCTCAGCAATTTCTGACCAGTCACGCTCAGCAACACCAATGGGCCAAGCCATAGGGTCAGCCAGATGGCACAGGTGCGCCGCGGGCGCGTCGCACTTGGGGCAGGGGGTGTTTGGGCGGTGTTGGCCTCACCCTTGAAACTCAGATACCCCCAAAGAGCTGCGGCCAGAATGATCAAGGGAAAAGGCAGGTTAAAGGCAAAGATTGCGACAAAGCCCAATCCGGCTATTGCCCGGTGCTCCACATCGGTCAGGGCTTTGCGCGACAGGTTTCTAAGCGCTTGAAGGACAATGATGATTACCGTTGCCTTCACCCCAAGGAAAGCGGCCTGAACCAGTGGCAGGTCCCCGAAAGCTGCATAAAGCCCGACCAAAACGGCGATGATCAGCGCGCCGGGAATGACGAACAGGCCGCCAGCGATCAACCCTCCAGTCACGCCGCGCAGCCGCCAGCCGGCATATGTGGCAAGTTGCATGGCCTCGGGTCCGGGCAACAGCATGCAAAGCGATAGCGCCCGCAGATACGATTGCTCGTCCAGCCACGGGCGTTTTTCCACCAGTTCCTGATGCATCAGTGAGATTTGCGCCGCCGGTCCCCCAAAAGACAAAAGCCCAATGCGCCCAAAGATACGGACCAGCTCCGATAATGTCGGGGTCATGACTTGCGATCCGTCGGCCAGTCGTGTTGTTCTTCAAACCCGTCGCGCGCCCAGCGATACAGCGCATCATACAGGTGCATTCCTGCAGCAAGGTTTTCGTGATCGTCACGGTATTGCCGGGACAATCCGACAGAGACCGCAAGCAACCCGGCGGCTTCTGGTGCAAGGTCATGGCGATTGGTGTCTGCGGCCCGAATGACAGTTGCAAGCCGATCCAGCGCGGGCGTGTGCAGTGCGAATTCGTCCAGCATAGCGTCAAAGGTGCATTTGTCTTGCCGGTGGCTCCAATGAGCTCCTTCGATGTCAAAAGGGGTCGCGTCAAATATTGCAGCGGTGGCTTCGACTTCCGACGGGGCAACAAACAGGAACCGGGCATTTGGGTCCACAAACCGCCGGATCAGCCAGGGACAGGCGATGCGATCGATCTTTGGGCGGTGTCGGGTCACCCAAAGGGATCCTTCGGGCTGCAGTATCGAAAACGCCTTCGCAGGTACACGCGGCGCGTCTGGCATGTCTCGCCATGCAAACATACCGCCTTCCAGATACTCGGCTTTTACACCTTCGCCTCGCAACCACGAGACGACGGCCTGGCTGAGCTTCTTGCCTTTCTGGCAAATCACGACTGCAGGTCGGTCACCGATCAGGTTGACCAGCCCTTCGATATCCTTCGCAGGAAGGCGTATTGAGCCGGGGATAAGATAGGGGTCAGCCTCAAAATCCGCATCCATACAGATGTCGATCAGTATGGGGGATTGCGGCGTGCCGATAAGTCTTAACAATTGCTTTGGGGTGATCGAGTTTGGTGCGGGCATAGCATGTCTCCTGGTTTTGTCGGATACATGCGAAACTTGGGCTGACGCCTCACGGGGTGTTCGCAATCTTACCCCATGGCACTTGCTACCGCGTTAGCGCTTAGGGGGTCAAGATTGCTTATATGGTCAAGCCCAATCCAGCCTTTGACCGGTCATACACACTGGCAATGTGTCCTGCGGAAATTGGCCGAGCTGTTCGAAGAGTGAGATGAAATCGAACTGATTATACGCTTCAACCATCCGACCATTTTTGATCCGCCCCATGACGCTGCCAGTCGCCTGAAGCGGGGCACCATTGTCGGCGCGCGTTGTGCGCAGGTGAATGATGGCGGATACCCAATCGCCGTTCTCGATGATTTTGGGCATATCGACCTGAATGTCCCCAAGGATATGGCGAAAGGCCATGACCAGTTCCCGGAAATCATCCGCACCGACTTGCATTTCCGGAATAAGCCCTTCGGCCATGGCTTCGGGGGCAAAGTACTGGTCAATCGCGTCCGTATTGCCGTTTTCCCAAACTTCGGAATACCACTCTCTGAGTAGATCTGCGTGCGACATCCCAGCTCTCCTTATTCTGCTGGGGTCAGCATGAGACCAAATAGTGAAAAAACTCTGAACATGAACATGCTCAGCGAAAAACTCAGACTTTAAGTGGAAAGTGCAGGTTTCTGTTGCCAGGTACCTGCGAACCCCGCCTTACGCGGCTAGGCGCAAGGGCTTAAGTTTCGGTCTTGCTACTGCTTACGCAGCAACTGCAACCGGAGCACGATTGTCATTTGCAATTGTACTTTTCGGGCCGATACGGTGGCACCCCGCCGAGACAAAGCTAACCCCTTTAGACGTTCGTCGATCCTATTTCGGCCCCATGATCCCCAAATGAAGGATGTTGGTGGAGCCGCCGGGTACCGCCCCCGGGTCCGATCCGCTTATTACGAGCGCGTTTATGTCCATAGTCCCGAAGGACACACTCTATATAGGTGAGGGTGCGGGCGGATGCAAACCGTGATTTTAGCCAGGCGCGCACTGCAATAACAGTGGCTTAGGCAGCCCTGTTGATGTTTGCCAATATCAGCCAAAGCGCAAGAGCCAGCTCGATTCCGCCAAATGTGACTGCCTTGACCAGTGGTGGGTTGTCCAGAAAGACCGAAACGAACCGACCCAATGCCGCGCCTGCGTAGACAACACCCAGCATGGCATAGGCCATGGGGTTGTTGAGATATAGAACAGCCACGCCAGTGACGACGAATAGCCCGCCGACAGATGCGCGCATTTCACTCAGCCCCATATTGCTGTCAGTTGGGGTCAGATCCAAGGCTCCCAAGGTAAAGCTAGGCGCCAGAAACCCGAAAAGGCCAAACCCAATAGTCAGGAGCGCGGCAATCACGTTCAAACCGGTTGTCATCCCATTCTCCTTACGCAGGCTTGCTTCGCTGCTGTGCTACGTCCTGCGCCAACTGCCTTGTGTAGTTCTCAAGTTCAACTAGCGTCGCGTCCACTTTGGTCGAGTCTCGGTCTTCCAGAGCGTCAGCGATCTGGTTGTGCAGAGCAATGATTGCCTCGCGGGATCGTGCCGTGAAGGTGATCATATTCATCAAAGGCTGCATGGCTTCAACCGCTCCGGCCAATTGATAGGACAGCACGGGATTTCCGGCACCATCAACAAGGGCGCGGTGAAGCGCTACGTCAGATGCGCAGAAAGCCTCATCTGTGAGGCCCGGTTGTGACTGCCGGTGTATCTCGGCCCGCATTGTAGCCAACTGATCGGCTGTCCGTCGCTGAGCGGACAACGGGGCGCAGGCGCGCTCTAGAGCAAAGCGGGCTTCGCAGGCCGTGTCGAAGCTTACGGCATTCATCGACAAAAGCAGGGTAGAGGTCGTGATCTGCTGCGAATACGCGCCCTCAAAACTCAACCGGTTCACGAATGCACCGCCACTTGCACCGCGCTGTGTGCGAATAAGTGATTGTGCTGCCAAACGTTTCAAAGCTTCGCGTACTGTCGGGCGTGACACTTTAAACTGTTCGGACAATTCCGCCTCGGACGGCAAGCGTTCATCCACGATCAATTCGCCCGAGATGATAGCATCGCGAATGGCCTGAGCGATCTGGGCAGACAGATCAGCAGGCTTCTTGGGGTCAATTTTCATATTCTGGGGACCGTTGGTGAATTTTTATTTGTCTGACATTTAAAAGTCTGACATTTAAAAAGCAAGGACTGAGTCGGGAGGAGCGCGTGAGTCGTACAGTTCTACGCAACGCATTTTGGCTAGGGTTTTATACCCTGATCCTGTCCGCGTGGTGGGTCATGTTCACCATGAGCCGAGACATGGATCTGGATTGGATCGGTCGCCCTGGCCCAATGGGTCAGGCCATGGCGGCCATGGACCCGCGCATGGACATGTATATGCCCATGGCCGAGTTTGGCCCGCTGTTCTGGATGTGGGCTATCATGATGGCGGCGATGATGCTGCCGACGCTCGTGCCGACGTTGCGCAGCTATGACGATCTGATCCGCAGCGCCAATGGCTCGCGCGCAGGTTGGTTGGGTGTTCTGTCCGGGTATCTGGTCGTCTGGGTTGGCTTTGCAGCTTTGATCACCGGTGTTCAGTTGGCGCTGTTGTTTGGTGGGGTCGTTGACATGCTGGGCATTGGCAAATCCGGATATTTCGCGGGCGGCTTGATGATCGCCGTCGGCGCATTTCAGTTCACCCGCGCGAAAGAGGTCTGCCACGGCGTCTGCCATGCCCCCATGACCTATTTCCTGGGGCACTGGAAAACCGGGTTCACCGGCGGATTGCGCATGGGGCTGGGACTGGGCGCATTCTGTGTTGGCTGCTGCTGGGGCTTCATGGCGCTTGGTTTTGTTGGCGGTGTCATGAGCCTGTTGTGGATGGGTCTCGCGACCCTGTTCATGGTTTTGGAGAAACTACCCCAGATCGGGCACGCAGTGACCCGACCGATGGGATTTGCATTGATTGCGGGCGGCCTTGTTCTGCTCGTCTATCCAATAAGCTACGGAGGATAAGCCTATGGCTAAGAACAGAAAACCCGAGGCCGACAAGCTGCCGATTAGTCAGCGCATTGATAGCCGTATGCCCAACCCCAAGCGGCGCGAGATGAGCCCGACAGATTGGGCAATCAAAGGCGAATTGATCCTGAACTGCTCGTGCGATGTGTTCTGCCCTTGCGTGGTTTCATTGGGCGCGCATCCTCCGACTGAGGGGCATTGCCACGCGTGGATGGGTATTATCGTTGATGAGGGCCACTATGAAGGCGAAGACCTGTCCGGTTTGAATGTCGGGCTGCTGGTCGATATTCCGGGCCGAATGGGCGAAGGGCAGTGGAAAGTGGCCGCTTATGTCGATGAGCGTGCCAGCGGCAAGGCCTACAACGGCCTGTTGCAAATCTTCAGCGGTCAGGCAGGCGGGACCACCGGTTTGTTTACCATGCTGGTCAGCGAGATTATCGGGGCCGAGCGCGCGCCAGTCCAGATTGAGCGCGACGGCACCAAGCGCCGCATCGCGATTGGCCGCAAAATTCAGGGTGAGATTGAGATGCTGGGCGGCAAAGACCCGGAACATCCGGTCATGGTGTCGAACTCGAAGTATTGGATGGGGCCAGACATCATCGTTGCGCGTGGTACGAAGTCCAAAGTGCGCGACTACGGCCGTGTCTGGGATTTTGGCGGAAAATCTGCCGAAATCTGCCCAATTGACTGGCATGGGCCAAAGTGATGATCACCGCCGCCTATGCGCAAGAGATGGCCCGATATAATCACTGGCAAAACAGCCAGTTGAAGGGGTTTCTTACCGCACTTTCGAATGAGGAACTGACCCGCGAGCGCGGAGCGTTTTTTGGTTCGATCCTGGGCACGGCAAATCATTTGCTTTGGGGGGACTGGATATGGATGTCGCGGTTTGACAAGGGGCAAGGTCCCGGCGGCGGTATCCCGGAAAGCCCGTCACTGTGTATCGATCTGGCAGAATGGTTGCCCCTGCGCGATCAGATTGACCAGCGGACAACCCAATGGGCCGCGTCCTTGAATGACGAGGACCTGCGCGGCCCGTTCACATGGTTCTCGGCCGCCAAAGAAGCCGATGTCACGAAACCGTATGCGCAATGCGTCATTCATTTCTTCAACCACCAAACACATCACCGGGGCCAGCTGCATCAAATGCTGACCGAAACAGGTTCTGCTGCACCGGTGAGCGATCTGGTTTTTTTGCCTGAGGAGGCTTAAGTGGCTCAGATCTCACTCTCGCGTCGCCTGCGCCGAACACCTTTTTCTGATGGTGTCGAAGCTGCTGGGGTTAAAGGATATACGGTTTATAACCGTATGTTATTGCCCACTGTTTTTGAATCCGTCGAAGCGGACTACCGGCATCTGAAAACCCATGTACAGGTGTGGGATGTATCCTGCGAACGGCAGGTCGAACTGCGTGGGCCGGATGCCGCGCGGCTGATGCAAATGCTGACGCCACGGGACCTGCGGAGGATGTTGCCCGGTCAGTGCTTTTACGTTCCCATTGTCGATGAAACAGGCGGAATGCTGAATGATCCTGTGGCGGTGAAGCTCTCGGAAGATCGGTGGTGGATTTCGATTGCCGACAGTGACTTGCTGCTTTGGGTCAAGGGCATTGCCAACGGATACCGTCTGGATGTGCTGGTCGACGAACCCGATGTGTCTCCGCTGGCGATACAGGGGCCGAAGGCGGATGACCTGCTGGCCCGTGTTTTTGGCGACCGGGTGCGTGACATTCGTTTCTTTAAATTCGACAAGTTCGAGTTCGAGGGACGTGAACTCGCAATCGCACGGTCTGGTTATTCCAAACAAGGTGGTTTCGAAATCTATGTCGAGGGTTCGGACATCGGTATGCCCTTGTGGAGCGCCCTTTTCGCGGCGGGTGAAGACCTGCACGTCCGCGCGGGCTGTCCCAATCTAATCGAACGGATTGAGGGTGGGTTACTGTCATACGGCAACGACATGACCGACGACAACACCCCTCACGAATGCGGTTTGGGCAAGTTCTGTAACACCCATACGGCAATCGGTTGTATTGGCCGAGACGCTCTGCTGCGCGTGGCCAAGGAGGGCCCGGTGCAACAAATCCGTCCGATTGCAATCGACGGCGACGCTGTACCACCATGCGACCGCCCTTGGCCGGTAGTGGCTGCAGGCAAGCGGATTGGCCAGATTACGTCGGCCGCATGGTCCCCGGATTTCAACACCAATGTTTCAATTGGAATGGTCAAACTGAGCCATTGGGAACCCGGCACACGGATCGAAATTGAAACACCGGACGGAATGCGTGGCGCAACCGTGCGGGATAAATTCTGGATTTGAACGACATATCTCGGATCAGCACTGGCTGGTGACTGATTGAAAAGAAAGGAAAGTTAAATGTTCAATGCGTTGGTAATGGATAAGGACGAAGACAGCGGACTGGCAAGCGCTTCGGTCAAACAGCTTTCCGTTGGGGATCTGCCTCATGGCGAAGTGACAATCGCTGTTGAGTATTCAACCGTGAACTACAAGGACGGCCTTTGTATGTCGCCGAAGGGCGGCGGGCTGGTGCGCAGCTATCCGCACGTGCCCGGCGTTGATTACAGCGGCACGGTCGAGGCGTCCTCGGACGATCGCTATAAGCCGGGCGACAAGGTCGTTCTGACCGGCTGGCGCGTGGGTGAAGCGCATTGGGGCGGATATTCCCAAAAAGCCAACGCCCTGGCCGACTGGCTGGTTCCCTTGCCCGAAGGTCTGGACACGCGTCAGGCCATGGCAGTGGGCACGGCCGGTTTCACAGCGATGTTGGCGGTTATGGCACTTGAGGATCAAGGCATGCAGCCGGGACATGGTCCAGTGCTAGTCACCGGGGCCGCTGGCGGTGTTGGTTCGGTTGCGACCGCCATTCTGGCCAATTTAGGTTATGAGGTGGCTGCCGTGACAGGTCGACCAGAGGCGGGTGAATATCTGAAATCACTCGGCGCCACCACGATTGTCCCACGCGAGGATCTCAATGAAACCGTGAAACGCCCGTTGGAAAGCGAGTCCTGGGCCGGGTGCATTGACGCAGTGGGGGGCGAGATGTTGGCCCGTGTACTGGGTCAGATGAAATATGGCGCCTCAGTCGCAGCCGTTGGTCTGGCCGGAGGGGCAGGGCTGCCCGCAAGCGTCATTCCGTTCCTGTTGCGCGGTGTCAACCTGCTGGGCATCGATAGTGTGATGCAGCCCTATGACAACCGGGTTCGCGCATGGCAACGCGTCGCAACCGACCTGCCGATGGACAAGCTTGAGGCAATGGTTCATCCCGCGACGCTGGGTGATCTGCCTCAATTGGGTGTGGATATCCTAAAAGGGCAGATCAAAGGCCGAGTTGTTGTCGATGTAAACGCCTGATTCCTATGCACATGGTCGAACCGGCTGACATCAATGTTGGCCGGTTCAGTTGCCATTGAAAGAACCCGAAAATGCCAGAAACACCTCTGGTCATTGGCTCAATTCCAGATCATCATTGCTATACATCCCAATTGCGATGGACTATGAGCCATGCAAACAGCACCTGAAGACGGGGAGTGAGCAGCATGTCTGACGATTTTGAACTGGACACCGACGATCTGAAGCGCCGCATGGAAGGCGCGATGGGCAACCTGAGAACCGAGTTCGCCTCGTTGCGAACGGGCCGCGCGTCGGCCTCGATGTTGGAACCGGTCATGGTTGACGCTTATGGGTCGATGACCCCGATCAATCAGGTCGGCACCGTAAACGTCCCCGAGCCACGCATGGTGACGGTGAATGTTTGGGACAAAGGCCTTGTCGGCAAGGTCGAGAAAGCCATCCGCGAAAGCGGTCTGGGTATCAACCCCCAGCTGAACGGCACAATCATCATGCTGCCAATCCCCGAATTGAACGAAGAACGCCGCCGCGAGCTGGGTAAGGTTGCCGGGCAATATGCCGAGCACGCCCGTGTTTCGATCCGTAACGTCCGTCGCGATGGCATGGATCAGATCAAGAAAGCCAAAGCTGACGGCATGTCAGAAGACGATCAGAAGTTCTGGGAAAGCGAAGTCCAGGACCTGACCGACCAGATGATCAAGAACGTAGATGCCGCGCTTGAAACCAAGCAGGCAGAGATCATGCAGGTCTGATCCACGAAATGCCTGACACATCGCAACCCTCACCCGCTACCGGACCACGCCACGTCGCCATCATCATGGATGGCAACGGTCGTTGGGCTCAGGCGCGCAACCGGCCCAGGCTGTTTGGGCATCAGGCCGGTGCCCGGCGGGTAAGGGAAGTAGTCGAGGCCTGTCCGGGGTTGGGTATCAAGTATCTGACAGTATTTGCTTTTTCGACTGAAAACTGGAAACGGACCCAGGTTGAAGTCGCCGGGTTGATGAGCCTGTTTCGACGGTACATCATCAAGGAAGCTCGCAACCTGACCAAAGCCGGTGTGCGCGTGCGCTTTATCGGCGATCGGGTTCGTCTGGATTCCAAGCTGACCGAACTGATGGACACTTTGGAGGTAGCAACCCAGCACAACGATCTGGTGCACTTGACCATTGCGTTGAATTACGGCGGGCGGGATGAGGTTGCCCGGGCGACCAAACGGCTGGCGCGTGACGTGGCCGAAGGCCGCCTGCGACCCGATGACGTGGATGAGGAAACTCTGCCCAAGTATTTGGATACGCATGTTCTTCCCGACCCGGATTTGGTGATCCGAACCAGTGGCGAAGCCCGTATATCCAACTTTCTTTTGTGGCAATCAGCCTATTCGGAATACGAATTCATCGACACGCTATGGCCCGACTTCACCTCGGCCGAGTTGGAACGGCTGTGTCGAAACTTTGGAAGCCGTGACCGGCGGTTCGGAGCGGTTCCGGCATGAGTGAGGGCCGATGGTCTGACCTAACCGCCCGTGTTCTGTCTGCCGCGGTGCTTGTGTGCATCGGTTCAGTCGAAGTGTGGCTGGGCGGGCTGTGGTTCGAAGCCTTTATCGCATTAGCCTGCGGCTTGATGACCTGGGAATTGGTGCGGATGATTGATCCGGACCGCAATGGTATCGCGATCCAGTTGGGCATTCTCACCGGTGTTGCGGTCGTGCTCAGCTATCATCTTCCGCCGCTTTATACGTTGCCATTCCTGCTTGCACCGGCCTTGGTCGGGGCAGGGCAAATCAGTCGATCCAAGGGTATCTACGCACTCTTTGCTCTCTGGATCGCTGCGTCGGGTCTGGGCTTCATCTCAATCCGCGAGAACATGGGGTTCGGCTGGATGGTCTGGCTGATCTCGGTGGTCGTGGCAACGGATGTTGCGGGATACTTTGTTGGCAAAACCTTTGGCGGCCCTAAGTTCTGGCCAAAGGTCAGCCCAAAGAAAACATGGTCGGGCACTGCAGGCGGGTGGGCTGCAGCAGCTGTGGTTGGCACGATCTTTGCCGTGAATGCTGGTTTTGGCGTCATGTTTGTGGTGATTTCGGTGCTTGCGTCGATGGCCAGTCAAGCTGGGGACATTGTCGAAAGCGCAACAAAGCGCAAGTTCGGGGTCAAAGATAGCTCGAACTTGATCCCAGGGCATGGCGGGTTTCTGGATCGCTTTGACGGCATGATGGGCGCGGCCCTTTTTGTTTTGATAGCCGGGATTCTCTATTCCCCCGGAGCGATGTGATGCGCAAAATCTCAATCTTCGGCGCGACCGGATCAATTGGACAAAACACGATTGATCTAATTGATCGCGACCCCGCGTCCTATGACGTCGTCGCTCTGACGGGTGGGGCGAATATCAAGAAACTGGCAGAAGATGCCCGGCGTTTGAACGCAGATTTGGCAGTTACGGCCTATGAAAACCGGCTGGATGATCTGCGCGCGGCCCTTGCGGGTTCGGGCGTCGAAGTGGCCGCTGGTCAAAATGCGCTGACGGAAGCTGCGGCACGGCCTGCTGATTGGGTTATGTCGGCCATTGTCGGCGCCGCCGGTTTAGAGCCGGGTCTTGAAGTGCTCAGGCAGGGCGGCACGCTGGCGTTGGCCAATAAGGAAACGCTTGTCTGCGCCGGTGCGTTGGTTCTTGAGACTGCCAAGGCGAACAATGCGCGGCTTTTGCCGGTCGACAGCGAACACTCGGCCGTTTTTCAGGCGCTTGTCTGCGAGGATATGGCCGCGGTCGAGCGTATCATCATCACAGCAAGTGGCGGCGCGTTCCGTGACTGGCCACTGAGCAAACTGGCACATGCAACAGTCGAGCAAGCCTCGAGCCATCCGAACTGGGATATGGGGCAGCGGATCACAATCGACAGCGCGTCTATGTTCAACAAAGCGTTGGAGTTGATTGAAACCAAAGAATTCTTCGGCGTGTCTCCGGATCAGATCGAAGTGCTGGTGCACCCGGAATCCATCGTTCACGCTCTGGTCGGGTTCCAGGACGGCGCTGTCATGGCCCATATGGGCGCCCCGGATATGCGCCACGCCATCGGGTACGCTTTGCACTGGCCCGATCGGAAGGACTTGCCAGTCGAACGGCTGGATCTTGGAAAACTGAGGCAGCTCAGGTTCAGTGAACCTGATGAGGCGCGGTATCCCGCGCTGCGCTTGGCACGCGCTGTGATGGAACGCGGTGGCCTGTCAGGTGCTGTATTCAACGCCGCCAAAGAACGGGCGTTGGATCGGTTCATTGCGCGTGAAATCGGTTTCCTTCAGATGGCCGACATAGTCGAGACCGTTCTGGACAGGTTTGAGGCCGCAGGCGACCTTATTGATGCCCCTTTAACCCTTGATAACGTGCTGCAAACGGACCATTTGGCACGTACGTGGGTCGATGACATCGTCATCCAACGAGCAGGATAGAATTTTGGACGTACTTTCTCTGATCCCTCAGTTCGGCAATTTGCTGTATACGATCATTGCCTTTGTCATCGCACTTTCGGTGATCGTGGCGGTGCACGAGTACGGCCACTACATTGTTGGACGCTGGTCCGGTATTCATGCCGAGGTGTTCTCGGTCGGGTTTGGCCCGGTTCTTTGGAGCCGCATCGACAAGCGCGGCACGCGGTGGCAGATCGCCGCGCTGCCCTTTGGTGGGTATGTCAAATTCCTGGGCGACGCGAACGCGGCGTCCGGCAAAGACGAAACGGCGATGGAGGAAATTTCCGAGCAAAGCCCTGAAGATCTGCGTCGCACCATGCATGGGGCACCTCTTTGGGCCCGGTCGGCCACGGTTGCCGCAGGTCCGGTTTTCAATTTCATCATGTCGATCCTGGTGTTTGGCCTGATTTTCCTGAACCAGGGCGTGACCAAAGATCCACTGACAGTTGGGACCTTGCACCCTTTGCCCGGCACTGTTCAGCAATTGCAGGACGGTGACGAGATCGTCGCCATTGGCGGCGTCGCGGTGCCCGATTTCGACGAGGAGGGCGCATGGACAGACTTTGTTGACGCGCTGCCGGTGGAACCTGTTCTGGATTATACGGTCATCCGCGATGATCAGACCATGGATGTGACCGGCCCCTGGCTGTTTCCGCCACTGATCCAGCAGGTTAGCCCGCGCAGTGCGGCCATGGATATCGACCTTCAGCGCGGTGATGTCATCACTTCGGTCAACGGAGACCCAATCTTTGCTTTCGATCAGTTGAAAGAGCATGTCGAAGGGTCCGACGGGAAAGTTCTGCTCTTGAATGTCTGGCGCGACGGGGCCGATCTTGAATTCGCCCTTGCCCCGCGCCGCACCGATGAACCACAGGCAGAAGGCGGCTTTGTCACGCATTGGCGCATTGGTATCGTTGGCGGCATGATGCTGGAACCTGCGACTGAATCGGCTGGTGTTCTCGAATCCATTTCGGGCGGCGCACGTCAAACTCTGCGTGTTATAGACGGCTCACTGTCAGGTATCTGGCACATGATTACCGGTGCCATCAGCACCTGCAACATGACCGGCCCGATTGGTATTGCCGAAACTTCGGGGGCGATGGCCAGCCAGGGTGCGCAAAGCTTCATCTTCTTTATTGCTGTGCTGTCTACAGCAGTCGGTTTGCTGAATCTGTTTCCGATCCCGGCCTTGGACGGCGGTCATCTGGTGTTTTATGCCTATGAAGCTGTAACTGGCAAACCGCCAAGCGATGGAGCGCTGAAGATTTTGATGGGGGTAGGGGTATCCTTGATCCTCGGCTTGATGATCTTCGCCCTGACCAACGATCTGTTTTGCTGATTATGGCCTTACGCGCCAACAAAAGCCGCAATTTCGCCTCAATCCGCAGATAATTTTATCTCGTCTCAAATTTATGTGGCAGATGCTCAAATGACCAAGGCACTTCGAAAATCGTATCAAAGCTTTAGCTTCCTGTTCATGTTGAACTGGGACTTTTTGCTGTTTTTCGGTGCGACTGCGCTGGCGATTGGCGGTTGGACCTTCTTGGCCAACATGTGATTCTTACCAATAATTGAACACGATTAGCAGCGGCCCATTGGGCCGCTTTGTGTTTTCGTCTTTTGACAAGGAAACTTAATCTCGCTACTCAACAATAAAGTCCTAAAATTCGGGTAGAAAAAAATGACTGATAGGCGAGGCGCAGGCACATCCTGCGGGGGGCAGAAGCCAGCAAACAATATTTTGTGGCAGACGCTACGTATTTTTTCTTTTGTTTTTGTAGCAAGCTTTACCTTCCTGCCGGAGGTTGCGCGCGCGCAAAACTACACGATCAATTCGTTCGATGTTGAGGGTAACAGGCGGATCGAAAGTTCGACAATCATTGCCCGGACTGGAATTCAGCCAGGTCAGACAGTGACCGCCGGACAGTTGAACGATGCGTTTCAGCGTTTGCTTGACAGTGGTGTTTTTGAGACAGTTGAACTGACGCCGCGTGGAAGCACTCTGGTGATCGAGGTCGAAGAATATCCGACGATCAACCAGATCAGCATCGAGGGCAACCGCCGCGTAAAGGACGACGTACTGCTTGAGGCGATCAATTCTCAGCCTCGTCGGGTTTTCACGCCTCAGCTTGCTGAAGCCGATGCAGATCAGATCGCCGAAATCTATTCCGCGCAGGGCCGCGTTTCCGCAACCGTCATCCCGCGTATCATACGCCGCAGCGACAACCGCGTCGATCTTGTCTTTGAAATTGCCGAGGGCACAACGATCGAGGTCGAGCGTGTTAGCTTTGTCGGCAACCGGGCATATTCGGATCGCCGCTTGCGCCGAGTTCTTGAGACTAAGCAAGCCAACATTCTGCGCACGTTCCTGCGCGGCGACACGTTTATCGCTGACCGAATCGAATTTGATAAACAGGTCATCCGCGACTTTTATCTGTCGCGCGGATACGTCGATTTCCGTGTGAACAGCGCAAACGTCGAATTTACCCGCGAACGTGACGCCTTCTTTCTGGTGATGAACATCACCGAAGGGCAAAAATTTTCGTTCGGTAAGATTTCGACCGTCAGTGAAATTCCCGGGGTGGACCCTGCCGCATATCAAGCAGCGTTAAAAATCCGTCCAGGTGTGACCTATTCCCCGTCGCTGATCGAAAGCTCGATCGCCCGCCAGGAACGGTTGGGTTTGAAACAGGGTGTAGATTTCCTGCGGGTCGAACCGCGGGTCACGCGCAATCCACGTGATCTGACGCTGGACGTTCAGTTTGTTCTGACCAGAGGTCCGCGGATCTTTGTTGAACGTATCGACATCGAAGGCAACACAACGACACTTGACCGCGTGATCCGCCGCCAGTTCGATACGGTCGAAGGTGATCCGTTCAACCCGCGCGAAATCCGCCAGAGTGCCGAACGTATCCGTGCCCTCGGATTCTTTGCCGTGGCAGATGTTGAGCCGCGCGAAGGGTCCACGCCCAGTCAGGTGATTGTGGACGTGGACGTCGAAGAACAGCCCACCGGCTCGTTGAGCCTTGGTGGTAGCTACTCGATTTCAGACGGTTTCGGGATTGCAATTGGCCTGAACGAATCCAACTTCCTGGGTCGCGGTCAAAACCTTGGGTTGACCCTTTCGACGGCGCAGGATTCCGAGCAATACATCATTAACTTCACTGAACCATATTTGTTGGGTCGCCGGTTGCAGTTCGATCTCGGTCTTGGCTTGGCATCGACGAATTCAAGCTTTGCAAGCTACGATACCAAGCGCGTCTTCTTCGAGCCGCAGCTGAGCTACGCAATCAGCGAATTGTCTTCGCTCCGTCTCCGCTATGGATGGAACCGTAGCGAGATGACGCAGCAGGATGATGAAGTGAACGGTGCCGTTATCGCTTCGGAAATCGAGCAGGGTAAGCGGACATCCAGCACGCTGGGCGTATCCTACCTCTATGATAGCCGTCGCGGTGGTTTGAACCCGAATGCGGGCGTTTTGTTTGAGGTAGGCGTTGATGCGGCCGGTCTTGGCGGCGACAACGAGTTCTACAAAACAACAGCGCGCGGCATCGCGCAGACACGTGTCCTGAACGAGGAAGTTGTTCTGCGGGCATCGATGGAAGTAGGTGCACTGCATTGGCAGGGCGACGACTTCAGCCGCGTGATCGACCGCTTCTTGATTGGTCCGAACACGTTCCGTGGCTTTGAACCTGCGGGTCTGGGTCCGCGTGACTTGTCGAATGGTCAGGACGATGCGATCGGTGGTAACTATTACTGGGTTGCCCGCTTTGAATCAGACTTCCCGCTTGGCCTGCCCGAAGAACTGGGTCTGCGCGGCGGTGTGTTCTACGATGTTGGTAACGTCTACAACATCAACAACGTGAACACTGCTGGTGCCGACATCGTGGGCGCGGACGGGTCCGTCCGGCACGTGATCGGTGTGTCGGTTCTGTGGGAAACGCCTTTTGGCCCCCTGCGGTTCAACTTCTCGAAAGCTTTGAAGAAAGAGGACTTCGACAAGGAACAGAACTTTGACCTGACCGTTCAGGCGCGGTTCTGATCGCCAGATGCTGAACTTGATAAAATTAACTGCACAGGGCCCAATTCGGGCCCTGTGCGTTTTTCTGGCGCTGGCCTGCGTGTCGACCGCTCAGGCGCAGCAATTGGGCGTTCCTCAGGCGAATGTTCTGACCCTGTCCAGCGACCGGATGTTTTCCGAGTCGCAATTCGGTCGACGCGTCATGCGCGAGATCGAAACCGAAGGCGCATTGCTGGCAGACGAGAATGAACGAATTGTCGCTGAGCTGAGTAAGGAAGAAAAAGACCTGACCGAAAAGCGCGCAGAACTGCCAACCGAACAATTTCGCCCGCTGGCCGAGGCGTTTGACAACAAGGTTCAGTCGCACCGTGAAGGCCAGCGCGCCAAACTGGACGCCCTTGCACGCCGAAGCGAGGAAGCCAGGCAGACCTTTCTGGTTCTGGTGCAACCGATCCTGATCGAGCTGTTGCGCGAATCCGGGGCGTCGGTCGTTATCGAACGTTCCAATGTCTTTCTCAGCTCGGACCGAACCGATGTGACGGACACGGCGATTGCGCGGATCAATGAACAGATTGGCGATGGCAGCCAACTTGAAGACGAAAGCAAAGAATAGGTTTGCTTGCCCTTGAGGCGCGGTGTTGCTAACCACGCGTCAAAGAGAAATCCACAACGGGACGACTGCACTATGACCACGGAAACCAAAAGCGCAGACATTCAGCTGATCCAGCGGATATTGCCCCACCGCTATCCGTTTCTGCTGGTCGACAAGGTCGTCGATATCTCGGGCTTTCAATCGGCGGTTGGCATCAAAAACGTCACCATGAACGAGCCCCATTTCCAAGGGCATTTTCCGGGAACCCCGATCATGCCGGGCGTAACCATTGTCGAGGCGATGGCACAAACCGCAGGCGTCATGCTGGGCGTGGGCATGGATGTGATCGACAGTGAGCTGTTGATCTATTTTATGAACATCGACAAATGCAAATTCCGTCGCAAAGTGATCCCGGGCGACGTGCTTGAAATGCACGTCGAAACGGTTCGCGGCAAAAAAGGCGGCAAGATCTTCAAATTCGCTGGTCGTGCCACAGTCGAAGGTGAGGTCGCGGCCGAGGCCGAGTTTTCGGCCTATGTCGACTGGGATATGGAAAAAACCACATGAGCGGCATCCACCCAAGCGCAATCATTGAAGACGGCGCGCAGATTGGTGAAGGCTGCGTCGTAGGTCCGTTTTGCTATGTGGGTCACCAAGTCAAGTTGGCCAATCGGGTTGAGCTGAAGTCTCATGTTGTCGTGACCGGCGATACTTCGGTTGGTGAAGAGACCGTGATCTTCAACTTTTCGGTCATCGGAGAGATCCCGCAGGATCTGAAGTTCGGCGGTGAAAACACGAGCCTTGAGATCGGTAAACGCAACCGGATTCGCGAACATGTCACGGTGAATACCGGGACCGATGGTGGCGGCGGTGTCACGCGGATTGGGGATGATTGTCTGCTGATGGCGGGCGTGCATGTGGCCCACGATGTCCAGATCGGCAATCGGGTGATCATGGTGAACCATGCCGGCGCTGCGGGTCATTGCATCATTGAGGATGACGTGATTGTCGGTGGTATCTCTGGATTGCACCAGTGGGTCCGCGTTGGGCGCGGCGCGATCATCGGCGCGTTGACCATGGTTCCGAATGACGTGATCCCATATGGCCTGGTTCAGGCGCCGCGTGGCGAACTTGATGGTCTAAATCTCGTCGGCCTCAAACGGCGCGGTGTCTCACGTGAGGATATTGCCGCTTTGCGGGCGGCCTTCCGCGAATTGTCGACTGGCGATGGTACGTTCATGGAGCGCGCGCACCGGGTCGGCACGGATAACGAAAGTGAATACGTTCAGCGGATCGTCGATTTCGTGACCGGACATTCGGATCGGTCTTTCCTTACACCGGGGAAATAAACAATGCTGGCGCTGATTGCGGGAACAGGCGTTTTGCCGGGTGAAGTTGTCGCGCAACTGTCCGACCGCCCGGTGGTCTGCGCGATGGAAGGCTTCCGCCCGGATACTTTATCCCCGGATGTCGAGTTTCCATTGGAGAAGGTTGGAACCTTTATCGCCGACATCAAGGCGCGGGGTGTGACCCAGATCTGCATGGCAGGTGCCGTAGGCCGCCCGCCCATTGATCCTGCAAGGATCGATGCTGCAACAATGCCTTTGGTCCCAATCCTGCAACAAGCCATCATGTCCGGCGATGATGCGGCGCTGCGCGCGGTCATCGGCATTTTTGAGGATGCAGGTCTGGAGGTTAAGGCAGCCCACGAAATCGCGCCGAACCTTCTTCCAAAACTCGGGTGTCTGACGCAGGCGCAACCGTCCGAGGCTGATCTGGCTGATGCCGACCGCGCCGCGGGCATCGTGCGGGCGATGGGTGCTGCGGATGTGGGGCAGGCCTGCGTGGTTTCAGAACGGCAGGCGCTGGCCATCGAGGGTATTTTGGGCACTGCATGGATGTTGCAGTCTCTGACTCAGCGCCCGGATGCGGGCGGCGGCATTCTGTTCAAAGCCCCGAAACCAGATCAGGACGTTCGCGCAGATCTGCCTGCGATCGGGCCCGATACCGTGTCTGGCGCGGTTGCGGCGGGGCTGTCGGGAATTGTGATCGAAAAGGGCGGCGTCCTTGTGCTTGAGAAAGACCGCGTGATTGCGGAATGTGACCGACTGGGCCTGTTTTTGTATGTCCGCGAGCGGACGAACTGATGCGGGTTTTCGTCGTCGCCGGTGAACCTTCGGGGGACCGGCTTGGCGGGGCTTTGATGGAAGGCCTGCGCACGCTGGTACCCGGAGTTGAATTTCAGGGTGTTGGCGGCCCGCTGATGCAAGCACAAGGGTTGGACAGCCTTTTTCCCATGTCCGAATTGTCGGTTATGGGACTGGTTGAGGTTCTCCCCAAGTTTTTTCACCTCAAACGTCGGATTTCTGAGACAGCGCAGGCTGTTCTGGATAACAATCCAGATGTTCTGATCACCATCGACAGTCCCGATTTCTCATTGCGGGTTGCCAAGCTGGTCAAAGCGCAAGGTACTATTCGCACGGTTCACTATGTCGCCCCCAGCGTCTGGGCCTGGCGTCCCGGGCGTGCGGACAAGATGGCCAAGGTCATCGATCATGTGCTGGCGCTGTTGCCGTTCGAGCCGCCTTATATGCAGCGCGCGGGGATGGAATGTGACTTTGTCGGGCACCCGGTGGTCAGCGAACCAGCGGCGACCGAACAAGACATTCAGGCTTTTCGCGAGGCCTACGGTCTAGGCCAAGCGCCCATTGTTCTGGCCTTGCCCGGTTCGCGGCGGGGTGAGGTGGATCGACTGGCTCCGGTCTTTGGTCAGGCGTTAATCGAGTTTGTGAAACAGCGCCCTGACACGCGCGTTGTCGTGCCAGCTGTGGCCCATATGGTTGATGCGGTCACCGAACATGTTCAGGACTGGCCAGGGTCGCCCGTCGTGGTTGACCCCCGAGACTTGCCCTCGGACCAGGCGCAGGCGCAGAAAAGGGCCGCTTTTGCTGCGGCCGACCTTGCGTTGGCGGCGTCTGGGACAGTTTCATTGGAACTGGCGGCACAGGCTACGCCAATGGTCATAGCCTACAATCTGAACTGGCTGACTACTCTGATCGCAAAGCGCATGGTTAATCTGGACACGGCGACCCTTGTCAATCTGGTGTCTGAAACACGCGCGGTTCCCGAATGCCTGCTGGATGATTGCGAACCGAATAAGATTGCCACGGCATTGTCGGACGTTGCCACCAGTCCGGATGCGCAGCGCAGCGCGATGGATGTGACCATGGACCGTCTGGGGCGCGGTGGTGAGGCACCGGGTCTGCGGGCCGCCCGAGCGGTTTTGAACAGGCTGCCCAATCGCCATGATTGAACACATCCTGTTCGCATTTTCCGCTGCGATCGTGACCATATCAACTAACCTGGACAATCTGGTCATCCTGTTTGGCCTGATCATGGTCATGGAGACACGCCGAGCCGTCTTTGGCTTTGCCGCGGCGCAAATGATAATTATGAGCCTGTCGCTTGTGATTGCCAGCGGGCTGGATCACAGCCGGTTTCTGAATTGGGTCGGTTATCTTGGGATTATCCCGTTGTCTCTGGGCCTTTATGGCATTTGGCAACAACGGAAAGGGGCGGGCGGGCGTCAACTGCCCGATACTGGGGCCATCACCTCGGTCGTCGCGCTGTTTTTGACGCTATCGATTGATACGCTTGCGGCTATGACTCCGCTGTTCGCGGATTCGACGCCAGCGTTTCGGTTGACGGCCTTGATCGGGGCCGGGTGCGCACTGGCGACGTTAATCGGGATTGCAAGTTGGGGCGCACCACGCGCTCAGGTTTTAGGTCCGCGTTTTGCCCGCCTTGACAGGATTGCACCTTACATCATGGTGGCAGTCGGACTGTATATTCTGGTGAACAGCCCGACCGACGTCTTGTGATCGGGGTTCCTCAGTAGCCGCGCCAGATCCAGCCGCCGCCGTATATGCGGCTGCTTTCATTGGAATAGAACACGCAGGCCTGACCGGGCGAAATGCCTTCCTCAGGTGTCAGCAATTCGACTTCGGCAGTCGTTTCAGAAAGAGGTCGGACAATCGCCTCACGCGGCGGGCGGGTCGACCGCACCTTGACCGACAAATGCCATTCGTCGCGCGACGTAAAAGGTTCATCCCCCAGCCAGTTGATCTCGCGCACCGGAACGGTCCGGGTCGCCAGCAGCTCTTTCGGGCCAACCACAACCTGCTTTTTGTCTACGTCCAGCTTCACCACATACAAAGGCTCGCTCAGCCCCCCGATACCCAGACCGCGGCGCTGACCGATGGTGTAGTGGATGACGCCATTATGCTGCGCCAGCACCCGACCGTCGGAATGTACGATCTCACCTGGTTCCGCCGCACCGGGGCGCAGCTTTTCGATCACGCTGGCATAGTTGCCATCGGGCACAAAGCAGATGTCCTGACTGTCGGGCTTGTCCGCCACCGATAGACCATATTGCGCGGCCATCTCTCGGGTTGCGTCCTTCGAGGGCAAGTGGCCCAGAGGAAATCGCAGAAAATCCAACTGCTCGGGCGTGGTGGAAAACAGGAAATAGGATTGATCCCGGTTCGCGTCCTCGGCGCTGTGCAGCTCTGGCCCGTTCGCGCCCATCTTGCGCTGGATATAATGGCCAGTCGCCATGCAGTCGGCTTCAAGGTCCTTGGCGGTTTCCAGGAGGTCCTTGAACTTCACCCGCTCATTGCACCGGATACACGGGACCGGAGTCGCCCCGGCCAGATAGCTGTCGGCGAATTCGTCGATCACGGCATCTTTGAAGATGTTCTCGTAATCCAGAACGTAATGCGGAAAGCCGCGTTCCTCGGCCACACGCCGCGCGTCATGGATATCAATCCCGGCGCAGCATGCGCCTTTCTTGGCCAAGGCCGCGCCGTGATCATACAGCTGCAGCGTCACGCCAACCACGTCATAACCCTCATCAGCCAAATATGCAGCGACAACCGAACTGTCCACGCCACCGGACATGGCAACAACCACCCGTGTTTCCGACGGGGGTTTGGCAAAGCCAAGCGAGTTCAGCGGTGTCTCGGTATCGAGGGCCATGACGATTCCAGTGCGGGTTAAGAAAGACCGGCAGAATATAGGAAAATTCTACACACTCTCAAGGGGCGGTTTCACCCGGCATTAAGTAGGCTGTTGGCAGCTTTGTCGCAGCTGAAAAAGGGTCAAGAGATGTATTTGCACAAAGTCGAAGGGCCAAGGTCCGTAACCCTGCCGGATGGAACGGTTTTATCGCGCAGCGATCTACCACCTGCAGAGACGACCAGATGGGTCGCATCGCGCAAGGTGGTTGTGGTGCGCGGCGTTCTTTACGGGCTGATTTCGTTGTCAGACGCCAAAAAGCGGTATGGGCTTAGCGATGAAGAGTTCAATTCCTGGGTTTCTGCAGTCGCTGAGCACGGAACAGACGCTTTGAAAGTCACGGCCTTAAAAAAATATCGACAACTTTAAGGTGAATGTGAATAAATGATTCAACGGTAACGTCAGATTAACCATTTTTGATCAGGCTCATTATGAAATTGGTAAGTTGACTAAATTGGAGCAGTAAATGCGTATACTTCTTGTCGAGGATGATCCGACCACATCGAAAAGCATCGAATTGATGCTGACGCATGCCAATCTAAACGTTTATGCGACGGACCTGGGCGAGGAAGGCATCGATCTTGCCAAGTTGTACGACTATGACCTGATCCTTCTGGATCTGAATCTGCCAGACATGAACGGGCACGAAGTGCTGAGACAGCTGCGCATCGCGCGTGTCGAAACCCCCATCCTGATTTTGTCTGGTGCTGATGATACCGAAAGCAAGATCAAAGGTTTCGGCTTTGGCGCCGACGACTATATGACCAAACCGTTCCACCGCGAGGAACTGGTGGCTCGCATTCACGCAATCATTCGTCGGTCCAAAGGGCACTCGCAATCTGTCATTCATACCGGCCGTGTCGCGGTGAATCTGGATGCTAAAACGGTTGAGGTCGAAGGCAAAGCCGTTCATCTGACCGGCAAGGAATACCAGATGCTGGAATTGCTGAGCCTGCGGAAGGGCACCACGCTGACCAAAGAAATGTTCCTGAACCATCTCTATGGCGGAATGGATGAACCCGAACTGAAAATTATTGACGTTTTCATCTGTAAATTGCGGAAAAAGCTCAGCAATGCAACCGGTGGCGAGAACTATATCGAAACCGTCTGGGGCAGGGGTTACGTGCTGCGCGATCCCCAAAGCAACAGTCTAGACGAACGTCGGATCGCCGTCGGTGCCTGACTTCAAATGAATTCTGGTTGCCGTTGGTCCAGGGCGACACCCTCACTCATGGAACAGCACATCTGGACCTAGCCATGGCCTCGCCCTATCACTGGGTTCAAAGACTATGTGACAGGGCGAGGCTATGAGCGACTCAATTGCGGTAACAGAACTGACGGAAGATCAGGCACGTGCCGAGCTGGCGCGGCTCGCGGAATTGATTGCGCGGGCCAACACGCTGTATCACGCCGAGGACGCCCCTGAGATCTCGGATGCGGACTACGATGCGCTAAAGCGGCGAAACGCTGACATCGAGGCACGCTTTCCTAAGCTGAAACGGTCCGACAGCCCCACAGATCAAGTGGGCGCAAAACCAGCAGAGGGATTTTCAAAACTTGTACATGCCGTCAGGATGATGTCCCTGGGCAATGCGTTCAACGATGAGGACGTTTCGGATTTTGACAGGTCAATCCGCAAATATCTGGGATTGGGCGACTCGGCCGAGCTGGCTTTTACTGCCGAACCCAAGATTGACGGTCTGTCCCTATCGCTAAGGTATGAGCAGGGGAAACTCGTGCAGGCGGCGACCCGAGGCGATGGCGAGATTGGTGAAAACGTGACTGCGAACGCGCGGACGATCTCAGACATTCCGCACAGCGTCAAAAACGCTCCGGATGTTCTGGAGGTGCGCGGTGAAGTTTACATGTCGCATGAAGACTTCGACAAGCTGAACGCGCGACAGACAGAGCTGGGCGAAAAGGTGTTTTCAAATCCACGAAACGCTGCCGCAGGGTCGTTGAGGCAGCTTGACGCGAAAATAACACGATCCCGTCCGCTGCGGTTTTTCGCTTATGCCTGGGGTGAGTTGTCGGCCCCTTTGGCCGATACACAAATGGGTGCCATCGAACGGTTGGCGGAATTCGGTTTCTCAACCAACCCACTGACAGCATTGTGCGAAACAACAGATCAGTTGATCGGACATTACCGCAGCATCGAAGCCCAACGCGCCACTCTTGGCTATGACATCGACGGCGTTGTCTACAAGGTGAACGACTTGGCGCTGCAGGCACGGTTGGGGTTCAGGTCCACGACCCCAAGATGGGCCATTGCGCATAAGTTTCCCGCTGAACTTGCATGGACAAGGCTGGAAGCCATCGACATTCAGGTGGGTCGAACGGGTGCGCTCAGCCCGGTTGCCCGGCTGCACCCGGTAACTGTTGGTGGCGTCGTCGTGTCCAATGCCACGCTGCATAACGAGGACTATGTCGCTGGTCGCGACGCAAAGGGCGGTACGATCCGGGATGGGAAAGATATTAGGGTCGGCGACTGGGTGCAGGTTTATCGCGCGGGCGACGTGATCCCAAAAGTGGCGGATGTCGATATTTCGAAACGTCCAGATGGCGCGCAACCTTATGATTTTCCCACAACCTGTCCGGAATGCGGCAGTGATGCGGTTCGGGAAGAAGGCGATGCCGTTAGACGCTGCACCGGTGGGATTATTTGCCCGGCGCAGGCTGTTGAAAAATTAAAACATTTCGTATCTCGGAAAGCGTTCGATATCGAAGGGTTGGGCGCCAAGCAGATTGAAATGTTTTACGATGACCCGGACTTGCCAATCAAAACCCCGGTGGACATCTTTACACTGCAGACCAGAGATGCGGCCAATCTCAACAAGCTCGCCAACCGCAAGGGTTGGGGCGCGCAAAGTGCCGGGAACCTTTGGGCTGCAATTGATGAAAAACGCCAAATCCCATTCGGACGCCTTCTTTTTGCATTAGGTATTCGACATGTTGGAGAGGCGGCGTCGAACTTGATCGCGAACCACTATGGCGCCTGGACAGAATTTGAACGTGCCGTCACCGCTGCCGCTGATTTCGAAGGACCTGAGTGGGACGAGCTTTTGGGTATTGATGGCGTAGGTGACGTCATGGCGCGCGCCTTGGTGTCCGCATTTGCGCAAGACGCAGAACGCGCCAGCGTCGACGCTTTGGTTGCGCAATTGGACGTGCAGGACGCCAAACGACCCGACACATCGGGCAGTCCGGTGGCTGGCAAGACGGTTGTCTTTACAGGGTCACTTGAAAAGATGACCCGCGCCGAAGCCAAGGCCCGGGCCGAGGCACTGGGGGCCAAGGTCTCTGGTTCGGTCAGCAAGAAGACCGATTTGCTGGTTGCAGGCCCGGGTGCGGGCTCCAAGGCCAAGAAGGCAGCAGAACTTGGTATCGAGACGCTGGACGAAGATGAATGGCTGCACCTGATCGGCACCGCATGAGCGGCCGCCCTGAAATCCTGTTTCCCCTTTTCGCGGGGCTCGAGACTCTGGAGGGCGTTGGCCCCAAGACTGCGCAGACAATGGTGCAGGCGGGGATCGAGTCGCCGCGTGATGTGCTGTTCGGCTTGCCCTACGCTGTCGTGGACCGCAGGCGGCGCGATACAATCCAGGGGGCTGATCTGCCAACGACATTGACGGTTGAGGTCACGGTCGGTACCCACCGACCGTCGCGAAGCAAGGGCGGGGCCTACCGCGTTCATGTCGAAGACACGCAGACCGAGTTTCAGTTGGTCTTTTTCCACGCGCGTGGCGACTATTTGAAAAAAGTTCTACCACAAGGCAGCCGTCGTGTGATCTCTGGCAAGCTCGAACTGTTCGACGGCATGGCGCAGATGGTCCATCCAGATCACATGCTGCCCGTGGAAAGCGCGGATGACATTCCTGAGTTCGAGCCGGTTTATCACCTGACGCAGGGCATCACCCAAAAGACGGCGTACAAGGCGGCACGTAGCGCATTGACCCGCGCACCAAAGCTGGCTGAGTGGATTGACCCTGCGCAAGTGTCAAAACAGGGCTGGGCGGATTGGGCCACGGCTGTATCCGCGGCGCACAATCCACAGGGGGCGGATGATGTGGCCGCGCATGCGCCAGCCCGGGAACGCCTTGCCTATGACGAACTGTTTGCCCATCAGGTGACGCTGGCTCTGGCGCGACAGCGCGAGCGTAAGGCTCGGGGCATCGTGAGCGTCGGCACTGGTGCTCTGCAGGCCAAAGTTCTTGCTAATCTGCCTTACAAACCAACCGGGGCCCAGACACGTGCGATCAAGGAAATAACCGCCGACATGGGCTCGGACGCACGGATGAACCGATTGCTGCAAGGCGATGTGGGCGCAGGGAAGACCTTGGTCGCCTTCATGGCACTTCTGGTCGCGGTCGAGGCTGGTGGACAGGGTGTCATGATGGCGCCGACCGAGATTCTGGCCAGGCAGCATTTGGAAGGCCTGCGCCCGCTTGCCGAAGAGGCCGGAGTCGTTCTGGAAATCCTGACGGGACGGGACAAGGGCGCCGAACGGCGTGCAAAGTTGGCCGCCCTAAAACAGGGCGATATTCACATCCTTGTCGGCACCCACGCGGTGTTTCAAAGCGATGTGGAGTTCCACGCCCTGCGACTTGCCATTGTGGACGAACAGCACCGGTTTGGGGTCCGACAAAGGATGGAGCTGTCCGAAAAAGGGCAGGGCGCGGATGTTCTGGTGATGACCGCGACACCGATTCCGCGCAGCCTGGCTTTGGCGCAATATGGGGACATGGACGTCTCTGTTCTGGATGAAAAACCACCGGGGCGGAAACCGATCAAAACGGCGATTATCAGCACCGAGCGTATGGATGACGTCGTGGCGCATTTGCGTCGGGCTATCGATGAAGGACGTCAGTGCTATTGGGTCTGTCCGCTGGTCGATGAATCCGAAGTCTCGGACCTGACGGCAGCGGAAGAGCGGTTCAAACGGCTGCGTGCCATACTGGGCGAGGGTATTGTCGGCCTGGTCCATGGCCAGATGCCCGCGTCCGACAAGGATGCCGCAATGGCCGCGTTTCAAGAGGGCCGAACAAAAGTACTTGTTGCCACGACTGTAATCGAGGTTGGCGTGAATGTTCCGAACGCCTCGATCATGGTGATCGAACGGGCTGAGATATTCGGGTTGGCTCAACTACACCAGCTGCGCGGCCGCGTGGGACGGGGTGAGGCGGACTCGACCTGCTTGTTGATGTATCAACCCCCGCTCAGTGAAGGTGGGCGCAAACGGCTGGAAGTTCTGCGTGAGACCGAAGACGGGTTCCGGATATCAGAGACTGACCTGCAGATGCGCGGCGCAGGTGACCTGATCGGTACGGCCCAATCCGGGTTGCCTAAATTCCGGATTGCGGACCTGGAACGCCAGGCCGGATTGATGGCTGTTGCACAGACGGACGCACGCAATTTGCTTAGCAAAGACCCGACCCTGGCCACGGAACGTGGGCAGGCGGTGCGTGTTCTACTTTGGCTTATGAAACAGGATCAGGCAATCCGTTTAATTTCAGTGGGTTAGTAAATTAGTTCCGCAAAGTTCACAAATGTTCTCAAAAAGTTCTTTACCGACTCGGTAAAATATGAGAACAAAAGGTCAACAAAGGATTAAAACAAGACCGGAGGTGAGACCATGCTGACCCAGATCAAGACCGCCATAAGCCGTTCGCATTCCACGCTATTGCAGGATGCGGCAGGTGCGGTGTCATTGGTGGTGATGCTGGTGGTTGCCCTTCACCTTCCCGGAACGTTCTGACCCTTTCTGCCTGCGATCTCGTGCCGAAAACACCGTGCTGTCGTCCCCATTTCAGTCAAGAGTGACCTGCCTGTCCCAATTCTCTTGAAAGGGCCATGCCTCGGCCCTGTGCGGAAATACGGATCCCACGCGAGACACGCATTGCCTACCGCCGCCCTTTCCGCCCGGAAAGAGCGGCGGTTTTTTTTACAACTGTCCGGTTTTGAAGATTTCGAGCATCGCCGACAGCACGGAATTCACTGCTACCGATGCCAGGATCATCCCCATGATACGGCTGATAATGGCGGCACCGGAATGGCCAATCAGTCGAATGATCGGTTCGGCCAGCAGCATCAAAACAAAGGCGATGGCCACAACGGATAACATAACCATTGCCGTGATACCTTGATCCGCCACGCTGAACCGGTTGTTGTCGGTCAGGATAACCACGGCCAGCATTGCACCCGGCGACGCCAGTGAGGGCACCGCCAACGGAAAGATCGCGGGGTTGGCCTTGTGAAACTTGTCTTCCTGATCGTCTTCCGCTGCGCGTTGCTCGACCTCTTGTTTGCTTTCGCCAAAGATCATCGTCAGGGCGAACAGGAACAGGATGATCCCTCCGGCCACTTGGAACGAGTTCAACCCGATATCCAGCGCCTCGATCAGCAATTGCCCAAAAACAAGGAAGAACAGCAAAACTCCGGCACTAATGAGCGCGGCCAACAGGGCTGTTTTGCGACGCGCCGCAGCGCCAAGCCCGGCTGTAACGGCGATAAATACGGGAATTGTTCCAATCGGATCAATAACGACCCACAGGGTAACAAAATGTTCCAGCAAACTATTCAAACCAAATTCTCCCCAAAACTTTGGCGGAGGTTAGATGGGTTTGAATTGAATTACCATCTTCAGGCGCAGTTGGCCTGTTCGGCTTGTTCCATAGCTTCAGCAGTAGCAACCAACGCCAGCAGAATCGAAGCGTGCCGGTTCTTGTAATCACGCGCAGGCATAAGAACTTCCAGCCCGTCAAACGGTGCGTCCGGAGCAGGGCCGTCTTTCTTCAGCATAGCCGACAGTTGATCTCGCGCGGTTTCGATTTGCGCGCGCGTGGTTCCAATTACAGCGGATCCAACGACCGAGGCCGAGGCCTGACCCAGGGCGCAGGCCTTAACGTCCTGACCAAAGTCGGACACGTGACCGTCCTCAACCTTGACGTCCACGGTCACGGTCGACCCGCACAAAGGCGAGCGTTTCTTGACGGTCGCATCAGGGTTTTCCAGTCGTTCCAGATGCGGAATATCCGCAGCCAGGGCCAGAATGCGCCCGGAATACAGCTTTATAAGGTCGTTCTCGCCAGACATGGCTTTCCCTCGTTGCGTGTTCCCCATACATAGTGGCCATCCACCGGGATGCAAAAGGTTTTTACAATGTCCGAGACCGTCACTTTCGATCTGTCTAGCCTGAAGTTTAACGACGCCGGTCTGATTCCGGCGATCGCACAGGATGAAGCTTCTGGCGAGGTGTTGATGATGGCGTGGATGAACGCAGAAGCGGTTGAAAAAACTCTTGAAACGCGCCGCGTGACGTATTGGTCGCGTTCACGTCAGTCGTTCTGGATCAAGGGCGAAACCTCGGGGCATGTTCAGGAACTGATCGATTTCCGCGTCGATTGTGATCGCGACTGCCTGCTGGTCCTGGTGCGACAGACCGGCGCGGCGTGTCATACGAACCGGCGCACCTGTTTCTACACCGCAGTGCGGGATGGTGAAGAAGTCGAGCTAATGCGGCCGATGGACTAGGGTCGGTCACAGCCCGACCATGGCCCGAACCTGATCCGCGGTAACTCCATCACCACGATACTTGGCGATGGCGCGCGCGTCGTCGCGTTTGGCCAAGCGTTTGCCTGCATCATCTCGGATCAGTTTGTGATGGTGATAGACGGGTGTCGGCAAGCCGAGCAAAGCCTGCAGCAGAACATGAATACGCGTCGCCTCGAACAGGTCTTGACCGCGTACGACGCGGGTAACACCTTGTTCTGCATCATCCAGAACGACGGATAGATGGTAGGACGTTCCCATATCGCGCCGGGACAATACCACGTCTCCGATTGTGTCCCGCAACTCATCAGCAGTGAAAGTAACGGGGCCCGTTTCCCCTTCCGGACCCGCGCCTGTTTCTTCGAAAACTGCCGTTTTTGCATACGGTTGAGCGGTAGTCCTAAACAAATCTGGAACTACACGTGCAGCCATTTCAATGTCCAGTCGAAGGGGCAAATCTTCTGGAATCGGCCCCGATCGCTCTGAAACATGCCTGCACGTGCCCGGATAAATGATCCCATCCGGCCCATGCGGAGGAACTCCTTCCTGCGGTGCCCCGGCGGCGGCGGCAATGTCCCGACGGTTGCAGGTGCACGGGTACAATAAACCTTGGGACCACAACGTTTTCAGCGCGTCTTCATAAGTCGATACACGAGACGATTGCCGCATCACGGGTTCTGGCCAGGTCAATCCAAGCCAAGTCAGATCGTCATAAATCTGCTTTTCCCAATTTGCGCGGCAGCGGGAGCGGTCGATATCTTCGATCCGCAACAAAAATTGACCGCCTTCAGCGGCGGCCATATCACTGGCAAGAAGTGCAGAATAGGCATGGCCAAGATGAAGCGGCCCCGTAGGAGATGGGGCAAATCTGGTAATAAACGTCACGTCTTCTCAACAACATATACGTCAGATTTAAGGTCCATCCCGGGAAGATGCGGCCCGTATTCCCGAAACAACAACCGCGCAGCGCCCATGTCCAGCCAATCGTTCAAACGGGTGGTGAAGGACGGGTCGTCAAGTGTGTGATCGTTGAAGGAAAAGGCCAGTAAGCCACCTTTGGGTAGCGCCTTCATCAACAGGTCGAATGTCTCTGGCGGTGCGGCGCCGGTTCCGATCACGCCAATCGCTGTGATTGCCTTATAGGCATCTTGCTCCAGCGGTTCCGGATCGGTGATCTCAAACGTAGTGAGGTTTCTGTAAACCTCCTTGGCGGTGGCCCCTTCAAGCATCTTTGGCGTGGGATCCACACCATCGATTACCTGAAATCCCGTATCGTGCAGGGCTTTGCCGGACAGACCCGTGCCACAACCGTAATCCAGAACAGGCGTCTGCGGTTCGGGCATCTGAGACCAAAGCGCCTCGGCCACGCGACCAGGCGTGGCGTAGCCATGTGCTCCAACTTCGGCGTCGTATGACGAAGCCCATTTCTGATAATGCGTACGGGTCGCCTCGGGCGTATCAAGCCCGTAGGCGTCTTTGAGGTATTTGTCGCTCATACCCGTATGTTAGGCCGGTAGGGTGCAATGCGTCCAGTCAGCAATGCGCCAGCCAGTCCGTCCATTCCGTCTTGGCCCGGTCGGTGTAGGCCTTGTACCGGTCCTTACGGCCCCGGCGCCCCCCTTTGAGGCCATCAACCGGGCGAAACAGACCAAAGTTGACGTTCATGGGTTGAAAGGTTTTGGCTTCGGCCCCGCCGGTGATGTGGTGTATCAACGCGCCCATGGCACTGTCCTGCGGGATCTCGGGCAGGGAACGCCCCAGGATCTCGGCAGCAGCCAGCCGCCCAGCCAACAATCCCATTGCAGCGCTTTCCACATACCCCTCGACGCCGGTGATCTGGCCGGCAAACCGAATATTCGGTTTTGATTTCAGCCGCATCTGCGCGTCCAGCAATGTCGGAGAGTTGATGAACGTGTTGCGATGAATCCCACCCAGGCGCGCGAAACTGGCGTTCTCCAGCCCCGGGATCATGCGAAACACGTCGGTCTGAGCGCCGTATTTCATCTTGGTCTGAAAACCGACGATGTTGAACAAAGTGCCCAGCGCGTTGTCTCGGCGCAGTTGCACAACGGCATGAGGTTTGACGTCAGGCTGATGCGGGTTGGTCAGGCCGACTGGCTTCATGGGACCGTGGCGCAGCGTTTCGCGGCCGC
The DNA here is from genome assembly GCF_059611005.1 of Ruegeria sp. CDSB117. Lineage (NCBI taxonomy): Bacteria > Pseudomonadati > Pseudomonadota > Alphaproteobacteria > Rhodobacterales > Roseobacteraceae > Ruegeria > Ruegeria sp. CDSB117. The sequence goes on from NZ_JBXWOS010000011.1 coordinate 122,997, forward strand.
GTTCCGCCATAACCTCGATGGGCAGGCAGCCGTCAAAATACCCGGCAGTTTCACCTTCGTGGAATTCTGTTTTGTCCGCCGCCAACAGGGCGTCGATGAACGCCTCATACTGATCGCGGTCCATGGGACAGTTCAGATAGGCCGTCCGCTCCTCTTCAGTTTCGCCCTTGTCATAACGTGACTGCATCCATGCCTGGCTCATGTCGATGCTGTCGGCATAGACAATGGGCGCGATCGCGTCGAAGAACGCCAGAGCCTCAGCACCTGTCTGAGCCCTGATCGACTCGCCCAGCGACGAGGACGTCAGCGGACCCGTCGCAATGATCCAGTGGCCGTCGTCGGGCAGGGCGGTGACTTCTTCACCTGTTACCTCAACCCGTGGATGGGCCTGCAGCTTGGCGGTCACTGCTTCGGCAAACGGATCGCGATCCACGGCCAACGCTCCACCGGCGGGCAGGCGATGCGTATCGGCGGTGCCCATGATGATGCCGTTGGCTTCGCGCATTTCCCAATGCAGCAGACCGACGGCATTCTGTTCGTCGTCATCCGAGCGGAAGGAGTTCGAACACACCATCTCGGCCAGATTGCCGGTCTGGTGCGCAAAAGTGCCCACTTTGGGCCGCATTTCGTGGATTACAACGTCCACGCCCATTTCCGCTGCTTGCCAGGCCGCCTCGGACCCTGCCATGCCGCCGCCAACTATATGCAATTTCTGTGTCATGAGGTGCCACATAGGGCACAGCATCGCGCAACGCAACACACGCAAGATTTCGCGTTGATTAGCTAGTAATTTAAGGAGGGTACTTGGGGTCGCCGCAGCGGGAATGTCAGCGCCGGTGAGAGAAACCAGCTTGGAGGGACCTTCCGCCTACAGCGACCCAAAAGCGTATTTGGGCCTAAGCCATGTCTCAGCTTTGCCACAGTGTGGCCCTTTTGAAAAGGACTAAATTGCGAACAGTCGCGAAAATTTCCTTAAATAATCTCGTTATTGTTCCCAATTTGGCGGTCTTTTTTCGATAAATGCAGATATTCCTTCTTCGGTATCCCGATGCATCATATTCTGTGCCATTACCTCGCCGGTATAGGCGTAGGCCTGTTCGATCGGCATATCCAATTGCTTGTAATAGGCCTGTTTGCCCACTTTGACGGCCGATCCAAGCTTGTCGGCCAGTTGTTCGGCCAGCGCCATCGTTTCATGTTCCAACGACATTTCGGGTACGGCGCGATTGATCAGGCCCAGTTCAGCCGCACGTTCCGCGGAGATGAACTTGCCTGTTGTCAACATTTCAAAAGCCTGTTTCCGGGGGATATTCCGGCTGAGGGCCACCATTGGTGTCGAGCAAAACAACCCGATATTGACCCCGTTTACACCAAAGCGCGTGCTTTCGGCTGCAATCGCAAGATCACAGGTGGCCACCATTTGACAGCCGGCAGCCGTGGCGATGCCGTGGACTTGCGCGATCACGGGTTGGGGCAGGGATTGAATTGACAGCATCATCTTGGCGCACTGCGCGAACAGGTCCTGGAAATAGGCTTTTCCCCCGTCCTCGCTCTGACGTCCGGCAGTCATCTGTTTCAGATCGTGACCTGCGCAAAAAGCTTTGCCTTCGCCGGACAGGATCACGGCGCGAATGCTCGAGTCGTTGCTTAAGGCGTCGAATTCAGCCTGAAGTGCTGCCAGCATCTCTTCGCTCAGGGCATTCAGGCGCTCTGGCGCGTTCATTTTTAAACGGGCAACGCCATTCATGTCGTTACGTTCCAGAATTCCCATCTTGCTCTCCGATCTGATGTCGGGCCAACTCTAGGGCGGCAATTCGAGGAGGGGAAGTATGTCGTTGGTTTTGAACCGCGAACAACTGTCAGATTATCTGGTCGAGGTGTTTCCGCAGGTCGAGAAGGACTTTGTCGTAGACAGGCTGGATGAAAACTCAATCACCATGCGGCTGAAGGTCGGGGACAGACATCTGCGTCCAGGGGGGACAGTTTCAGGCCCGTCGATGTTCGGTCTGGCCGATGTCAGCGTCTATGCAATGATCCTTGCGTTGAAAGGACGTCAGTCGCTGGCTGTGACGACAGGGTGTTCGATGGATTTCATGCGCAAACCCGATGGGGCCAACGATATGATCGCGCGCTGCAGCTTGCTGAAACTGGGCAAGACGCTTGCGGTGGGCGATGTTCTGATGTTCTCGGAAGGCTCTGTCAAACCCGTGGCGCGGGCTACGATGACCTATTCTTTGCCGCCTGCAGGGTCTGCAGCAGCGGCGTTTGGATAAAAAAGGGCCGGGTATGAAACCCGGCCTAGGAAGAGGTCCCGATAGGGACTGGGGATAATTAATACTGCCAGAAATAGCGTTTGATCTCGCGGTCGGCCGCGGGGCGGGTCAGGCCGACATCTTTAAGCATGCGATCATCCAGCTTTGACAGGTTAATTCTGCTGCGGCGCTGTCGTTCCCACTGTGTGACAGTCGCCGCAAACCGCACGGCCAGCGCGGCGATCATCGGCAGCCGAGGGCTATCGTTCAGCAGCATGAGGGCGGGGTTGTGCATATGGCGTGTCATCTTGGGTATCCTTTCAAATTGTATTGACACAAAGTACTAATGTTCGGTACATATGTGTGATACATTCGGGATTGTGTCAAAAGCAAAGGAAGAATTGTAATGGATACAATTTGGCCAGAGGCGTTACCAAAATCCAAAGGTCCCAAGTACACATTGGTCGCCGACACAATACGAAAAGCGATTGAGAACAAAGCGCTGGAGGTAGGATCCAAACTGCCTCCGGTCCGAGAACTTGCGTATCGGTTACAAATCACGCCTGGCACGGTTGCCCGGGCATATACGATTCTAACGGAGGAAGGCTTGCTACAAGCCGAGGTGGGGCGTGGTACATTTGTCGCCCCTCCGAAATCACCTTTGCTGGACGATGTGTGGGCAAGACAACTCCACCTGCGCGACGACAAGTACAACGCCGATGTCAGCCTGTTCAGCCCCAGATTACCGGATGTGGGGCAGGTGGCATTGATCAGGGAATGTCTTAAGAAAGTGTCCCAAGCCGATCCGCGTTTGCTGATGAATTACCCGACGCGCGATGCGTACCAACCCATGCGGCAGGCGGTCGTTGAATGGCTCTCAGACCTGCCGCTTGGCGCAGTGACCCATGATGATGTGGTTCTGACGCATGGTGGGCAAAACGGCCTTTGCCTTGTATTTCAGACGATCCTTCGCGGTCCCAAGCCGGTCGTGCTGGTCGAGGATCTGTCATATGCCGGTTTCCGTCGGGCAGGAGAGTTGATGCGCGCCGAGGTCGTCGGCGTGAAGATGGACAAGTGGGGCATTGACCCTCAGGCCATGGATAACATTTTGCGTCAGACTCAGGCGCAAGCGGTTTGCGTCTCGCCCGAGGTGCAAAACCCAACCGGAACGCATACGCCGCTGGAGCGTCGAAAAGAGGTTGTGGAAGTCGCCCGCCGCCATGATTTGCAGATCATTGAAGACGATTGTTATCGGATGGGGGATGCCCGCGAGCCCAGCTATCGTGCATTGGCGCCTGAACGAGGTTGGCATGTCTCGTCGATCTCAAAGATCCTGACGCCAGCCCTGCGCGTTGGGTTCGCCATCGCCCCGCGCGAACGCAGCGTCGACCTCCGGCGTTCAGCCGAATACGGCTATTTCGGTTTGGCACAACCGCTTGCAGAGCTGACCCGGCTGTTGTTGTCCGATCCGCGGACACGGCAGATCGCGAGGGACGTCCGCGCCCGGATGGGCGATTATGTCCGGGTGACGGTCAACGCGCTTGGCGGTTTTGACCTGAACTGGGCGCCCGACGTGCCGTTTGTTTGGCTGAACTTGCCGTCGGGCTGGCGTGCCGCCGCATTCAGCCGTGCCGCTGAACGCGAAGGCATTCAGTTACGTTCTGCCGACGAGTTCGCGCTGCGGGACGGACGTGCCCCCAACGCTGTACGCATTGCGATGAACGGGCACGTGTCATTGGAGCGGTTCGAGGCCGCGATGCAGCGCCTGCGGGCGCTTCTGGACAATCCGCCGGAACAGATCAGCGTTTAAAGACTCACCTCGTTGGTTCGGGGTCGCCGAAAAACCCGGCCAGATGTGAGATCTTTCCCTCATCATCCAAATGCGCAAAATCGTGGCCAGCGACAACTACACTGCCGTCCGGGCCAACCAGACGCCATGTGAAGTGAATGACATCGTTGTGGCCATTGGCCTTGCTGGTCAACTCAAGCATTCCGCCCGTGCTTTGCGCCACCTCTCCGATATGATCGCATAGGTTTGAGCGGCCTTTGACCTCGGCCATGGGGTCGACATAGATGCCATCTTCAGCAAAGCACCCGGCCAGTATCTCAAGCCGTTTCGCCCGGTTAGGTTCTTTCCATGCTGCCCCATAGTCGTTTACGGTCTGCTGCAAGTTCATTGCGCAATATCTCCCTTTCCGGATCTTGCCGGGTTAATTAACGTTCAGTCATGTATTGCGGTTTATTTGTTGAGTTGTGGGGTAAAATAATACCTATTTTATAACATACTGTAATTGCTTGATAAAATAAGTTTCAGTGTTCTTGACGCGCACTACGCCTGCATCTAAACACCCAACATCGAATTCGGGCCGCTCCGTATGTGGGCGGTCTTTCACATCAAACAGGACTATCCTGCCATGAAAACCTTTTCTGCAACACCTGCAGACATCGACAAGAAATGGATCCTGATCGACGCCGAGGGCGTTGTTCTGGGCCGTCTTGCCTCGATCGTCGCCATGCGCCTGCGTGGCAAGCACAAAGCGTCGTTCACCCCGAACATGGACATGGGCGACAATGTCATCGTGATCAACGCTGACAAAATCCAGATGACCGGCAAGAAGCGCGAAGAAAACTTCTACTGGCACACTGGCCACCCAGGTGGCATCAAGTCGCGCACCAAGCAGCAGATCCTTGAAGGCAAGCACCCCGAGCGCGTCGTGACCCAAGCGGTCAAGCGCATGCTGCCGGGCAACCGTCTGGCACGTCAGCAGATGACCAATCTGCGCGTTTATGCCGGTGCCGAGCATCCCCATGAGGCGCAAGCGCCCGAAGTTCTGGATGTTGCATCCATGAACAAGAAAAACACCCGGAGCTAATGACCATGGCTGATCAGATCAATACTCTCGAAGAGCTGAGCGCCGTTGCAGGCGTTGAGGTTGTGGCCGAAGAAGTCATCGTGCGTGAACCCGTACGTGACGAGCTGGGTCGTTCTTATGCCACCGGCAAGCGTAAAGACGCTGTTGCCCGCGTTTGGATCAAGCCGGGTTCCGGCAAGGTCACCGTGAACGGCAAGGACCAGGACAAGTATTTTGCGCGTCCCGTTCTGCAGCTGATCCTGCGCCAGCCGTTCCAGGTTGCCGGTGTTGAAGGTGAATTCGACGTTGTCGCAACCGTCAAAGGCGGTGGCCTGACCGGTCAGGCCGGTGCGGTCAAGCACGGCATCTCGAAAGCGCTGCAACTGTACGATCCGTCGCTGCGTGGTGCTCTGAAAGCTGCTGGCTTCCTGACCCGCGACAGCCGCGTTGTGGAACGTAAGAAATACGGTAAGCGCAAAGCGCGTCGTTCGTTCCAGTTCTCGAAGCGTTAATTCGCTGCCGAGTGCACAAATTCAAAGGGCTCGCAGTTGCGAGCCCTTTTTCGTTTGGGATGCGTGTACGGTTATTCTTCGTACACCATCTTCCAGGCGCCATCCTCGACAACGCTCACGTACACTGAGTCGGCCCCCTGATGGTCATCAGGTCCAAAAGTCATGTGGTTTCCAACCAGTTCATCCTGATAGTCCAGCGTTTCCATGGCCGCGATAAAGCTTTCATGAGTCAGATCGGGGCCAGCAGCCTCAAGCGCTTTGACCATCGTTTCAGCAGCAGAATATCCCAGCATTGCGAACCCGACGGGATCTTCACCGGTTGCCGCTTTATATTCTTCGATAAAGGCGGCAGGGGCGGGATCTTCCGCGCGGGACCACAGATCCTGCCAGGATGCGGCGGCATAAAAACCGTCGGTCACACCGCCCGGCACTTGCGCGACGACGGTCAGGAAGCTGGCCGAGGTGCCAAGGAACTTCATATCTGCAAGGCCCATCTTTTTGGCCGTGCCGACAACTGTGATAGCCTGGCGTACGCCCAGAGCGATCGTTACGATATCGCAGCCTTCTTCCTTTAACTTGCTGAGTGAGCCCACGAAATCCGTTTCATCCGGTTTGTGCGTGGTCTCAGCGACGAAAGCGATCCCGGCTTCTTCGGCACCGGCCTTGGTGCCTTCGACGATTTCCTCACCAAAATCGGTTGGCAGATACATCGAACACACAGACTGACCACCAAACTGCTCAGCGAGATATTTCACACCGACACGGCTTTGGTCAAAATATGTGGAAAAGGCCGTGAACTTGTTGTCCATCGGCTCCTGCAACATCTGCCGTGCAGCAGACAAAGGGGCAACATTGGGAATACCTTTTGGATCCAATAGCTTGAACCCCGCGACATTCATCGGCGTTCCCAGCGATTGCAGCATTGCGAACACCTTGTCGCGGTTCAGCAGCTTATTATAGCCCTGCATCGCACGCGGCATCTGATACCCGTTGTCCTCAACAACATAGCGGATCGTCCGCCCGTGTATGCCACCATTAGCGTTCACGCGGTCAAACACCACATTTGCACCCTTGGTCGCCGGAACACCGACGGCTGCGAAGATACCGCTCAGGTCATTGACCGACCCGATGATGATCTCATCATCCGTGACACCCTGGGTCTGTGCATTGGCAAGGGTCGCCGAAGCCGTCAAGGCGGTGGCCGCCGCCAGCCGCATGATCACATTCTTCATCTTTCTCCTCCCTTTAGGTTATCTCTTTTATTAACTGTACATGTCTTCAATAAGATGGCCGTGTTTCTTTTCGACAAAACTGCGTTTCAGCTTCATTGTTGCGGTCAGTTCATCGTCATCTGCGGTCAGAAGTACATCAATCAGGCGAAAGTCCTTGATCTGCTCGACCCGTGCAAAATCCTTATTCACCGCGTCGATTTCCCCCTGAATCTGATCTTTGATTTCAGGGGCCGCACAGAGGGATGCAAAATTTGAAAAGGGGATTTTCCGATCCTGCGCAAATTTTTCGACGTTTTCCTGATCAATCATGATCAGCGCGGTCAGGAACTTTCGCTTGTCACCGATTATCACCGCGTCCGAGATGTAGTGGCTGAACTTCAACCGGCTTTCGATCTCGGCCGGGGTGATATTCTTGCCGCCAGCAGTGATGATGATGTCTTTCATTCGGCCTGAGATGGTGACGTAGCCATCCTCATCAATATGCCCGAGGTCGCCAGTTCGCAGCCATCCGTCGGCAGTGAAAGTTTCGGCCGTTTTTGCGTTATTGCGCCAATAACCCTGAAAAATGTTGAGGCCCTTTAGCTGAATCTCACCGTCGTCGGATATCCGGATGTCATTTCCGGGAACCGCGCGTCCGATGGTTCCGACCTTGTTGTTTTCGATTGTGTTTAGCGTCGCCAAGCCCGAGGTTTCGGTCATCCCGAACCCTTCGACCAACGGTACGCCAATGGCCCAGTACCACTTTAACAGATCCGTCGAAATCGGGGCCGCGCCCGAACCGCCACGCCGCATCTTGTCCATCCCCAACATACGGCGCAAATTACGCAGAACCAGCCTGTCCCACACCCAGAACTGTGCAGCGACGCCAGCAGGGACGGGTTTTCCAGCCAATATGTATTCCGCGCGCTTGAACCCAGCCTTCAGCGCCATGCCAAAGGCTGCGCGGCCAGTGGGCGTTGCGTCCTGCGTCATGATCTGAACATACGAATAGATCTTTTCCCAAACCCGTGGAACGGCCGTGAAGGTCGACGGTGAGATTTCTTGCAGGTTGGCAAACACCGTCTCGGGGCTTTCGGCAAAGTTAACGACGCATTTTGCAGCCAGCGGGAAATAGATTGATACGTCCCGCTCAAGAATATGGCACAGCGGCAGAAAGCAAAGCTGTTCGTCAGACTCGAGCGCGGGCAGCGCATGGGCCCCGCATTCAATCGCGGCCAAGATGTTCTCGTGGCTCAGCATCGCGCCTTTCGGCATTCCTGTGGTGCCCGAGGTGTAAATCAGAAGTGCAGTGTCCTGCGGTGATGCCAGAGCTATCTCGGCCTCAAAGCGATCGGGTTCTTCAGCCTCGGCCTGCTGACCCAAAGTATATAACGCGTCGACCATCATGCAGCGCGCATGGTCCAGATCGTGCAGCCCCTCATCGTCCAGAATGATGACATTCAGAAGGCCGGGAACCTCGTCTTCAACCTGCAGGAACTTATCCAACTGCTCTTCGTTTTCGACGATCAGAAATCGGCTGTCACTGTCATTGATGAGATATTTCAATTGGCTGGCAGAATCGGTGGTGTAGACGCCCGATGCGATGCCTCCAACGGCCTGAATGCCCATGTCGAACCAGGCCCATTCTTTTCTATCCTCTGACAGGATCGAGACAACTTCGCCCCGTTGCAGTCCCAATTTGCGCAGTGCAAGCCCAATCCACTTGGCATGCTGCCAATAGTCCGCCCAGGAATACGACCTCCAGATGCCAAGGTCCTTTTCGCGGTGCGCCGTTCGATCACCAAGCTCAGTGCATCGGTTCCGAAACAGCTCGCAAATCGTGGTGCTTCCATCGACACAAACCGGGCGTTGGCCGGGGGTTGCATTCAGGCCAACGCCGTTGACCGTGATCTGAGGGGGCAGGGTGCTGATGTTCATCTGTCTCACCTCCACGTCTTTTTTCGTTTCCAGCGGCGGTTTTCGCGTGCGCCTTCCTCCTGCACGCCCAGATAGAAGTTCTGGATGTCCTCGGATTGCATCAAAACGTCTGCAGCGCCATCCATGACGATGCGCCCGACCTCCATCACATAGCCATGATGGGCCAGCTCCAAGGCGGCGTTAGCATTCTGTTCGACCAGCATCATGGTCATGTTCTGTTCATCGTTCAGACGCCCCAGGATTCCAAAGATTTCCTGTACCAACAACGGTGACAGACCCAGCGACGGTTCATCCAACAGCATGATTTTAGGGTTGGCCATCAAGCCACGGCCGATTGCCAGCATCTGTTGCTGCCCGCCAGATAACGTTCCCGCCTCTTGGTTGCGACGTTCCTTGAGGATCGGGAAATACGAAAACACCAAATCGCGATCGTGGTCGATCTGGCCCTTGTCCTTGAGGGTATAGGCTCCAAGGCTTAGGTTTTCATCGACCGTCAGCAGCGGAAAAACCTCGCGACCTTCGGGCACGTGAACGATACCTTTTTGGACGACCTTGTGCGGCTCGGACCCCTGAATTTCGTCACCGTCGAATGTGATTTTACCCTTTTCCGGGTCCATCACGCCCGAAACGGTTTTCATCAACGTGGTCTTTCCCGCGCCATTTGCACCAAGGATCGAAACGATTTGGCCGGGGTGCACATCCAGAGAAACCCCTCGGATCGCCATGATCGGGCCATAGAAGCTCTCGACGTTGCGGATTGTCAGTATCGGAGTGTTCATGAGGCTTTCCCCAGGTAAGCCTCGACCACGGCGGGATGCGATTGAACCTCGGCAGGTGTTCCCAGCGCCAGTTTCGCGCCGTCTGCCATTGCAAGAACGCGGTCTGAGACGCCAGATACCAGTCCCATGTCATGCTCGACCATCAAAACCGTGATCCCCATCTGCCGCCGGATATCATCGATCCACCAGCGCATGTCGGTTGTTTCTTCGACCGAGAGACCCGAGGCTGGTTCGTCCAGCAAAAGCAGCTTTGGATCGGTGGCCAGAGCACGTGCCACCTCGACAACCTTTCGCACGCCATAGGGCAGGCCAGAGATCATCTTGTCGCGGAATGCCTGCAGGTCAAGGAAGTCGATGATCTCTTCTACTTTTTCGCGGTTCTCCAGTTCCTGCCGCCGCGCCGAGGGCAGGAACAACACCTCGGACAACAAGTTGGTTTTCCGGTGGCGGTGCCGCCCAACAAGAAGGTTCTGCAAGACCGTGGCGTGTTCGAACAGTTCGATGTTCTGAAATGTTCGTGCCACGCCGTATGCGGCCACGCCTGACGGTTTCACCGCAAGCAAATCATGCCCGTCATAGTGGATATTACCCGCAAAGGGATCGTAGAACCGCGAGATCAGGTTGAAGACAGTGGATTTCCCCGCGCCGTTGGGTCCGACGATGGCAAAGACTTCCCCTTCCTCGACCGAAAAAGACAGATCGTTGACCGCAGTCAGTCCACCGAATTTCAGAGTGACGTTTTCGAACTCAAGCAAGCTCATCTCAGGCGCTCCGTCTTGAGATAGGATTTTTGACGTTTGAACATGTCTTTCCGGTAAAACGGAAACAGCTCGAACCACGTCCGGATTTTCAGCCAGCGCCCGTACAGACCCATCGGTTCAAAAAGGATGAAGGCGATCAGGATCATTCCGAAGATGCCAAATTCCAGCCCCGGAATGGCGACGGTGTTGCCACCGAAAAGGGCACCCACGTATTCCTTGGAGATAGATAAGAACTGAGGCAGGAACCCTATCACAATGGCGCCAAGAAACGCGCCGTGGATGGACCCCAGACCGCCGATCACGATCATCATCAGCAACTGGATTGAAATCAGGACGCTGAATGTCTCATTGTTGAATGCGCCCGAGAACATGCCCATCAGCGCGCCTGCCCATCCGCTGACAGCGCAGGACAACGCGAATGAGATCATCTTGGTCCTGGCAATATCCACGCCCATTGCCTGCGCCGATACCTCTGAGTCGCGCACAGCGATAAAGCTTCGTCCTAAAGGTGCCCGCAACAGGTTGATGTAGCCAAGTGTGACCAACACCGCCACACTGAGGACCAGCCAGAAGAACTGAACTGGAGTGCCCCAGCGGTCGACCAGAAACCCGAATATTTCGACACCGCCCAGATATTTTCCAGCGACGCCCCCCGTGATCGGTTCGGCCAGAACAATGACGTCATCCATCAGGATGGACAAAGCCATGGTGAAGATCGCAAGGTAAATGCCATGCAGACGCAGGGCAGGGATGGCGATGGTCACGCCAGCCAATCCTGTGAGGATACCAGCCAGCGGGAAGGCGATCAGAAACGGCACGCCCGCTTCCAAAAGTATAACATTGGCGTAGCACCCAAAGGCCAGAAAAGCTGCGTGACCCAGACTGACCTGACCGGTGTGACCCGTTAAGATCATCAGACCTATTCCCGCTATGGCCCAGATCAGCACGTTTGTCAGTTCGCCTAGATAGAAATCATCCAGCCACCAGGGCGCGGCTGCGACGGCTGCCAGTAAGATCATATACAGGCACAGCTGATAGGTGTCCTTCCAAGGTCGGATATCCTGCATATAGTTGGTTTTGAACACAATCCGCATGACTTAGACCTTCTTGACCCGAACCTGACTGAACAGCCCGTTGGGGCGGAAAATCAACACTGCCAAGAGCAGCGCATAAGGCGCGATCTGACTGTATCCTGCTGCGATGTAACGGCTGGCAAAGGGTTCAATTACCCCAACGATCAGCCCGCCTGCGAGGGCACCGGGCAGGCTGCCGAAACCACCAATAACGGCTGCGGCAAAGGCCTTGATGCCAAGCAAACCTGTGGTTGGATCAACCGAGCCTTTGGCCGCGAACAAGATCCCTGCAATCCCCGCGACAACCCCAGCCAAAGCCCAGATGAAACCCTGAACGCGCTTTACCGGGATGCCCATGTAATATGCTGCCAACTGGTTTTGTGACGCGCCTTGCATCGCCAGGCCCAATTTGGTCCGGCTGAAGAAAACATACAGACCCCAGGTCAGAAGGATGGTAACGACAATAACGGCGACGTCCTCCATCCCCAGCACCAGCCCTCCAAACCGAACTTCTTTGCCTGCCAATGGGTTTTGAAGTGTCTGCGGCTCGTGCCCCCAGATCAGCCCGGCCACAAACCGGATTACGAACCCCAAAGCGATGGTCAGAATGACGACAGCTGTTTGGCTTTCCCCAAACAAACGGCGAATGATCAGGCGATCTACCAGGTAACCTAACGCGCCCATGATCCCCAGCGAAATCGGAAGAGCCAACCAGAAAGGCAGGCCCATATATTCGGTATTCGTAAGCCCGATTGTCACAAAGGCGCCCAGCATCATGAAATCGCCTTGCGCGAAATTCACCGCCTCAGTGGCCTTGTAAATCAGAACAAAGCCAAGAGCGATAAGGCCGTAGACACAGCCATTCGCCAGCCCGCTGATCAGCAGCTGCGCGTTATCCAAGTCTGTCCTCCCATGCCGGTATGTCCGGCGTTTTTTGCGCCCCGGACATCCTCCTTCGTCCGGGGCTTTGTTCTACTATGGCGCGATAATGACCTTTCCGTCACTCTTTTTCAGCGCATCCGCCAGATTTGCCACCACATCGCGCAAGCCAAGCCGTTCAGAAACATCCGTTTTCCAGCGACCATCGGCAAATCGGGCCTGTACTTCGGCGACGACTCTCATCTGGTCTTCCGGAGGTGTTGATGTCATCCACTTGGTCAGCCAGAACCCCTCGATCCGCTTGCTCATAAAGATCAATTGGCCCGTCTGCGTAAGCTTTGGTAGTTCGGGGCTAAGCTTGCCGTAAACGACCCACCGTGCACCGTTGGGCATCCCGCAGAAAACCTGCTCGGACATCTGATCCGACACAGCATCCAGGAAGACACGCGGTTTCAGCTTTTTGCTGAGTGCTTCGAACTTCCGCATCATGTCGGGGTCGGATGTGACCAGAACCTCGTGCGCGCCAAGTTCTTTCACGGTTTCCACGGCCTCGGCCCGGCGCACGATGGCGATGGGTTTAAGCTCAAGGTCGCGCCCTAAGGAACACATGAGCTTGCCTAACTGGCTGGTGGCGGCTGAGACGACAAATGCGTCGCCTGCACCGCGCGCGATGTCCACCATCGCCATCGCAGTCATAGGGTTGACGATCTGGGCTGAGCCGTCATCGTCCGAGATATCGGGCCGTAAAGGGATGCACATTAGCGCTTGCGTCACAACATACTCGGCCCATGCCCCGGAACCAGCTGCCACAAAGGCGACCCGTTGGCCCTGCAACGCTTCGGCACCGGCACCGGTGGCCACAACGTCGCCACAGCCTTCGAACCCGGCGGGCGTGCCTTTTACACGCGGCTGCCCGTATTCGCCTTTGATAAAGTGGATGTCGGACGGGTTCACCGACGATGCCCGCAATTTAATCAGGACCTGACCGGGGCCGGGTTGGGGCACAGGAAGCTCGGCCTCGGCCAGCCAATCGGCGGCATCTTCGATAAACGGACCGGTGGCCGATCCGGAATAACCGTCATGGGTTTGAATGACAGCGAACATGTTTGGGGGCAGGGTGGTCATTTTGTTTCCTATCTCCTGTGCGGACACCGCACAGAACGGGTCTGTTGCCAATGGTGTTGCGTTGGATTTAGGGGCAGCCAATCAAACGTGTGTTGGGACGTCAATCAGAGTTGCGTCTGACGTTGCGGGAGCGTGTGCGCCGTATGGAAAAAGGGCCGCTCAATTCCGAACGGCCCTTGGAAATTATTGTTGTCCGGTCAAAAGCACACGGAGCTCTTCGATCTTCTGGGCAATCAACTGAGGGGATGCTTTGATTTCATCCAAGATACCCAGAGCCTTTGTTTTGAGGTCCTGCGACAACTGGCTGTCCTGAACCGAAGTCACCATGGCGTCATAGTCAAAATTCTGGACGGAAAGCGTACCTTCTTCGATCCAGGAATTCAGTAGATCTTGTCCTTGATTGGCCAAAGCGGCGACTTGATCTCCGGCCTGGTTGGCAAGATCAGTGGCCGCCTGTCCGGCTTGCTCGGCCGCTTCGTTGGCTTGGTCTGTAATGGAAGATGCGGCTTCGCTCGCCTGCTCGGTCGCGGCTTCTACGGCATCGTTCACAGCCTCACCGGCTTCTTGGGCCGCCGATTGCAGTTGTTCGGCAGGTGTGGGTTCGGGTTGGTTGAGGTAATAGTAAGCTCCGGCGCCAAGTCCGGCGACGATAACAGCTAATATGAGAGTACGCGACATGGGGTTCTCCTTGAAATATGTGCCGCTTAGATGAGGGTAAATTATCGGTGATCAAAGGGGAATTCCCAGAAATTCATTTCAATTCGGGGGTTTGAGCCAGCCTGCGCCGATCTGATGGAACCAGGTGGCAATAACACGCCGTCATGCGGAAAGCACGGCAGGTGAACTTGATTATTCGCTAAAATCCGAGGCGGAATTGGGCCGGAAGCAGACACATTCGGCACAAAGGCCGGGCTGTGGTGTCATAGTAAAGTGACATAGTAGGGTGGATTAATGGCGCTGATCGAAAGCTTGGAACGGAGCAATTTTCTAAAAAAAGGCCGGAAAGCTGCCGTTCACCGCGCGAGCGAAGCCCAATTTCTCGCCGTATAGGTGCGGGCACTCAGGTTTGAATTTCCGACCAACCGAAAACGATGCGGTTTCGGCCCATTTTTCGTTAAGAACCCAAGATGCGTTCAAGTTTCGCGCGATCGACCTTGGAGGCGTGACGCTTGTCCATGGGGATTTTGTCAACTGAAATCACCTTGGGGACACCAAAATTAAGCGCACAACTACTCCAAGCCTCAATTTGAGCAGGGAACCCTTGAATGCAAAGCGCCGGGCCTTCCTTCGTATTTATAAGTGCGCAGTGTTCTACACCCGGCCATTGCCTTGCCGCGACTTCGATTGCGAAGGGAAAAAGTGAACCCGAGTGCACTTCAATTTCGGACCCCATCCGCCCCCACAACCACAATCTTCCGTGTTCGTCCAACGAGCCAGCATCACCGGTTCGGTGCCAAATGACGCCGCCTTCTTTGATTTTGTTTTCCACTGATTGGGCCGGATCAAGATAACCGTTGTTCACATGCGCCCCAGCGACTTGAATTTCATTGTCGCAAATGCGGGGCGTGATCTCAGGCACTGGATATCCGACGAGAAGCCCATGGCCACCGGACATCCGACGGTAATCCTCCTCCGAGATGTCCCTGGCGTCGAGATGGGCAATCGGTTCGGCCTCGGTCGATCCGTAGACGCAAATAACCGAAAGCCTGTGCCGGGTTCTCAACGTCTCCACCAGGTCCGGGAACACCGGGCCACCGCCCGTGAACACCGTGCGCAACGGACCGGTGTCGCCGGATTGAGCAAGTTTTTCACAAAGTGACGGCGGGATGAGGGTTCGGGTGATTTGCTGCACATGGATCCAGCTGTTCAACTGTTCCGGCGACAGGCGGTCCAGCTTGCTCAACTTCCAGTTCGGGAGAACACTTGTGCGCCCAGCCGCCAGATTGATCAATGTGAACACCGGAAAGGCCACCAGATCGCGCTCGACTTGATCGCTGTCAAGGAGGGGTGCGATGGCATCGTGTTGCGCCATCAAAAACGCATGCGAGCGGGGAATGGCTTTCGGCTGGCCCGTCGTCCCGGAGGTAAAAGAAATAAGGGCGATATCCTCCGGTTGAACTTTGTGGACCACCGGATCGCAACGACCTTCCCCCGGCTTCAGCAGAGGTAGGGACCAAAGGTTTGGAATCAGAAACTTCAGCAAAGAATACGCGCCGGCTGCACAGAACGCTTTTGGGTTCGTGGTCCGGGCGGCGTGGCGCAGACCGGCCAACCCCATGGCCGGTTCCGGCAAGACTACGGTGGCGCCAAGGGACCATAGGGCGGCCAGACTTGCATACAGGTCCGCATCGACAGGCATGGCCAAAAGCACACGATCACCTGGTTGGATACCCTTGTCCTGCCACCTACCTGCCAGGTGCTGAACCCGTGAGTGCAGGGTCTGAAAACTAATCTGGCGGCCTTTGCCGTCCACTATTGCGGTCCTGTCCGGAAACCGTTCAACCGCAGCTGAAAAATGGGCAAGCAGGTCAGCCATTCAGCTTCCGCCCAAGCAGGGAATATCGCCGGAAAATCGTTGCACCTTCCGCGGCACTGCGGTCGGCCGAGCTGTTGTCATCATGGATCAGCGCATGAATGGCGGTGTCGTACCCCATGCTGAATGCTGTCTTGTGGAACCTGTGTGCCAAATGCCGCCCGGCGCCGGGTTCGAGACTTGCATAGGTCTTAAGGATTGCGGAAGTCGGATCGGGGCCTTCGGCATAGTTGGGAATGCCGAACAAAAATCCGGCCAATGTCCCGTCGCGGCGGCGCGCAAACAGGATCAGGTCGCGCTTCATCATCGGCACGACCGGCATATACATGGCCAGAAAATCCGCCTCAGATATCGGCTTATAGAATGCGTTGTTTGAGAATGCCCGGGTTGAAAGTTCGAATACCTGACGGAACAGGGCCTCGGGGTCTGTTCCATCCCACTCTTCCACCACGAACCCATCGGTTTCCGGCGGTGCCGACTGGGCGGCGGCCTGCAGTGGGACTCGGGCCGAGAAGTACCGGCTGATCTCTGTAAATCCTGCCGACCGGAACACCTTGGGCTCATGAGGTTTGTTGGTGGGTTCCATCAGGAACGGAGCAGACCCGTCGCTGCCCGAGACAAACCGGTAGCTGTGCCAGGTATCGCCGGACATCGGCCCGATGATCCGGTCGAGGCCCGCGTCTCTGACTCGCCGTATCCCCTTGTGTAGGATCTCGGCTCCGGCCTCGGGGGTTTTGCAGGAAAAATCACCGAAGGTTGCGGCGGGAACGCCGTCCCAGTTTGGGCCGTTCAGATACACGGTCAGCTTTGCATCAGCGGTTTTGATCGTCTCTTTGGTAATCATGAAACCACTCCGGCAAAGATCCCCGCTCCAAGCGATCCAGAAACGACCCAAACATAGTAGATCAAGGGCAGGGCGAGGGCCAACAACGTCAACCTCAGAACCCGATCTTTTCCGAACCAGTGTGGCCGGGCCAGCGGCACTGTGACTGTGCACAGCAGTGAGAGCAGGGTCAGAGCCGTCAGCGGCTCAGCCCAGTTTGACTGTTCAGAATTCTGGGAAACAGCCCAAGTCCGAATGAAAAACAAGAAGGCCGCAGCAAACGGTATCGCAATAGGATTGGCACACAGCGCCACAGCAGTGAGCCCCATAGCCAACCCCATCGCACTGAGCCCAAAAAAAGAAATCGCATCCAATCCCGTTGCATTTCCTGCCGCAAGCCAACCGAATCCCAAAAACCCTAAGGCGGCTACGATATCCAGATCGGGGTACTTACTGTCACAAGGAGAAGCGGTGCGTGCCCAGCCATGTGCGGCAAGAACCATAATCGGGAGTACTGTGTTCTGCAGTTTAGCGGCCGCAAGCAGCAAAAAAACCGCGACAACATACACTCGGGTCGTATGCTTGGTCAGGCCCAGCTTGGTTCCCACCACGCCGAAACTGGCAAGGGCGGCAAAGAACATGGCGGCCAACAGGGCGAGCTCTGCCAAAGAGCTGTGATAGTGGCCGTTCAGAAAAATTAGCAAGCCAAGCGGCAGGAACAAGTTATCAAACCCCCGCCAACTTTGCGCCTCGACCAATGTGCCAAAGGCCGCAACCATAAGACACAACATCATGACGTTAGATGGCGGGAGTTTCGACAAGAATAAGAAGCAGATGATCGCAACCAATAGCGTTACGACAAAAAACACCACTGACCCTTCTAGGCTCTTGTCGCCATCTTCCACCACGTAGCGTTTGGTTCCATACGCGGTCCCGGCAAGCGCTGCGGCAGCATCCGCGAGTGTCAGAACTGCAATTGGCAGCAAGTAGAACAGCGTGTTTTCGCCCGCCAGCAAAAAGCAAAGTCCAACGGACAAGGCGAGTAGAAAGTCACCGTAGGATGTGCGTTCAACCCCATGTAGGGTCGCGCCAAGACCCGATGAAAAACGCGGCAGGCGCAGCACAAGCATCACCAGCATTGTGGCTGCGATCAGCATGTAAACCGGCCAGCGATCAGGAAAGAGCCAGGGCAACAGCAACGCAAAGAGGCCCGTGCTGACATGCATCAGCTTGCGCTGCACTTCGGCGCTCAAACCCGCCGTGTTGGCCAGACTTCGGATGACCATCATTACTCCGACCAGAGCCAATACGGACCCCGCCGCCAGCAGAACCTGCCCAGGAACCGTCACGGCTGCACCTCTTCAACGACGAAATCCGAATAGAAGAATGCCATGTCACGGTCTTTCTGCTGCGTTTCGATGTCGGTCAGTGTGCCTATCTGGCTTCTGTATACCGGCGGAACCCGCCGGGGTGCCATCATGTTCCAATAGACCAGTCGGGCGTGTGGCTCTGCGGCGGTCAGGATAGAGCCGTAGACTTGCGGGAAGCTTTCAGGCGACATGTATTCGAAGATATCCGACAGGTTGAACCCGCTGGCTTTTTCACCGGTCGATACAAATGCCTCGAGCGACCCGAGGCGGATGTCGAGACGATCCAATCGGGATCGGATTGTCTCGTAATGCTCGGGGCGCCACGCCATCGGCAGCGCGTCACCGTGGTCGCCCTTGAGAATCCAATGCAGATAGGGATTTTGCGAAGGATCGGTGGCGACCCCCGCATGACGGATGCGGCGGGCGACATGTTGGGCCGGGCTGCCTTCGACATGATCGAAAAACGCGCTGTCCCGGCCCATGCGCCCCATGACGAAGCGAGAAAAGAAGATGTTCAGCAGAAGACGCCAACGGAATGTGTTGAACCGCGTGTCGAAAAAGGTTTTCCGTGCTTCTGGGCTGCGTGGAGTAAACACTTCGTCGATGGTTCGGCGTGAATGCACCAGCGGTAAAAGCCGGGTCCGAAAGACGCGAAAATAGCGTTCAAATTTGCCGACGCCCCCAATACCGTGTTTTTCGACTTCCGGAATCAGAGCCTCCCAGAAGACGCGTGTGTCGGCATCTGTGGCGTCCAAAACCCGGCCCAGCAAAGCTCCCCGTCTGGTACTTGAGCGCGAGCCTGTGAGTTCGATGAATTCCGGGTGGGTCAGCACCTTGTAGGCCGCGATCCGAAGCTTGAGGCAGGCGATCTGCGCCGATGACAGGTCCAGAACCACGACGCGCGCGGGATCGAGCGTGAGCATCGCCAGCGCATTGTCGCCGGCAGAGCAGATGGACACCAATGTCTTACCCGCACAATCGCCCAGTGCAGAAGTCAGGACATCTGCGTCCTCCCAAAGTTGGGCATAGCGGATATGGTCGAAATCCGCTTTTTTCTGAATCTCACTGCTACCCATCGCACCGCTCCACCGCGCCGCTTGCCCCGTCGACCGAGATCATCTCGCCATCCTCGATCCAGTGCGTGGCTCCTTTCAGGCCAACCACGCAGGGGATACCAAGTTCGCGCGCCACAATGGCCGAATGCGACAACAACGAGCCCCGCTCGACAATGATGGCAGAAGCGTTTGAGAATACGGCAATCCATCCCGGGTCGGTGTGGCGTGCCACCAGTATATCTCCGGGGTCCAGGGCCTCACTGCGCGGGTCACGGATCACACGCGCGCGCGCCTTGACCTGTCCTGCAGAACAGCCCGTGCCGTGCTTCGCCCGTGCCGTGTCTACCTCGGCTTCCACGTTTTCGGACCAGACCGGCGCGATGGCGGGTCCACGGATTTCGATACGTTCCGGCGGGTCGAGGCGTCGGGACGAGGCTTCATCCTCGTTTTTGCGCCGCGCAACAATGCCTTTCAGATCAGGCGACAGGCTATAGCCTTCGACAGCTCCGAGAATCTCATGTGTTGTCAGGAAAAATACATCCTTTGATGATGAAAGCAGATCGTGGGCGGCGAATTCCCGGCCGATGCCCAAAAACACACGCCGTGCATAACCAAAGATTCGCGTGCGTTCAAAACGCAGGTTTTCGCGGTCGCGCACACGGGCCTTGGTCCAGCCAAGAATCCATTTGGCCGACTGCCGTTTGAGGGGGTTTGCTGGAAACAGAGCTTGCCAGTCCGGTTCAGCGCCTTCCTGACGCCCGGACGGGGGACGCTCGGCGCTGGCTGCAATCGCCAGCAAAAGGCTGGTTGGGTCGTCGCGCAGCGGAACGCTTTCCAGCTTGAGCTCTTCGGTGCATCGGTCGCCGAACTTCTCAAGATACGCATCAACCTCGGCTTCGATTTGCCGGTGCCCGGACAAAACTGACAGCTCTGCATTGGCTTTCAAAGTTGCGGCAAGACCTGCCTGCCTAACCAACTTTCCCATTTGGGCAATGCGCTGAGCGGGTTCCGCTGAAACGATATCGCCTTGCCCGATCATGAGGTCATTGTGCAGGGTCAACCCGTCCTCGCCCAGCCACTTTTGTAGCAGGTTGCGCGAGCCGCCAAAGGCAATCATGCATAGAAAATCGTTGATCAGCGGGGCGTCCCAACGATCCAGCAAGGTGCTTTCGATGCGCCTGTACTCGGCCGCCAGTTCGGTCGCGTTGGACGTGTTCACATCGAGCCCCGCCAGCAATATGTCGTTCAGCCTATGATAAAAATTGCGCCGGGTCTGCGGCAGCCGGATAGCCTGCCAGATCAGACCGCCCGCAACCTTGGCGAGTTTCGCGTATTCCACGACCCTGGTCCAACCAGTGGTGGAGGGCGGAGCAAGAGCATCCGTGACCTCACGCGGCATCGGCTCAGAAACGCCCATCATCGTTTCCATATAGTCGCGGTTCAGTGAAAACCCGGGCAACAGTGCCAGCGCGCGATACCAGTTGATCAGATTGTAATAGGCACGCCCATCCACCCGCCCCAGCAAATTGTCAAACACAGTTGGGTTCTGGGCAACCGTGTGCCGCGATACGCCCAGCAACCTGACGAAAGCGCGATACACCTGAGAATACACATGTAGGGCAAAGGAATAGGTCAGCGGGCTGACGATGCCCGGATAGCTTTCGACGATATTGGAATTGTCAAAAATAGTAAGTGTCTGGTCTTTGAGCGGCGCAGGACGCAGGGCCGTGGTGATCGGTCGGGCCTGCAGAATATGCAGCCCTTGCGCATCAATGGCCCATTCGATGTCCTGAGGTGATCCGAACAGCGCTTCGGCCTTTCGGGCAAGTGCCGCGATGGATTGCGCCTCGTTCACGGTCAAATGCGTTGGGGTGTCTGGTGCGCTTTCCGGTGTGCCATCCGCGCCGATGATCCAGTCCTCTCCGTCCGCTTCACCTGACACAAGCTGTTCTGCGAGGCCTTCGATGGCCGAGATCACAACCACATTGCGCCGACCACTGACCGGATCGGCGGAAAAGGCGACACCGGCCGTCTTTGCATCGACCATGCATTGTACGATGATCGCAGGGGGCTCGGCTTGGCCGCCGGATTTGACCGCCCGGTAGGTTTCGACCGTTGCCGAGAAACCGGATTGCCAAACCTGCTTGGCCGCCGCGATTACACTTTTTCCCGGAACGTTCAGGACTGTTTCGAACTGTCCCGCGTGGCTGTGGTCCACGCCATCTTCGGACCGGCCTGAGCTGCGCACCGCGTAAGGCCCGGGCCCGAGCGTTTTAAGCGCGGCAGTCACTGCCGATCGCAGGCCCTTTTTCGCGATGGGTCCGGATTGCCCCATGCGAAATGCGTCATTAGTGATGACAAAGAACTCGGGCGGGAAAAAACCGTGCTGCGTCAGATGTGACAGTGCCGCCGCTTTGCCTCCGACAACCGAGACATCGTTGGCATCCGTTTGGGCGACGATGGAAGTCATACAGGGGCTCCGATCAAGAAGGGCAGGAAACCAGCCGTGGCATAGCAGAAGAAAACCCACAGGCCGGAAACAGTGTCCATCCTGTTCTGGGCTTTCACGGTTGGTGCCTGACTATAGCGCAATACGGCAGTCCCGCAGGGAACCAGCGCCGGCGCGCCGATAAGGGCACTTGGCCAGCCAACGCCTGTGGCGCTGCCCGTTGCGACAAGAAGCGCGTAGGACAGCAGGACGCAGCCGATCCAGATACGCCCCGCCCGACGCGGACCCCATAGGGCGGAATAGGTGTCGACCCCGGCAATTTCGTTTTCTGGTGCCCACAGTTTGCGCCCGATCTCAAGGACGCAGCCATTTACAAAGGACAACGCCAGGAACAGCCACAGAGAGGGCGCCGCCCCGCCTGCCGGCAGCCATTCGAGGCCGGTCAGCAACAGATCAATCAAGGGCATGATCGCCATATGGCTTAGCAGGTACAAAACCGGCCGCGCCTTCAGCCAGGCCGGGACACCAAATTCGACCGTCATCGCCGCGAGCCAGATCCAAACCGTGCCCAACAGCCACAAAACCGACGGGTACCAGAACCAGGCAGCCGCAAATGCCAGTGGAATGGTCAGTAAACCCAGGCTTAGAACTTCACCGGTTGAGACTAATCCGCGTGGGATCGGCCTTTCGGGCCGGTAGCGTCGGTCGTCTTCAGCGTCCTTAAACTCGTCACAGACCCGCATCTGGAAGAACAACGCCATGGCCAACACAAAGCCGGCGGCAAATGCGGGCCACTCGGGCAGAGGGCGGTCTGAGAGACGGGCGGACACGCAGATACTGGCCGAAGAAAACACCAGCAACAGAGGGACGGTTTTCTTCAGTGGAAAACGCTCGGATTGATAAATCCAGAATCGGTTCCGAATGCTCATCTGTGTCGGGCCAGACTTTCATGGGCGCGGGTGAAATGGCCCGCAGCAATCGCGGCGACGATGGAGATTTCACCGCACAGGCACGTGGCCGCGGCCACTTCAGCCAAAGCTGTGCCACACCCGCTGCCCCGTAGGCCGAGTATGTTCAGCGCTGCTGCCTGGCTGGGCAATCCAGTGCCCCCGCCGACCGAGCCAACCAAGATGTTCGGAAGTGTCACCGAGCAGAAAAGATCGTCGCCCCTTGGTTCCATTCGCGTGATTCCCATCGCGCTTTCGGCAACGCAGGCCGCGTCCTGCCCGGTTGCAATGTAGAATGCCGCCAGCCCGTTGGCATAGTGCGCCTGCGCCCCAAATTGGCCGGACAAAAGCGCCCCCAGATTGGCGACACGGCCATAGTCAAGCATCGCTTCGACCGTCGTTCCAAGCGTCTTTTTGACAACCTCAGCCGGAAGCGTGACCGAGGCGCTGACCTTACGCCCGCGCCCCGTTACCAGCCCCAGCGCCGAAGCCTTTTTATCGCCCGAAAAATTGCCTTCGACATACCAGTTCTCAATCGCGACAGGGCAGCTATCCGCGATTGCGTGGCACAAGGCGTCGGTGGCGATGGTCACCATATTCTGACCCGCTGCGTCACCTGTGGTGTAGCGGCAAATCAAAAAAACGACGTTTGTATCAATGAACGGCTCCAGCGATACAAGCTTGCCATGACGGGTCGTCGCTTCGGCCGCAGATTTGAGTATGTCGACATTTGTCACAACCCAATCCACAAATTGCCCGGCCTTAAGAAGGCTCTCAAAAACAAACGCCGGTGTCCGCAGAACACCTTCGTACAAAACAGCTGTACTGACACCGCCCGATCGGGTGGCGGCATAAGCGCCCCGGGCATAAGACGCGACCAGCGCCGCCTCGGTTGTTGCAAGGGGGATATGAAAATCGCCGTTTGCGTTCATTCCGTTCAAACGTAAAGGTCCAATGACCCCGACAGGAAGCTTAACCGTCCCGATGAAGTTCTCAATATTGGTGCCATAGGTTTCGGCATCTTCTACCGTTTCCGGATCAGCGATTTGCGCTTGATCCTCGTCGCTGGCTGTGGGTTTCAACTGCTCCCAAAAGCGCACGACCATCTCTTTGGTAGGCTTGCGGGACGGGCGCAGTGTTGAAAACTCGGCATCATTTGGTGCCATCTGTTTCGGTATCTGATCAGCGTCAAATCGTGCCCTGATGCGTTGAAGCATTTCCCGAACATGAAACGGAATTATCAAGAGTGCACTCCAATAGATTTTCCGCAAAAAGCGATTACAACCACAATCTGATCGGTATGCAAGTTACTAATAGATCGACTAAAAACCAGCCAAATTTTCCTTTATCAAGTATTTGATCCGAAAGGGTCTCGTATATGTTGCGGTTGATACTACTTTCTGCTCGATAAGCGTGTCTACGCAATAGATCAGCCAAAACGCCAACGGGTCAGATGAAACGCATCGCCTTCAAGCCTCTAATCAGAAGATCACAAAACATCATGCAAAAACTGATGAAAGCCATTGTTACATTTTTCGTTCTTCTAAGTGTTACAGCCTGTCAGCCGGGGACGCGAGCATCCGCCAACGACGAGGTGGAACTCAACGAGGTTGAAGTAGAAATCGTTTCGGTTAAGCCTGAAAAGGATGGGAGTACAGTTACCGTTCGCGACAATGCCGGGAACATGTATCAGGCGGTTATTTCAATCCCCAATCTTGGTCCAGATTCCAATTTCGATTTTGATCATCTTGAGCCTGGTAACCGTATGATCGTTTCCGGAGAATCTTGGACTCTGGGAGCAGAACGGCAACTTACGGTCAGAGAAGCCAATGCAATCTGAGTGCGGAAGCGTTCGGGTTGTCCAAGCGGGCTGTCTGTTCGACGCTCCCGGCGATAATACCGCGCTCGGTGTCCAAACCCGCGTTTTGGGGTGGCACCGAAGGAAGATATTTTTGACCCTAAAGCAAATCCGCTAAAACTGTAAGTATGCCATCCTCGCCAGTCTTGCTGACGAGGATGGGGGCGACGACCGTTACGCGCTCGCGGTTTTTCGGTCGTAGTCATGCAGCAATTGTTCGGCATCTTCCTTGATGTCCGGGTGCACGATCACCCCATTTCCCATAATTTTCAGATCGTCCAGCCAAACGGTTGCCTTGGTTGAAATACCGTCAAAATGAGAACTGGCGGGTTGGCCATGCGGGGGCATGTCCATCGGAGAGGTGTGGCCGAAGCCGAAGTCGACACCACCCCAGATGCGTTCGTCCTCGACGATTTCCCAACTCAGCTCGCGCACGCCAGTGCAGAGCCCGATCATCATATGGCTGATCCTGCGCATGTTTTCTTCATCGAAACCTTCGACATAATCGCGCAACAGGTTGCCGTGTTGGCCGCCGTAATCGACGATGTTGCCGTCTTGCATGGTGAACTCAACTTTGCCGCCTTTCGACAGGTCAGCATGCATGATCATGTCAAACACGATACGGCCTTCCATCGTGCCGGTTTTGGGAACGAGGTTCACATACCCGGGTGCAGTGCCAAATTTCTTCTGCGAGAAATCTCCGCTATCGGCATCGATCACGTTGTTGGGGTCCATTTCAAAGGACACGTCCGTGCCGCTTTCGCTGGTGACGCACACGGTCTTGGCCTTGGCCGCAAGCGCTACGATCTTGTAGATCACTTGGCCCATGCGGGTGATGTCAAAGTGGCAGAACACCCGCTCAAGACTGTCGATGGAACTGCCCGCCAGCACATTGTAACGCAGGTTGTCGTTGGCCTCCATCACGCGTTCCCACATTGAGGAGTAGAGCGTGAACGCCTCGTTGTTCTCGATCCAGATGTCGGCATGGCTAAGGGCGGCTTCCATGGCTCCGGCGGGCCAGTCGGGCATTCCTGCCTCGCCGTTGTTGTTCGCCCGCCGGAACTTCATGATCAGCGGCTTGGCATCCACCTCGGCCGCCGCCTGAAAAAAGGCTTGCGTGATCAGCGGGTCGGTGCCGTCGTCCTCGGTCAGGGCCACGGTCTCTCCGGGCTTGGCAGCAAACATCTCCTGAATGATACGGCGCGCAACGACCAGATATTGCTCGGGCAGGTTCGGAGTCATGGTTAGAGTTCCTTATGCTGAAGGGAGTGTGGCAAGCGTTCTTTGCAGAACTGCCCAGACTTTCTGGACCGAGCTGATCTGCACTCGTTCATCGGTGGAATGAGCGCCCTGAATGTTTGGCCCGTACGAGATCATTTCGGTGGCCGGGAAGGTCTGAGACAGAATGCCGGTTTCCAACCCGGCATGAATTGCGATCATTCCGGGCTTCTCGCCTTGCTGGGAGTGGTAGGCGTCCGACATGAAATGCAACAGCGCGCTATCGGCCTGGGGTTCCCATCCCGGCGCGTCATTGGCCGTCCAGATTTGCGCCCCGGTTCCACCGACGCTGTCTTTCACCTGTTCAATGACCTTTGGTTTGTGGGCTTCGACGCAGCTACGGGCGAGGCAGGTGACCTGAAACCGGCCTTTTTCCGCGACGGCGATAGACAGGTTGTTGGAGGTCTCGACCAGATCGGGCACGTCGTCGCTCATCGAATGGACGCCGCTGTTCACCCGGCCAATTGCAGCCAGAAACTCGGCCTGGAACGCAGGGGTAAAGCCGCGCTCGGCAGTCTCATGTACCCGGTTGCACCGAATGCGGGCATCGGGTTCGCGAGGCACGAACGGTGCCACAAGATCCGGCAAGCCGTGAATAGCCTCCTGCAACGCAGTCTCACTGCCTAGGGTAACCGCAAAATGGGCCTTGGCACGGCGCGGGATGACGTTGGCCACGCCTTCGCCGCCGAACCACGTGACCGTCAAGGGCACGGCTGCGTTAAGTCGAACCAGTGCCTCTGCCAGAACCTTGATGGCGTTCATGCGACCCAGATGGATGTCGAGGCCGGAATGTCCGCCGAGGCCACCCCGCACCTGAATCTCGTAGAGATGCGCATCACCATTCAGCGGCTGCTGATCATATCGGCCCTCGGCCAGGATATCGACGGCACCGGCGCACCCAATGGTCAACTCGTGATCGCTCTCCATATCCAGATTGATCAGATAGGGCGCAGTCAACTGGTCGGCTGTCACCGCCTCGGCTCCGCTCATGCCGACCTCTTCGTCGACGGTGAACAAAGCCTCAATCGCCGGATGCGCCATCTGGGACGAGGCCAGAACGGCCATTGTCAGGGCGACGCCGATACCGTTGTCCGCCCCCAATGTCGTACCCCGAGCGGTCAGCCAGTCGCCGTCCACCACCAATTCAATGGGATCGCAGTCAAAGTCGAAACCACGCCCTTCTTCCTGCTCCTGCACCATATCCAGATGGCATTGCAGAGCGACCGTCGGGCGATCTTCCATCCCACGGGTCGCGGGTTTGCGGATGATCACGTTGCCGGTGGCATCGACACGGGTATCCAGATCCAACGCCAGACCAAATCCGCGGACAAAAGCGACCGCCCGCTCTTCCTTGCCTGATCCGCGCGGGATCTGGCTGAGACCTTCGAAGTGCCGCCAGACGGCGTAGGGCATCAGCCCTGAAAGGGACGTGGGCATTGTCATTGCTCCTTGAAAAGGCCCGCGCGAGGCGCAGCAGCCGCGCACGGGCAGTCGGGGAGGGTTAACCTGTTTTGCGCAGAGCCTTCGCCAACACGAAGTACAGCACTGCTGTGGCGACCAACGCATCGATCGCGGACAGGCCGGTCAGCGTCAGATAACCATTTTGCGTGACGTAGCCGAGTACCGAGCCTGCGGCCCACGCGATCAATGCTGGCCAACCGATAGCCGGAGTGCTTTCCAGCTTGTTCAGGCCATAGTCCCGGTCATTGACCAGGAAGAAGTCGACGGCATAGACGCCGACCAGCGGTGTCACGCAAACCCCGATAAACAGCAGGAAGTCCGAGAAATAACTGGCGAACCCGCCCACGGCGGCAATGGTTGCGATGATCGCGCCGAAGACAGTGATCTTCCAGCTTGGGGTCTTGGTTGCGAATGTCGACAGCGTCAGGGTCGAGGAATAGAGGTTGGTGATGTTCGTCGACCAAGTGGCGAAAACCAGAACGAACAAAGCGGCACAGACCACACCCATTCCAGCCATGATAAGGATCAGGTCGGATTCACCAGTGCGAACCGCAGGGATCGCCGCCATCAGGGCAACCATAGGGAAAGTGAAGCCAAGTCCCACAGCTGATGCAATCAGACTTTCCCGGTCGTTAGGGCAATACCGCGTGAAATCCGGCATCAGCACAGCTGCAATCACGAACAGGCCGATCACAGTCGAGATCAGCGAAATCTCACTTTCGGTTGTTGCCGTGCGGGTCCAGTCCAGCGCGCTGTCGGCATTGCCGGTGGCTTGGAACGCGACTTAGATCATGAACGCCGCCAGCAACGGTACCGAGAAACGCGAGAATTTCTCGATCATCTGAAAGCCAAAGATCGTTGTGATCGTCATCAGGACCGAACCAATAAAGGTCGCGACTTTCACGTTGAAGTCGATGTTGAGCATTGTCTTGAGGGCTTGCGAAATCGCCACGCCGAACTCTTCGCAGGTCACCGCGTACCAACCCAACAGGATCAGGGCCATCAACAGGTTCACCAGCTTTGCGCCGGTCTGACCAAACGAGAATTGCAGGATCATGTAGGTCGACAGGCGCGAACGTGCACCGACGATTCCCGAAAAGATCGAAATGATCGCGACAATCCAGCTGCCAACCCAGAAGGCAAAGTTGGCGCTGCCCAGTCCATTATCTTGAGCCAGCCAAGAGCTGTAGGCCAGCACCGGAAGCGTGATGCCGATTGCACATTGGATAACTGCGATCTGGATGCCGCGTGTATTCACGTCCGCCGGAACCGGTTCGCGGGTGTAATCTTCGGTGAGTTTTTCGAGGCGCGACACCTCAAGCTGAATATCCGAATTTGACATCTGTCCCTCCCTATTGGCCCGGCTTCTTACGCGTGGCTCTATTCCCTAATACCATTAGCCTAACATAATTAGGTTACGTATCCTAACGAAATTAGGTACCGTGGCGAAGCGCTCTGCCCACAGGCGCGACCCGTTTGAAGCGGATATTCAAAAGAAACAGACGAAAAGTTGATTATGATTCAGAAGAAAAACTCCAAAGATCATATACTTGATGTTGTTGAACGCCTGTGTGCCGAGGTGGGCCCCCAGCGACTGCAGCATGCCTTGATCGCCAAAGAGTTGGGGATCAAACCACCTTCTCTTTACGCCCATTTTTCGAGTATGCAGGCGATACTCGAAGCAGTGACGCGCCGAGGCTTAGGCCAAATTCTTCTGTGTTACGACAACGTGGACGAATCACTTGGCGCAATGCAAGCGCTGAACTTCATTCAAGGTCGTCAGGTCGATTTGTTGGTTCAACGCCCTGGCATTGCGCGGCTTGTCTTACTGGACCTCAGTCAGCCCGGCGGCACTGAGGCGATTGGCTGGCAGACACCCGAAATTGTACGCATAACAGAAATCGAACGAGAGCTGTTTCAAAGGGCTGTAGCAGACGGAGACCTCCCGGATGAAGATTTCTTTCTGTGGTTCAGCCAGCGCATGGGTGCACTCTATGTGTCATTGTCATATGAATGGCTTCGTCTCGGTGCTTTGGACCCTGAACGAATTGAAATGCTGAAACACAGTCTGGCACAAAAGTAACACGTTAGGTCGGGTTCAGCGGAACTTAAGCAGGTTAGAGCGTTTGGGTGATTTGAATGCAGGCGAACCGGTCCGGATGGATGGCCCCATCGCAGCATCCAGCAGTTTCAAATGACAACAGCAAGATGCGGAGGGTACTTAGCCTTTGGTAAGGGTCTACAAGAGTACAGTCGTTCTCTACCGCTGGTGTTCCCAAAAGTCCTTACTTAACCTGACAGTATGATTAGATCGAGTATTGCAAGTGATCCAAACACCAGTGTCGCCCGGGACTTCGACGGATTTCTCAACCGCAACATTGGAGACGGAAGGTTCGTATGGGCGGATACATTTGAGACGGACATAGGGCTTTCGCTCGAACAAATAACAACAAAGATCTTCCGTAGTGGGTTCGAAGACATCATTACTGGCACGGTCGATTTGCGCGTTAGGGTTCAAGAGTGGGCGCGCGGAGTTGGCTATCCCATCAAATTTTAAGGAAAGAACCCATTCGGCATGTGCGGATGTTTGGAATCTGCGCTGCCTTCGCGGCCATCGAGGTCTGCGGTGCCCCATGGCGACTACCGATGCTCTCGCGCCAAGATTTGAACCCAAGAAATGGCATAGTTGGTGCAAACGAAACCCGAAATGTTGTCATAGTATGACATGTTGCGGCAGCGCAAAGTGGTTTAACGGCGTCCCTCGTGGGAGCAGAAAGCATGGGAATATCTTTTATTTTTGATAGGTAGTGGCGGAGAGACAGGGATTCGAACCCTGGGTGGGCTTGCACCCACAACGGTTTTCGAGACCGCCCCGTTCGACCACTCCGGCACCTCTCCGCGGGGGTCTGTGAGGGGGGGATTTAGTGAGGAACGCGCGGGGGTGCAAGCAGAAAATTCCTGAAAATGACAAAGGCGGGATTTTCCGTTGCCTGACGCGGTATTTCCCCTAGGCTCATAGGTATGACATATCCTTTACGCCAAACTATCCTACCGCTATTCGCCGCCGTTCTGTTCGTGATTTCCGGGTCGCAGCAAGCATTTGCTGTCGGACGGGATCGGATCGAAGCCTTTTTGACAACAACCGGGTTCGACGTTGCACTTGAAAGCATCGCTCTGGCCTCGGCCTCAGCCCCGGAAATGTTGGGGATCGATCCTGATGGGTTTGGGTCCGACTGGACACGCCTGACCGAAGAGGTCTTTGATACCGAGGACATGCGCGAAACAGCCGTGTCTATTCTGGAACAAACGCTGAGCGATGAGGCGCTAACCCATGCGGTCGAGTTCTATGCATCCGACCTTGGGCAACGGCTGGTCGAGTCCGAGAATGCATCGCACATGGTTGAAGATGACGATGCCAAACAACTTGAAGGGCAGAAAATCGTCTCGGACCTGATCAAGAATGGATCGAAAAGGGTCGAAAATCTGAAACGCATGAACAATGCAATTGATTCCAGCGGGACGGCATTGCGTGCGCTGCAGGAAATTCAGGTGCGCTTTTTGCTCGCTGCCAGCGCCTCGGGGGTGATCGACTTGCAACTGGGCGCGGATGAGCTGCGTCAGATGATGAAGCGCAATGAGACCGGCATGCGTCAGGCTTTGCAGCTGTCCGCACTTGCCGGGGCAGCCTATACCTATCAGGACTTCTCGGATTCTGAGGTCGTCGCCTATGCTGAGGCTTTGGAGCAGCCTTTGATGCAAGAAGTCTATGAGCTGCTGAATGCCATCCAATACGAAATCATGGCCATGAAGTTTGAAAATCTGGCCGCGCGTATGGCGGAACTACATCCGGCCCAGGATATCTGATGCGCCTGATCGCTGCTTGTTTCGCCGTGTTGCTGTCAGCCATGCCGCTTGCGGCGTCCGAGTTGGTTGAACGCCTCATGCAGGCGCTTCAAATGGAACAGGTCGTCGATATCCTGCGTGACGAAGGGTTGGCTCAGGCGAAAGGCCTGAACGACACTTTTCTGGGTGGTGAAGGCGGGCCGCTCTTCGATGATCAGGTGGACCAGATTTATGATCCGGAGTGGATGCAGGAACAGATCTCTGGTACCTTCGAGACCAGCCTGACAGCCAGCCAGATAGATCGCGCGATCCTGTTCTTTGAAAGTGATGTCGGGCAAACCGTTATCACACTGGAAAACTCGGCCAGAAAGGCTTTCGCAGATGAAACCATCAAGGACATGGCGCGCGAAAACTATCTGAACGGGGCAGGCGGCACTCAGCTCTATCGGCTGATCGGCGAGTACATTGAAGTCAACGACCTGATCGAAAAGAACGTGCAAAGCTCGCTTAGTTCGGATTACAACTTTTTTCGCGGTCTCAGCGCGGATAACGGAACCAGCTCGGAAGATATTCTGGCGCAGCTCTTGTCGGACAAGGACAGTCTTGCCGAAGAAAACCGCATCTGGTTGTATTCCTTCCTTCTGGTGGCCTATCAACCGCTTGATGAGGCTCAGATGCGCGAGAATATTGCTTTTTCCAGAACTGAGACCGGACGCGCCGTAAACGAAGCCTTTTTCGGCGGTTTCGATAAGATGTATGACCAGATCTATTTTCAACTGGGTCAGGCCGTCTCACGGGCGCTTACCGCATCAGATCTTTGACCGCGCATTTGATGTTGACTTTGCCGACCAATCTATGGATAAGCGCGCATCCCGGCCGGTTTTCCGCGCCGGGTGTCGTTATTATTGACCCCAGGGCTTTGTCCCACGGGTCGTCACACAGCCCGAAAAGGGCGCGCTGTTCGAGGTGGCGAAAGCCAAAAACGCCCGGTCGGGGACCATAGAACGCGATTAGACAAAGGAAAGACGCATGTTTGCGGTCCTCAAGACTGGCGGCAAGCAGTACAAAGTTCAGGCGGGCGATATCCTCCGCGTTGAAAAATTGGCTGCCGACGCAGGTGAAACAGTTCAATTCAACGATGTTCTGATGCTGGGCGGCGACGCTCCGGTTGTTGGTGCACCGTTCGTCGATGGTGCCGGCGTTCAAGCCGAAGTGATCGAACAAATCAAAGGTGACAAGGTCATCAAGTTCGTCAAGCGCCGTCGTAAGCACAGCTCGAAGCGTACCGTTGGCCACCGTCAGAAGCTGACTCTGGTCAAAATCACCGACATCCTGTCGTCGGGCGCTGACAAGTCGGGCATCAAGGTTGCAACCGGTTCGGCTCCGGCTGGCGAAGCTGCTCCGGCGGCGAAAAAGCCTGCCAAGAAAGCTGAAGCCAAAGCAGAGGCACCTGCCGCTGCTGCTGCCGCTGACGATCTGACCAAGCTGAACGGTGTCGGCCCTGCCGCTGCCAAGAAGCTGAATGAGGCCGGTATCGAGAGCTTTGCCGCTCTGGCCGCCTTGTCGGACGAGCAGATTGCTGCTATCGAAACGGTCAAAGTGAAACCCGAATGGGTTGAGCAGGCCAAAGATCTGGCTAAAGGCTAAGGAGAGACAGAATGGCACATAAAAAAGCTGGCGGTTCCTCCCGTAACGGTCGCGACTCAGCTGGTCGCCGCCTTGGCGTAAAACTGTATGGTGGCCAGGCCGCCATTTCAGGCAACATCATCGTGCGTCAGCGCGGCACAAAGTTCTGGCCGGGCGAAGGCGTAGGCATGGGCAAAGATCACACCATCTTTGCAACTGTGGATGGCGCCGTGAAGTTCCACAAGGGACTGAAAAACCGCACCTTTATTTCGGTCCTGCCAGTGGCGGAGGCCGCAGAGTAAGCCGAAACCCAGAAGGTTTAAGAAAATTTCATGGGGGACCGGCAGAAAGTGCCGGTCCCCTTTCTCGTTTTCAGGAGCGGTCCCATGACCGAAGTGATAAAAACAGAGCGTCTTGTCTTACGTCGGTTTCGGCGTGAGGACTCGTCGCGTCTTGTCACTCTTCTGAACGATCTGGACGTGGTGCGCTGGTTGACGGTTGTACCGCACCCCTATGAGAACGCGCATTCGACCGAATTTGTGGACGAGATGGCTGCCGAGCATGATGCCTTTGCCATTACTCGGGAAGAGAACCTTATCGGCTGCATCTCGACCGGATCACAGCTGGGGTATTGGGTTGCCAAAGCGTTCTGGGGGCAAGGTTATGTGACCGAAGCCTCCCGCGCGATGATTTCGAGGTTCTTTGCGGCTGATCAGCAGAAACTGACCTCGGGTTATCATGTCGGCAACGAACGGTCCAAGGCGGTTCTGTCCAAACTTGGGTTCAAACCAAATGGCCAGCATCGTGCGACGGTGCAGTCGACCAACGAAGATGTGATAATTCAGGACGTTCTGCTGCGTCGTGCGGGCTGGGAGGCGATGCAATGACCGTTGCAACCACCAGTTTCCTAATCTTCGCAGCCTCTCAGGTCGGAACGCCCGGTCCCGCCAATATGGTCCTGCTGGGTACAGGTGCACGCTATGGGTTTCGGGCGGCTCTGCCGTTTGTGGCCGGTGTGATCCTGGGCAAACAGCTGATCATCTGGCCCGTTGGTTTTGGTCTGTTGCAACTCGCAGATCAGGCACCGATTGTCTTTACGGTCCTGAAATACGCCTCGGCGGCGTATATCTGCTGGTTGGCTTGGAAGATCGCCAATCTGCGTCTTTCGCGCAGTGAAACTGTCGGAGACGTGCCCGGTTTTTGGGCGGGGCTGATCGTTCATCCCCTTAACCCGAAGGCTTGGGCCATGATCATAGCCGGATTTACCGGGTTCGTTGCGGTTGGCACCCCCAGCTTTAACGCGACGTTCACGATCGCTCTCTGTTTATTGCTTTGCCAGATGGTTTTACACCCGATCTGGACATTTGCCGGAGATAGAATTGCCCACGTGGTTGAAGGTCGGCCCGTGGAAAAATATCTGATGTGGACGTTAGCGAGTCTCACTGTTGCGTCCGTATTTTTTGTGTTGTTCGGAGGAGGAACGCACTCATGAAACTCGAGACAATAATAAACCAGCCGGTCATCGAAACCGAGCGGTTCGATCTGCGCCCATTGCGCCGTTCGGATTTGGGTCTCATTGAACATTATGCAGGTGATGAGCGCGTGGCGCGCATGACCACCAGTATCGCACATCCGCTGGCACCGGGTTCCACCGAGGCGTTTATCACGCGCTCGATGGCCGAAGACCGCGACGAGGACGTTTGGGTCATGGACGCCACCAAGGATGGCGGGCCAGAGTTGATCGGTCTGATTTCGCTGAAACGGCTGGACCGGAACCAATCCGAGGTCGGCTATTGGGTCGCGCCGATTTTCTGGAACACGGGTGTTGCCTCTTTGGCGGTTGAGGCGTTGGTCAATGTCAACCCGTTGGAGAACGCGACAATGTTCGCCAGCGTGTTTCAGGACAATCCGGCCTCTGCCCGGGTTCTGACCCATTGTGGGTTCCAGTATCTGGGTGACGCCGAAAGTTACTCGGTGGCGCGCGATGCGAATGTGCCCACCTGGACATATAGTAAAAAACTCTGACTTGTGGCCGATGGGGCCTTTGCAGTAGGGGACACACATGAAATTTCTCGATCTTGCAAAGGTCTACATCCGGTCAGGGGCCGGCGGTGGCGGGTGCGTCAGTTTTCGGCGTGAAAAGTACATTGAATACGGCGGTCCCGATGGCGGTGACGGCGGTAAGGGCGGGTCTGTCTGGGCCGAGGTTGTGGACGGGCTGAACACCCTGATCGACTTCCGCTATCAGCAGCATTTCTTTGCCAAAAACGGCCAGCCCGGTCGTGGTCAGCAGCGTACAGGCAAGGATGGTGACGAAATCATCCTGCGCGTGCCTGTCGGAACTGAGATTCTGGACGAGGACGAAGAGACCGTCATCTGCGACCTGACAGAGGTTGGGCAGCGTGTTCTGCTGGCCAAGGGCGGCAATGGTGGCTTTGGCAACCTGCACTTCAAATCGGCCACAAACCAAGCTCCGCGCCGCGCTAACCCGGGGCAAGCGGGGATCGACCGCACGATCTGGCTGCGACTGAAGCTGATCGCGGATGTGGGTTTGTTGGGCATGCCCAATGCCGGTAAATCGACGTTTCTGGCCGCGACATCAAACGCGCGACCCAAGATTGCTGACTATCCGTTCACAACCCTGCATCCCAATCTTGGTGTTGTTGGTGTCGACAATGTGGAATTTGTCGTCGCGGATATTCCAGGTCTGATCGAAGGCGCCCATGAGGGGCGTGGGATCGGTGATCGGTTCCTTGGTCACGTGGAACGTTGCGCCGTTCTGCTGCATCTGGTCGATGGTACGTCGGAAACCGTGGCCGAGGACTATCGGACGATCATTCATGAGCTTGAAGCCTACGGTGGTGAGCTGGCAGAAAAGCCGCGCATTACCGTTCTGAACAAGGTCGACGCGCTGGACGACGAAGAATTGGCGCTGAAAAAGGCCGAGTTAGAAGAGGCCGTTGGCGGACCCGTCATGACGATGTCGGGTGTAGCGCATCTGGGGGTGACCGAAGTGTTGCGCGCTTTGCGTGCGCAGATCGACGAAAACCGCCTGCGACAAAAACCCGTTGAGGAGACCAAGTCTTGGCAACCCTGACCGCAGCACGCCGATTGGTGGTCAAAATCGGCTCTGCCTTGCTGGTGGACCGCGATACCGGGTTGCTGAGGTCGGATTGGCTGCACTCACTGGCCCAAGACGTGGCCTGGCTCAAAGGGCAGGGGACTGACGTCATTTTGGTCTCGTCGGGCTCGATTGCGTTGGGACGCGGCGTTTTGGGCCTGCCCATGGCGGATTTGCCGTTGGAACAATCTCAAGCCGCCGCTGCTGTTGGCCAAATTCGGCTGGCGCGGGCCTATGAAGAGGCTTTGACGCCGCACAAAATCACAACCGCGCAAGTTCTGGTAACGCTGGAAGACAGCGAAGACCGGCGGCGGTATCTGAACTCTCGCGCGACGCTGGAAACGCTGCTGAGTTTGGGCGTGGTTCCGATTGTCAACGAAAACGATACAGTTGCCACAGATGAGATCCGGTATGGCGACAATGATCGCCTTGCGGCGCAGATCGCGGTGACGGTTGGGGCCGATCAATTGATCCTGTTGTCGGATGTCGACGGATTCTACACCGGAAACCCAAGTGAAGACGAAAACGCCAAGCGTTTCGATGTGATTGAGACCATCACGCCCGAGATCGAGGAAATGGCAGGCGATGCCGGATCCGGACTATCCAAAGGCGGAATGAAGACCAAGCTGCTGGCCGCCAAGATGGCAACTGCTGCCGGTTGCGATATGGCGATCACCGAAGGTTCGACGCTGAACCCGTTGAAATCGCTTGAAGAAGGTGCCAATTGCACATGGTTCACGGCAACTCTGGACCCGCATGCCGCGCGCAAACGCTGGATCTCGGCCATGAAACCGCGTGGTGAAATCGTGGTCGATGCAGGCGCGGCAAGGGCGTTGGGCAATGGTAAAAGCCTGTTGCCCGCTGGAATCGTTGAAGTCACAGGCGACTTTGGACGCGGTGACCCAGTTGCGATTATGGACCCGCAGGCACGACGGCTGGCACAGGGGCTCAGCCGATACACTGCGCAAGAGGCAGATGCGATCAAGGGACGAAAGTCCTCGGAAATCGAAGAGACGTTGGGCTATCCGGGCCGCGCCGTCCTGATCCACCGAGATGATTTGGCGCTGTAACGGCGCGATGTTAAAACGCAAAGACCGACCGAAAGGCACCTGAGATGAAGGATTTCGACAACATTCCCGCCCTGATGGCCGATCTTGGAAAACGCGCCAAAGCGGCCTCGGCCGATTTGGCCTTTGCAAGCGCCGAGCGTAAACATGCCGCCCTAATTGCTGCAGCTGACGCTGTTTGGGCCAACCGCGCAGATATCATTGAGGCCAACAAGAAAGACCTGGAGTTTGGGCGTGAAAAGGGCTTGAGCCCGGCGATGATGGACCGGCTGATGCTGGATGATGCGCGCATTCAGGGCATGGTTGATGGCCTGCGCACGGTCGCGGATCAGGCAGACCCCGTGGGCGAGGTTCTGACCGAATGGGACATGGCCTCGGGCCTGAACATCCAGCGTGTTCGCACGCCTCTGGGCGTGATTGGAGTGATCTACGAAAGCCGTCCGAATGTGACGGCGGATGCAGGCGCATTGTGCCTGAAGTCGGGGAACGCGGTGATCCTGCGTGGCGGCTCGGAAAGTTTCCATTCCTCAACCGCCATTCACGCCTGTCTGGTCCAAGGGCTAAAGGCTGCAAACTTGCCAGAAGACGCCATTCAACTTGTGCCCACGAGAGACCGCGCCGCAGTGCAAGAGCTGCTGACCCTGACCGATTGTGTGGACGTCATCGTTCCGCGTGGCGGAAAAGGTCTGGTGGGGTTGGTTCAGCGCGAAGCACGCGTGCCCGTCTTTGCGCACTTGGAAGGTATCGTGCACATTTATGTCGACAAGGCTGCAGACCCCCAAAAAACGCTGGACGTCGTGCTGAACGCCAAAACCCGGCGCACTGGGATTTGCGGTGCTGCCGAGTGCTTGCTGATCCATCAGGATGTGGCTGAAACACTCGGCCGGGATATCATATCCGCCTTGCTTGTGGCGGGCGTCGAAATCCATGCGGAAGGCGCGTTGGCCCTGGACGGCACCATTGCGGCCACGGGCGACGACTGGGGCAAGGAATTCCTCGACAGCATCATCGCGGCCAAGCCGGTGGCTGATATCGATGCAGCGATTTCGCATATCCGCCAGTTCGGTTCGAACCACACCGATTGCATCATGACCGAGGATGCCGACGCTGCTGCCCGGTTCTTTGAACGGCTGGACAGTGCGATTCTGATGCACAATGCCTCAACCCAGTTTGCCGATGGTGGCGAGTTCGGAATGGGGGCCGAGATCGGAATCGCAACCGGCAAAATGCATGCGCGCGGCCCGGTCGGGGCCGCTCAGCTGACGAGCTTCAAATATCTTGTCCGCGGAAACGGGACCGTCCGGTCTTAAAACCGGATGGCGACGCGGGTTGAGGTGGTTTCTGCCGCAACCCGCCGCCCCATGGACGCGGCCGTTTGCGGAAGTAGCGCGAATTGCACCTGCGCTGGCGTCACCTTGTTCGCAAATTGGCCTTTGGGCAGGTTCTTCCAAAGATCAGCCTCTATATTCAGCTTGTCCGCCACACCGGTCACCGTCCAACTGCCGCCGTTGTTTGCCACAGTGACATCGCCTCCCATCGGCATCGCACTTTCGCAACACATCAGGGCCAGAAAGGCGAGCTTGACTTGATTGCGGGGCATGGCATCGGTCACGTGCCAGTTTACACGCACACGACCAACGCTTTCGACGTCTTTCAACAGCTCTGTGACCTCAGCCCGACCCAACGGTTGATCGCTGGCCGACCCAAAGGCGACGCGAAAGAACCTGATCTTTGCTCCGGCACTTCCGACGCTGCCCGAGATCAGCTCCATCTCGGGGCCCTGCATGGTTCCGACCATCTCAAGCAGTTCCAGCCCGTTGTTTATTGCGCCAATGGGACTGATCAGATCGTGACAAATTCGCGACCCGATCAGTTCGGCCAGATTGACGTTGGTGTCGCCCATGCGTACCTCTCCTGTTGTATTTGCCGCCGGACCGGAGCCCGATCATGACAGACCTCAATGCCATACTTGCACCGGGCATGTATGTCCGCCACCCCGATTTCCCCGACTGGGGCGTCGGACAGGTGCAGTCCAACATTGGGGGCAAGATCACCGTGAATTTCCAAGAACAGGGAAAAGTGGTGATTGACGGAACCCGCATCGCCCTGACGCCCGTCTTTGATCCGTGAAACTGGTTTAAGAATGGTTAACGATGGGCCACCGCCGTGCTGGTTGCCATTTGACCGAAAACTGCGGTATCAGCGCGCAAACAAAAGCGGAATACCCGATGCCGGATGCAGGCCCTTCTTTCACTGTCAAACTTGCCGAATCCGAGGCCGAACTGCGCGCAGCCCAGAGGCTGCGATATGACGTATTCGTCCGCGAATTGGGCGGCGGCGGCAAGATGGTGGACCACGAGGCGGGGTTAGAGCAGGACCAGTTCGATCCATATTTTGATCACATGCTGGCCTATGATGACACCACTAGCGAAGTTGTGGGCGTTTACAGGCTGTTACCGGGTGAACGAGCCATCGAATTAGGGCAGTTTTATTCCGAGGATGAATACGACCTGACCGTGCTGAAACAAAGCGGCCGGAAATTGTTGGAGCTTGGACGTTCCTGCCTTCACCCGGACTATCGGGGCGGAACGGCGATGTACCACCTATGGAATGGTCTGGCGGGCTATGTGGCCGAGCGCGAGATTGAGGTTCTGTTCGGGGTCGCCAGCTTCCACGGCATCAATGTACAGGAGCTGGCCCAGCCTTTGTCGATGTTGCACCACAATCATCTGGCCCCGCCGGACCTGCGGGTCAGGGCGCAACCCGATGTGTTTCAGAGCATGGACCTTGTCGCGCCGGATGCGCTGGATCGCCGTGGGGCGATGGTACAGGTTCCCGCGCTGATCAAGGCGTACCTGCGGCTGGGTGGCTTTGTGGGCGAGGGGGCGTTTATCGATCACGCGTTCAACACAACAGATGTTTGCCTGATCCTCGACACGGCGCGCATGAACGAGCGCCAGCGGCGTATCTACGGCGGAGCCTGATCCAGTGAACGATCCGCTTTGGGACAGTGACGACGCGCCAGACCCGATTGAATTGGGAATTCTGGGCTGGGTTTTGGTGATCTTGCGCGGCCTTCCCTTGGCACTGCTGGTTTTTGGCGGGCTGCTCGTTTTGTTGACCGTTCGCCTGATCGAGCGCCCGCTGTTTGGGTTACGGCGTCCGATCACCCCGTTCATCGCGCAGTTTGTCTGTCGCAATGCCCTCCGGCTTCTTGGCATCGGCTTTCGCACCTCCGGCGAATTGATGCGCGAACGCGGCGCTGTGGTCGCGAACCACACATCATGGCTCGACATCTTTGCGCTGAACGCCCGTAAGCGGGTGTACTTCGTGTCCAAGGCCGAGGTGGCCAAATGGCCGGGTATCGGCTGGCTGGCCCGCGCCACGGGCACGGTGTTTATCGAACGTGACCGCAAGAAAGCCCGCGAACAGACCTTGATCTTTGAAGAGCGCTTGAAAGTCGGGCATAAGCTGTTGTTTTTTCCTGAGGGCACTTCGACCGATGGTCTTCGTGTTTTACCTTTTAAAACAACACTTTTCGCCGCGTTCTTCTCGGATGAATTGCGGGACTTTATGTATGTTCAGCCTGTATCCGTAGTCTTTCACGCGCCCAAAGGGCAGCCTGACAGGTTCTATGGCTGGTGGGGCGATATGGATTTTGCCCCGCACCTTCTCAAGACCTTGGGTGCGCGTCGGCAGGGTACGGTGGAATTGATTTACCACGTTCCAGCCAAAGTCAGCGATTTTGCCGACCGCAAGGCGTTGGCCGCACATTGCGAAGAGGCAGTGCGCCACGCGCATGCAATTGCGCGGCTTGAAAAATAAGGCCATTTGCCACTTGCACAGGACGAATTCCTACCGTATACGCGCGCCATTAAAACCCGCAGGCGGGGTTTGGGCTATTTGAGGGAGACATCCTTATCTGGCCCGCCGGTTGGAGCATCCGCTTCTTTCACCCCCGCCCAGGCGTAAACCGGAAAAGGAAAATAGCATGGCTCTTCCCGAGTTCACCATGCGTCAGCTGCTGGAAGCTGGCGTTCACTTTGGTCACCAGACACAGCGTTGGAATCCCCGCATGGGCCCGTTCATCTACGGCTCGCGCAATGGCATCCACATCATGGACCTGACCCAGACCGTTCCGATGCTGGACCAGGCTCTGCAGGCCGTTCGTGACACCGTTGCAAAAGGTGGCCGCGTTCTGTTCGTTGGTACCAAGCGTCAGGCAGCTCAGCCGATCGCAGAAGCCGCTGAAAAGTCGGCTCAGTACTACATGAACCACCGCTGGCTGGGCGGCACGCTGACCAACTGGAAAACTGTTTCCCAGTCGATCAACCGTCTGAACCAGATTGACGAAGCCATGGAATCGGGCGCCGAAGGCCTGACCAAAAAAGAGCGTCTGGGCATGGAACGTGACCAGGGCAAACTGCAGGCATCGCTGGGCGGTATCCGCGAGATGGGCGGCGTTCCCGATCTGCTGTTCGTCATCGACGTCAAAAAAGAAGCACTGGCCATCGCCGAAGCCAACAAGCTGGGTATCCCGGTTGTGGCAATTGTCGACACCAACTGCTCGCCCGATGGTGTTGATTACATCATCCCCGGCAACGACGACGCAGCGCGCGCAATCTCTCTGTATTGCGATCTGGTTGCTCGTGCCGCTCTGGACGGTATGACCGCTCAGATGGGTGCTGCAGGCGTTGACCTGGGCGCATTCGAAGAAGCACCGGTTGAAGAAGTCGTTGCTGAAGAAGCACCCGTTGCAGAAGAAGCCACGCCGGAAGCCAAAGCCGAAGCGTAAGCTGCCCGTCACGTAATTGACATATGGGGCAGGGCAGACCTGCCCCAATTCCGTTTGAATTG
Organism: Ruegeria sp. CDSB117; assembly: GCF_059611005.1. Taxonomy (NCBI): domain Bacteria; kingdom Pseudomonadati; phylum Pseudomonadota; class Alphaproteobacteria; order Rhodobacterales; family Roseobacteraceae; genus Ruegeria; species Ruegeria sp. CDSB117. Next base: position 164,667 of record NZ_JBXWOS010000011.1, read on the forward strand.
AGGAGAGCCAAAAGATGGCAATCACAGCAGCAATGGTTAAAGAACTGCGCGACTCGACCGGCGCAGGCATGATGGACGCAAAGAAAGCGCTGACCGAAACCGGCGGCAACATGGACGAAGCCGTTGATTGGCTGCGTACCAAGGGTCTGGCAAAGGCGGCCAAGAAATCCGGCCGTACCGCGGCTGAAGGTCTGGTTGCAGTTCACGTCAACGGTGGCAACGGTGTTGCTGTCGAAGTGAACTCGGAAACCGACTTCGTCGCGAAAAACGCTGACTTCCAAGAAATGGTTGGCAAGATTGCTTACGCTGCCGAAGGCGTAGACAATGTCGAAGCATTGCTGGCGGCTGATCTGGGCGGCAAAAGCGTTGCAGACACCCTGACCGACAAGATCGCCACTATTGGCGAAAACATGTCGGTGCGTCGCATGGCCAAACTGTCGGGCGACACCGTTGTGTCCTACGTCCACAACGCGGCCACCAACGGCATGGGTAAAATCGGCGTTCTGGTTGCTCTGTCCGGTGGTGACGAAGCGATCGGCAAGCAGGTTGCTATGCACATCGCAGCTGTGAACCCAGCGGCCTTGTCTGAGGCCGACATGGATCCGGCTGTTGTCGAGAAAGAAAAGCAGGTTCAGATGGACATCGCCCGCGAATCCGGCAAGCCGGAGCAGGTGATCGAAAAGATGATCGAAGGCCGTATGAAGAAATTCGTGGCTGAAGCGACACTGTTGAACCAGTCTTTTGTTGTGAATCCTGACCTGACCGTTGAAGCAGCGGCCAAGGAAGCGGGCGCAACCATCACCGGCTTTATCCGTCTGGAAGTTGGCGAAGGCATCGTAGTCGAAAAGGAAGACTTCGCAGCCGAAGTTGCCAAGGCCGCACAAGGCTAAGTCTGGCAGAGGCCCTTGAATGGGCCTCACCCTGAACAGAATAGAAACCGGCTACTTTCCAGTAGTCGGTTTTTTTGCGCCTTCCGGCGTAGGAACAGATCATACACTACTTTTGGAAGGATTGAGGGGCCCCGCAGATGGGGATGGTCGAGGCCCCCCAAAATTCCGACTAAGAGACGCGGACAAATAGACGCCTTTATGTCAGAGCGACCGGAGAGCTTTGTTATTGCAAAGATCCGATCAAAACGTTCCCAGGCTAAAGCCACCACTCACGGAACAATTTCACTTTGCAACTGGGGCTCAGATTCGGGAAGTCATGTTTTCCTTACCCTACGTAAATTGACGCAATTTAGCGTCAAAAAGAACACATCACGCTTCCATGATGAACATCTGATTTTGCAGGGATGCTTTGAGCACGGCTTGCGCTGTTGTTTCGACAGACAGAGACTCTCGGGCAAGCCTCAAATGCTTCTCAACGGTAGCCGACGTCAGCCCCATCAAAAGCGCTATGTCCTGGGTTGTCTTCCCATCGCCAACCCATTCCAGCGCCTCGAGTTGACGTTTCGTCAAAGCGCGATTGGGGGTGTTGTAGGGCAGGGTGAGTATCTTCAGATGCGCGACATTGTTCATCAACAAGATGTCATCGCCATGTTCCGCCCAGATAGCGTCGACCTCATCCTGACTTGTGGCATCACCAGCCGAAAGAGAGATCGCCCCCTTGGACCGCATAGACACCGAGGTGAAACTGACAGTGTATCCCGCCACAACGCCTTTTGACCGATTGAACTCGTATACCTGGCGTTCCTGCGCGGTCATCGTGCCGTCAGAATTCATATCTTGAATCATTCTCCAACTGGCCGCGCCTTCATTGTGCAGCGCCCATTTCAGCATTGGCGCATGAAAGTACAGCCCGTCGCGCACGAAACCATCGATGTACTCTTTGCCATGGTTCGTGAGGATGGTGAAGTCTTCAGGGTCACCCAAAGACGTCTCGGTCCTGTAACGTGTATAGCCGTACAGCAGACGGTCGAACCCGAAATTTGCCATCTGGCGACAATGAGCGTCCCAAAGCTCCTCCAGAGTTTTGACGTAGCTGAGGAAATTCAGATACTCATCCAGCTTCATACGGACCCCTCATTCTGCAGATGAGCCGACAACCCATCCAGCGCCATCACATAGCTCTGCAGCCCAAAGCCGCAGATCTGTCCCAACGCAACCGGCGCTACATAGGATTTGTGCCGGAAGGGCTCGCGCGCATGTATGTTCGACAGGTGAACCTCAACAACCGGCAGCTCGACCGAGGATATCGCGTCCATCAAAGCGACCGAGGTGTGGGTATACGCGCCGGCGTTCAGAACGATCCCGTCCTGATTGCCTTTGGCCGCATGGATCGCGTCAATCAGCACACCTTCGTGATTTGATTGCAGGTGCGATACATCCAACCCGATCGACGCGCCGTGGCTTACACAGGTTTCTTCGACCATTTTCAGCGTTGTACGGCCATAAACCTCGGGTTGTCGTGTGCCCAGCAAGTTCAGGTTCGGACCGTTCAAAATCAGAACTTTATGCATTCATTCTCCGTCCCATTACTGGTTGATAGACGTGAATAGGTATGGATGTCCACCAACCTGCGCACTCATCAGGCGAGTGTCGCGCATCGGACACCATCAAATCTTGAACTGAGCGTCGAAAACCAGTCAGGTTTCGGGCATCGTTATCACAACTTTACCAAGAACGGTGCGGTCGTTCAGCAATGTCAGTGCCTCGCTTGCTTCCGCCAACGGAAACCGTTCGCTGATTTGCGGTTTTATCTGAGATTTGGCATATAAGTCTAACAATTCCCTGACATTTTCGGCATGGCCTTTGGGATCCCGATAGACCGAAGCCCCCCAGAACACGCCAACGACCTGGCAGCCCTTCAACAATGGTAGATTGAGTGGGATTTTGGGTATTCCGGCCGGAAACCCGACAACAAGGAACCGGCCATTCCACGCCATGCTGCGCAGCGCTGGTTCGGCATAATCCCCACCAACGGCATCATAGACGACATCCACGCCATTTGCGCCCGCTATAGCCTTGATTTCACCGGAGAATGCTTTTTGCGCATCGCGGTCCATCTGACGGGAATATTCGATTGTGTCGTCCGCCCCGATTTGACGGCAAAAATCCGCCTTTTCCTGAGAAGATACGGCCGCTATGACACGCGCCCCCATCGCCTTGCCCAGCTCAATGGCCGCGCTACCGACACCACCTGCGGCACCCAGCACCAAAAGCGTTTCACCAGGCTGCAACGCGGCACGGTCTTTCAGCGCGTGGTAGGACGTGCCGTAGGTGAAAATGAAGCATGCGGCGTCATCGAATGGCATCGATGTAGGGAATTTCACGGCTGTGGCCGCCTTGACCGTCAATTGCGTGGCAAAACCGCCATATCCGGTCAGCGCCAAAACCTTGTCCCCAACCTCGAACCCGGTTACGCCTTCGCCAACGCCCAATACCTCACCTGCGATTTCCCCACCCGGGGCAAATGGTCTGGGTGGTTTAATCTGATACAGGTCCTGGATCATCAACGTATCGGGGAAATTGACGCCGGCAGCCTTGACCCCGATCAGCAACTCTCCCTTTCCTGGCACCGGGTCGGGCAGGGTCGTAAGTTCCAATGTATCCGGTCCGCCCGGCGCGACGCTGAGTAACGCTTGCATAATGACTGTCTTGTCCTTGTTATTCGGTTGAGAGGACCTTTGGCGCAGCGGTGAATGTTGTCAAGAATTCCGCTGGGTGCAAATCTCGCCGAAAGTAGCCACCTGTGCCACAATTCAAAACCGAGGAGCAGACCATGACCCCTGAAACCTTATTTTCGCTGCAGGGAAAAACCGCACTGGTGACAGGCGGTGCCACCGGCATTGGCCGGATGGCTGCGGAATCGCTTGTGAGGGCAGGGGCACGCGTGCTGATCGCGTCGCGTAAGGGGGAAGCCTGTGAAGCCGTCGCGGCCGAGTTGAACGCTCTGGACGCGCCCGGCAGCGCCGAAGGTTTCAGCGGCGATGTCGGGACGGAAGAAGGCGTTCTGGCCATGGTCGATGAAGTCAAGACTCGCACGGATAGCCTTGATATTCTGATGAATAATGCGGGTATCTCTTGGGGTTCGCCGCTGGGACAGTTTCCCTATCACGCGTGGGAAAAGGTCAATTCCGTCAATGTCGCTGGTCTGTTCGAACTGACGCAGCGCCTGTTGCCGATGCTGATGAAGTCCGGAACACCGGACGATCCGGCGCGCGTCGTCAACGTTGGATCAGTAATGGGTGAGGTACCGATGGGCGACGGTGCTTACAGCTATTCCGCGTCCAAAGCCGCCGTGCTCCACTTGACCAAAATCCTAGCCAAGGAATTGTCGCCCTATCACGTCACTGTTAACGCACTTGCGCCGGGGCCATTTGTGTCACGGATGACAGCCTTTGCGACGGCAGACGAGGGGACACGCGAAAAGGTTGGCAAGACCGTACCGCTGGGCCGTGTGGGTCGCGACGAAGATATCGCCGGGTGTATGTTGTTCCTGTGCGGGCGTGGCGGCAGCTATGTGACCGGCGCCGTCATCCCTGTTTCTGGGGGCCTAAACGTGGTGACCGCCGGCAATCTCTTCGCCGAAGCGCTGTAGAGCCAGGAGCATAGTTGTTGGAAATGCATGAAAAATCTCAACTCAACCTGACAGCGCTAGATACTTATCTCAGCGAAAAATTAGACGGTTACACAGGTCCGCTGGAAGCGACGAAATTCGCGATTGGACAATCCAACCCAACTTTCGAACTGCGCACACCGTACAAGACTTATGTGCTGCGCCGTAAACCGCCAGGCGTTTTGCTGAAGTCAGCCCATGCTGTGGAACGCGAGTTTCGCGTTCAAAGCGCACTGGCCGATAGCGCGGTTCCAGTCCCTCGGATGATGCTTTTATGTGAGGATGACAACGTCATCGGCTCGGCGTTCTACGTCATGGAGCGGCTGCAGGGGCATGTATTCCTTGAGCCGACCATGGACGAGACTGACAACGCGACCCGCAGTGGTGTTTTCGACGAAATGAACCGCGTGCTGGCCGATTTGCATGACGTCGATGTGGACGCAGTAGGCCTGTCCGACTATGGCCCGCCCGGTAATTACTTTGAGCGCCAAATTACCCGATGGACCAAGCAGTATCGCGCATCCGAGACAACGACCATCCCCGAAATGGATGCGCTTGTTTCCGCTCTTGAGGGGTCCATTCCGGATGATGACGGTCAGCGCACTTTGGTGCATGGTGATTACCGCATCGACAATCTGATGTTCGAACAGAACGGTTCGCGCTGCATTGGCGTTCTGGATTGGGAGCTGTCGACGATCGGGCACCCTTACGCAGATCTGGCAGCGGTTATCATGCAGTGGCAACTGCCCCCCGGAAACGAGGGGCGCGGGTTGGCAGGCGTCGACCGCCAAGCCCTGGGAATACCGTCAGATCAAGAGTTTATCGGGCGATATTGCCAACGTCGCGGCTTACCTGGGATTGAAAATTTCGGGTTCTACCTAGCGTTCAATTTCTTCCGAATGGCCGGAATTCTGCAGGGTGTGTACAAGCGCGCATTGGACGGCAACGCGTCTGATCCCAAACGCGCGCAGGTATTTGGGGCTTATGTTCCGGTGTTTGCAAAACACGGGCTTGAAGCACTGAATTCGTAGTTCGGCCGTCAGTCCGGCGCTTTGGAAAGCTCTAGCCTCAGATTGCCAAGGCTGTTCTTGCCAAAAAACATCTCGGTACCCACAAACATTGTGGGCACTCCGAATACGCCTCGTTTTACGGCGGCCTTGGATTGTTCTTTGAGCCGCTGTTTTATTTCGGCACCCGTCATGGCCTCGCGGATTTTGCGCGCGGGAAGTTTGTTTTCGTGCATGATATCCATCAGCACACCCAGTTCATCGACTTTCTGGCCATGTACCCAGATCGCATCATATATCGCGTCTATATATTTGGATTCCCAGGATTTACCGGAGGCAAATACAGCACCACGCATGGCAAATTTGGTGTTCACCGGGAAATGCGGGCTCATATGAAAACTTAATCCGCGTCTGCGGGCAAAGCGATGAAGATCATGGGTCAGATAGGCCGTTTTCTGGCGGTTTTCCGAAAATGCCTCGAACGGGTTCTGATTATGCGTCGCCTTGAATATCGTGGGCAGTAACACGGGCACATAGCTTACCTGCGTGCCATTTTGTTCCGCCAGTTCGGGCAAGACCTTGTGGGCCAGAAATGCATTTGGGCTGCAGAAATCGAAAATGAAATCTATGGTCTGCGTCATTGTCTAAACTCCGATACGACGATCTGTGAAATGAACTCTGAACCACCGGACGAATCTGTAACGCGACCAGTGTACAGGCGGGAAGGCTGGCGCGCACTGGCCATTGGTCACGATGTAGGAAATCAGGAATTCCTCTGTTAATTCAGTGCGTCACCGGTCAAGATCAACGAAACCGCCGAGGAGGTTCGAGAAACCCATGCGCAGCCAGACCACCCTTGATCCTGCCCGCCTGAACCGCATACGGGACTGGATGCAGCGCTATGTAGATGAGCGCAAATACGCGGGCAGTTCATTACTATTGACCCACCACGGGTCCGAGGCGTTTTTTCACGCCTGTGGCCTCAGAAATGTCGAGAAGGACCTGCCGTTTCAGCGCGATACGCTCGTTCGGATCTATTCTATGACGAAACCCATCACCTCGGTCGCGGTGATGATGCTGGCCGAGCGTGGGTTGTTCCACCTCGACGCGCAACTCTCTGAATTCCTGCCTGAATTTGCTTCAATGCAGGCTCTTGTCCCCGGGGCGGAGAGGCTAATTCATACCGAAGATGCACCATCCCCGACACTGCATCAGCTTCTGACACATACAAGCGGATTCAGTTATCCGTTCAATCCCGGTGTTCTCCCGGCGGCAATGGATGCACGGAAGCTAATTTTTAGCCCAAATCAAGGGCCTTTGAAGGACAGGATTAGCGCACTGGCACAACTGCCATTGGCATTCCAGCCCGGAACCCGTTGGGAATATTCAGTTTCCACTGATGTGTTGGGCCGCGTAATTGAGGTTGTGTCCGGCAAATCCTTGGATCAGTTCTTCGAGCAAGAGATCTTTGAGCCGCTTGGGATGGTCGAGACCGGATTTTCTGTGCCCAAAGGGGCAGGGGATCGGTTCGCGTCTCTCTATACACCGCTGGCTGGGGACGCGATGGCGCTGAATTCGGCCGAGACCGGCGATGACACTCTGCGATTGACGGACGAGGCAGGCGCATCCCCATTTGAAAAGGCGACGACCTTTTCGGGTGGTGGCGGTCTGGTCAGTACGATCGACGACTACGTTAAATTCACCGAGATGATGCGAAACCGGGGGCAGGGAAACGGCCACCGCTTGCTGGGTCCAAAGACAGTCGACTTCACGCTGCAAAACCACTTGCCGGGCGATATCGCCTCGATGGGCCCGCAAAGCTTTGCCGAGCAACCGATGGAAGGCATGGGATTTGGTCTGGCCGGGTCTGTCATCATCAACCCTGGCAGAACCCGAACACCTGGGTCATTAGGTGATTTTAGTTGGGGCGGTATGGCTTCGACATTCTTCTGGATTGACCGCAGCAACGATCTGTCGGCCGTATTCTTCACCCAATTGTCGCCGTCCAGTTCTTACCCGTCCCGGTCCGAGCTAAAGGCGCTGGTAATGGGCGCGTTGGTTGATTGACCCGGATGGCGCTGATACGCCTTTTTCATAGCCAACCGGAGAGTCGCCAATGACCGAAGCAGAACGTGTCCTTCTTGACCTTTTGAACCTCGAGAGGCTCGAAGTTGACCTGTTCCGAGGCACCGGGTCAGGCGGCGAGACTCCGACGCGTATCTTTGGCGGGCAGGTGGTGTCGCAGGCTCTGGCGGCGGCGTACCGTACTGTGGATGATCGGCTGTGCCATTCGCTGCATGCGTACTTTATTCGCCCGGGAGATCCATCTATTCCCGTTATTTATCAAGTTGATAGAGCCCGAGATGGAGGTTCATTTACCACACGGCGCGTGGTCGCGATCCAGCATGGCAAACAGATCTTGAACGTATCGGCCTCGTTCCACATTCAGGATGAAGGCTGGGATCATCACCATGAGATGCCCCAGATGGAGGACCCGGAAAGTTATCCGTCGCGCACTGAACTGCGCAAGAAGTACGTGGATTTGGTACCCAAACACATGCGTGGAGAACTGACACGCGAACGGCCGATCGAGGTCCGTGAGGCCAGCCATCTTGATCCGTTCCATCCTGAAAAATCGGACGATCGAAATCAGGTCTGGTTCCGCATGCCCGGCGCAGCGGGGGCGGATTCTGCCACACAGCAATTGCTGCTGACTTACGCGTCAGACATGTATCTGATGGGATCAGGTATGCGACCGCATGGCCTCAGCTGGTTTACGGGTCAGGTCAATGGGGCCAGCCTGGATCACGCCATGTGGTTCCACGCGCCGATCCATTTTGAAAACTGGCATCTGTATTCGATGGATTCGCCCTGGAGCGGGCGAGGGCGCAACTTCAACCGAGGGTCGATTTATGCACAAGACGGCACTTTGGTTGCGTCGGTCACGCAGGAAGGCCTGATGCGAAAAGCCCAGAAGAAACTTTAATCATCGCCCGTAAACTGTTGATTTAACTTATTCATACCCCTAAGCCAGCTGTCGTAATCGCTGGATTTGTGCCGAATGTAGTCCAACACTTTCGAATGCGGCAGCACCAGAAACTGTTCCGACTCAATGGCTTCAACACAGGCCTGGGCCACGTCTTCAGGCTCTAGCATACCGTCGATAGACGCTACCGAATCCTCAAAGCCGCGTGTCATTTCGGACCGAACCGCTTGCGGACATAGAACGGAAACGCGCAGGCCTTTATGGCTGTATGTCAGCGACAGCCATTCGGCAAAGCCCACGGCGGCGTGTTTAGAAACGCCGTACGGTGCAGCGCCAGGCTGGTTCAAAAGTCCTGCAGCCGAGGCCGTTGTCATGATGTAGCCACCGCCGCGCGCGACCATATGCGGAACGAGATGACGCGCGGTCCAGACATGCGACATGACGTTGATCTTCCAGATCCGCTCCCAGTCTTCATCCGGAACGTCCAGACCACCAAGGGTCAGGATACCAGCATTTGCACAGAACAGATCAATCGGGCCAATCTCATCTTCGACGTGATCAATCAACGCTTTGATACTGGCTTCGTCTGAAACATCGCATGTGACCGCATGCCCGTTGATATCCGTGGCCACGGTATGCGCGGCTTTGGTGTCTATGTCTGCGCATACGACCGTTGCACCTTCGCGCGCGAACCGGGTTGCCAGACCTTTACCGATACCGTTGGCTGCACCGGTGACCACCACAGTCTTGCCATTCAAGTTCATCAGGGGCTCCGAATTGGACGATTTGAATGGCATCGTAAGACATTGGCAATTTTGGGAAAACCGGAAACTGCCAATGCCAATAATTTACCATAATACCGATTATGCGAATCCTCCACCCCCGTTGGGGCACATTCTAAACTGGGTTGCGACAATTCCCCTATCTTGCTGAAAAGCAAGGAGAACAGAAATTGGCCCACACGGA
>NZ_JBXWOS010000012.1:0-151027 GCF_059611005.1 Ruegeria sp. CDSB117
GAAGGTCTTCCTGTCAGCCATCGCACTCGCGGCTACCGTTCTATTCTGGTTGTAAATCAATGAGTCTGGAGCCTAGGTCTCCTTGACAATTGGCGCAGTCAGAGGTGAATCTTGATCGTAAGGCCGCCTCTGGAATGGTCAATTCCTGTCGCAGAGGCCGTCGGCTGATCCTGATGATGGGCGCGAGCTATGAGGCTGAAGCACGGGCGGAGCCGCCCCAGTTTCGTCCAGGGCGTCCATGACCGGACCGATGTGAAACCCTTTGTGAAAATACGACCATAGATACGGTGAGAGTTCCGGGTTTTCTGTGTCACGAGTGCGGTTGACTTGTTAGGCTGATTCCATCCTGAAAAAGAGGGGGTTTCATGCTTTTTATCACGAACAGATTTCCGACCCAGAGTATTCGCACCCGTAAAGGACGCCGTTTTACCTTTGATCTGGACAATAACGCGCCTTCAAATTCGGTGTTTTACTGTGAAAAGGGCGAAGATGAGCATCACACCGAAATCACCAGTAAAGAGCTGCTGCGGCGTGTGCGTGACAACAATTGCCGCCAGATCCTGCTGTATCTTCACGGGTTCAACAATCTGCCGGAGGATGTGTTCGAAACCACGGCTGAGCTTCAGCGTCTGTGCGATCAGGCCAAACCCGGTGAAGTGATGGTGTTACCCCTGATCTGGCCCAGCGACGCCAAGCAGGGGATCGTGCAAAAGTATTGGGATGACCAGAAGTCCGCAGACCAAAGCGGGTTTTCTTTTGCGCGGGTGCTGGAACGTTTTCTGGAATGGCGCAACAGTGAGGATAACGAGCCCGAAACCGCCCCCTGCCTGAAACGGATCAACCTTCTGGCCCATTCGATGGGCAATCGGGTTTTGCGCCAAACGCTGATAGAATGGGATCGGTACGATCTGGCGTCGGGCGTGCCCCTGTTGTTTCGCAATACCTTCATGGTCGCTGCAGATGTCGTTAATGAATCCGTGCATGAAAATGAGCCCGGTGTGCTGGTCAGCCATGCTTCGCGGAATGTGGTTGTCTATTTCGCCTCTGACGATCTGGCGTTGCGGGCCAGTAAGGCTGCAAACCTCAAGAACAAAGTTGCGTCCCGCCGGTTGGGTCATACCGGGCCAGAGAACATCGACCGAACCCCGCACAACATATTTCAGGTTGATTGCGACGATATCAATACGGCCTATGACACGCCTACCGGCCACAAATATTTTGGTCCGGTTTCGCCGGGCGGCGAGGCTGGTCTGGTATTCCGGCATATTTTTCAATGCGTCCAATCCGGGCGCGTTTTCCCAGATGATCCGCATCAGCGGTCGGTCATTTTGCGCTGAATCAGGCGTTCGCGATATGTCGGCTTTTCAAATTTGATCAGAAATCCAAATAGTTCACAATCTGGTGTTGCAACCTTCAGAATGATCTGGATGATCAGCACTACCAAGACCGGCAAAACCGGTCTGCCGTTTCATGGAACGGTACTAACGAAAAAACGGGGAGATTATAATGATCCTGAAGAACCTGATGATCGCTGCCAGTGCGACCGCATTGATGGCGGGTGCCGCATCGGCGGAAACGCTGCGATGGGCACGTGCTGGTGATGCGCTGACGCTGGATCCGCACTCGCAAAACGAAGGCCCGTCACACACAATACGTCACCAGATGTACGAGCCGCTGATCATCCGCGACGTAACAGGCGCGTTTGAACCTGCACTGGCGACCGAGTGGGGTCCCAAGGCTGATGATCCGAATGTTTGGGTTTTCAAACTGCGCGAAGGCGTGAAGTTCCATGACGGCGCGGACTTCAACGCCGAAGATGTGGTGTTCAGCTTTGAGCGGGCCAAGCAGCCTAATTCGGACATGAAAGAGCTGATCGGTTCGATCACCGAAGTGCGCGCGGTGGACGATTATACAGTCGAGATCGTCACCGATGGTCCGAACCCGATCCTGCCGTCGAACCTGACCAACCTGTTCATTCTGGACAAAGGCTGGGCCGAGGCAAACAACACTGTCAATGTGCAGGATTTCGAGGGTGGCGAGATCACCTTTGCCACCACCAACGCCAACGGAACGGGGCCTTATGTCCTTCAAAGCCGCGAGCCTGACGTCAAAACCGTGATGGTGCGCAACGACAACTATTGGGGCATCGATCAGTTCCCGATGGAAGTGACCGAGATTGTCTATACCCCGATCCAGAACGCTGCGACCCGTGTTGCGGCGATGTTGTCGGGTGAGGTGAACTTCCTGCAGGATATGCCGGTGCAAGACATTGACCGCGTCAATGGTGCCGATGGCCTGATGGTCAAGCAAGCCCCACAGAACCGTGTGATCTTCTTTGGCATGAACCAGGGTGCGGACGATATCGAAGCAGACAACGTAGACGGCAAGAACCCTCTGGCCGATGTGCGCGTGCGTCAGGCGATGTCTATGGCGATCAACCGTGATGCGATCAAGCAGGTCGTGATGCGCGGCCAGTCGCAGCCTGCGGGCATGATCGCACCGCCTTTCGTGAACGGCTGGACCGAAGCGATGGACGGCGAATCCGCCACTAATCTGGAAAAAGCCAAGGAACTGATGGCAGAGGCAGGTTATGCCGATGGCTTCTCGCTCCGGTTGGACTGCCCGAATGATCGATACATCAACGATGAAGGGATCTGTCAGGCGGCCGTTGGGATGTTGGGCCAGATCGGCGTGACTGTGAATCTGGATGCAAAGCCCAAGGCGCAGCACTTCCCGCTGATCACCGACGGCAAGACAGATTTCTACATGCTGGGTTGGGGTGTTCCGACATATGACTCGGAATACATCTTCAACTTCCTTGTCCACGGTCGCGAAGACGACATCGGCACGTGGAACGGAACCGGCTATCAGGATGATGCGCTGGACACAAAGATCAAGTCGCTCGCCTCGAACACCGACCTGGACGCCCGTAATGCCGACATCGCCGACATCTGGCGTGTGGTGCAGGACGAAGCGCTTTACATCCCCATTCATCACCAGGTTCTGAACTGGGGTATGGCTGACGGTGTCGGCATCGAAGTGGATGCCGAAGACCAACCCAAGGTCAAATACTTCACCATCAAATAAGTCAAAACTTTTGACGATCAGACAGGGCGCGATTTTCGCGCCCTGTTTTTTGTTGCGATCTGAGATTTCCTTGCGCATGCGGCAAAAACCAAGAAAACTCGACCACAGAAACAGGGAGACATAACAATGATCCTCAGGAACAGCGCCATTGGCATTGCAATGCTGGCTGCCACCAGTGTTCAGGCCGCAGATTTCAAATGGGCTTCGACCACCGACCCGCAAACCATGGACCCGCACGCGGTCAACTCGGCCCCGGTTCTGGGATTTCTCAATAACGTCTACGAAGGGCTGGTCCGGCGCGACAAGGACATGAGCGTTCAGCCTGCCCTGGCCGTCAGCTGGGAACCTATTGGCGAAGGAGACGGCTGGCGCTTCAAGCTGCGCGAGGGCGTGACCTTCCACGACGGCAGTACCTTTGACGCGCAGGACGTTCTGTTCAGCTATCAGCGCGCCTCGGGCGAGGCCGCGGATACCCGCAGCTGGTTTGCGCCGGTCAGTGAGGTGATCGTGGTCGACGATTATACTGTCGATATCATGACGACCGCGCCGAACCCGTTGTTCCCGTCTTCGATTGCCAACTGGATGATCATGGATCAAGGCTGGACCGAGGCGAATGATGCCGCCGTCCCAGACAAAGAGGCCGGCAATTATGCGACGATCAATGCCAATGGCACCGGTGCATTCAAAGTCACCGAGCGTGAGCCGGGTCTGAAAACCGTACTGGAACCTCACGAGGGCTGGTGGGGCGACGTCGAGCACAATATCACCCGCGCCGAGTTTAACCCGATCCAGAACCCTGCGACCGCCGTTGCGGCGCTGTTGTCGGGTGATGTGGATATGATCAACCCGGTGCCAATCCAGGACGTCGCGCGCCTGCAAGAAGACAGTGATGTCGAGGTCATCAAGGGGATCGAGGCGCGCGTGATCATGCTGGGCTTTGATCACGAGGCTGAGACGCTGAAATATACAGACGATGAGGGCAAGCCCAACCCGTTCCGCGACCCGCGCGTCCGCAAGGCAGTGGCGCAGGCCGTGAATGTCGATGCCATTCTGGCCACCATCATGCGCGGCAATGCCGAAGCGGCGTCGCAATTGGTGAGCCCGGCCATGAGCGGCTATTCATCGGCCCATGCCGAACGTCCCGCATTTGACGTTGAGGGTGCCAAGGCTCTGCTGGCCGAGGCAGGATACGCGGATGGATTCTCATTTGGACTGAAATGCCCCAATGACCGCTATCTGAACGACGAAGCGGTGTGTCAGGCCGTAGTCAGCATGCTGGCCCAGATCGGGATCACGGCTGAGCTGGAAGCGATGCCTGTGCGCAATTACTGGCCCGAGCTACGCGAGGATAACTATGACATGTACCTGCTGGGTTGGAGCCCCGGAACATTTGACGCGGAACACCCGGTCCGGTTCCTTGTCGCGACCCCGAACGAAGAGAAAAAGCTGGGCAGCTGGAATTTTGGAGGCTTCTCGAATGCACGCGTGGATGAACTGCTGCCTGCGATTCAGTCCGAGCTGGATGAGACCAAGCGTCAGGCCATGCTGGACGAAGTGGCTAAGATCATTCAGGACGAACAGGTCTATGTGCCCATGTATGTGCAGCCACTGGTCTGGGGCACGCGCAGCAATATCGAGTTGACGCAGCGCCCCGATAACTTCTTTTTGCTGCGCTGGGTGACCGTAAACTGAAGACGCTTGAAACATGGATTGGCGAGGGCCGGTTCGGCACCGCCAATCCGCATCGTACCCTGCATAATACCAAAGACGCAGGAAATAAGGATCGCTCTGATACCAGCCCGTTAGCGATACCTTGACCATTTAGCCGACCCGTGCATAGAGAAGCGGATCAATGGGGAAAGTGAATGTTCGCATATATCGTCCGAAGGATGCTCCAATCCGTGATCGTACTGCTGGTCGTGGGTCTGGTCGCATTTTCTATGTTCCGGTTTGTCGGCGATCCGATCGACAACATGCTGGGTCAGGAGCGTACGCAAGCCGATATCGACCGGCTGCGGGCTGAGCTGGGGCTGGATCAGCCGTTTCCGGTTCAGTACTACAAGTTCCTGAAAAATGCCGTTCAAGGCAATTTCGGTGTGTCTTATCGTCAGGGACGTCCTGTCTCGACCATCATAGCCGAGCGCGCGCCGGCCACACTGGAACTGGCTTTTGTTTCCGGCTTTCTGGCAATCACCATGGGGATTGCGCTGGGCGTGTTCACAGCCATCCGACGACAAGGGGTTGCTGCGAATGTCATCATGACCGTTTCCCTGATCGGGGTATCCCTGCCGACCTTCCTGATCGGGATCTTACTTATCTACATTTTCTCGGTTGAATTAGACCTCTTACCCAGCTTCGGGAGGGGCGAGACCGTTATGATTGGCAACTGGTCCACCGGTTTCTTGACGGCCTCTGGCCTCAAGGCGTTGATCCTGCCCGCGATTACGCTGGGCCTGTATCAGATGACCCTGATCATGCGTCTGGTCCGATCGGAAATGCTTGAGGTGTTGCGCGCCGATTATGTCCGGTTTGCACGCGCTCGCGGTTTGTCGGACCGGGTGATCAACTTCCGCCACGCGCTGAAGAACACTATGGTTCCCGTGATCACAATCACCGGTCTGCAGCTGGGCTCGATCATCGCCTTTGCCATCATCACTGAGACTGTGTTCCAGTGGCCAGGTGTTGGCCTGCTGTTCATCAACGCGATCCAGTTTGTCGATATCCCTGTCATGGCCGCATATCTGATGCTGATTTCGGTCATGTTCGTTTCGATTAACCTGATCGTCGATCTTCTTTATTATGCCATTGACCCGCGCCTGCGTGTCGACGCGAGGGCCACATGACCGATACCATCGAAACCCCGACCGCCCCCACCAAATCGCGATTTGCCAAGTTCTGGGACAGCGATTTTGCGTGGTCCTTCCGGCATTCTCCTGTTGCGTTGATCGCCTCACTGGTGGTGCTGATCCTTTTGCTGGCCGCCGTTTTTGCCCCGGTCATCGCGCCCTATAATCCGTTCGATCCGGCATCACTGAACCTGATGAACGGCTTTACGCCGCCGGGCACGCCCAATGCCTTTACGCAGGAAACCTTCTTTTTGGGGACCGACGATCAGGGACGCGACGTATTTTCGACCATTCTATATGGCATGCGCATCTCATTATTTGTTGGCGTGTCGGCGGTGATGCTGGCGCTGATCATAGGTGTCATCCTTGGGCTGGTTGCGGCGTATTTTGGCGGTTGGGTCGAGACGCTCATCATGCGGATTGCCGATGTGCAGCTGACCTTCCCGGCCATTCTGGTTGCGATGCTCATCTTTGGTATCGCCAAGGGCGTCACGCCTCCCGAATACCGCAACGAAATGGCGATTTATGTTCTGATCATCGCGATTGCCCTGTCTGATTGGGTGCAATTTGCGCGGGTCGTACGCGGCGCTGCGCTGGTGGAAAAGAACAAGGAATACGTACAGGCCGCCCGTCTGATCGGGCGCGGGCCAATTCCGATCATGTTCCGCCATATACTGCCCAATGTTCTCAGCCCGGTTCTGGTTATTGCCACGATCTCGCTCGCGCTGGCGATTATTGCCGAGGCAACGCTCAGCTTTCTGGGCGTTGGTGCACCGCCGACCCAGCCGTCGCTGGGAACACTGATCCGTATCGGACAGGGCTTCCTGTTCTCGGGTGAGTGGTGGATCCTGTTCTTCCCGGCCTGCACCCTTCTGGCGCTGGCCCTGTCTGTCAACCTGCTGGGCGACTGGCTGCGCGACGCGCTGAACCCCAAGCTGCGGTGATTACATGAGCCTTCTGACGATCAACGACCTGACGGTCGAATTCCCGACGCGCCGCCAATTGTTCACCGCCGTGGACCACGTGGACCTGTCCGTTGAACCGGGCGAGATCCACGGTCTGGTGGGCGAATCCGGTGCGGGCAAATCCACAATCGGAGCGGCCATCATGGGTCTGCTGGACCGGCCCGGCCGGATTGCCAGCGGCACCATCAAGCTGAGCGGTGACCAGATCAGCGGCCTGGATGCCGTCGCGATGCGCGGCCTGCGCGGCAAGAAAATCTCGATGATCTTCCAGGATCCTCTGACCTCGCTGAACCCGCTGTTTACCGTGCGCGAACAGCTGACCGAGACGATCCAGGCCCATCTGGGCGGAACGGATGCCGAGGCGAACCAGCGCGCCCGTGATCTGATCGACCGGGTGGGCATTCCTGACCCGGATACGCGGTTGGACCAATATCCGCACCAGTTCTCGGGCGGGATGCGGCAGCGTGTTGTGATCGCCCTTGCGCTGTGCACCGAGCCGGACGTGATTATCGCGGATGAACCGACCACGGCGTTGGATGTGTCCGTTCAGGCGCAGATTCTGGACCTGATCAAGGAACTGGCGCAGGAACGGCAGGTTGGCGTAATCCTGATCACCCACGACATGGGCGTGATCGCGGATACCACGGACAAGGTGACGGTTATGTATGCGGGTAAGGTGGTGGAAACCGGCCCGACATCTCAGGTCATGGGGAAGCCCACGCACGAATACACCAAGTCGCTGATCGCCGCTGTCCCGCGCCCCACGTTGAAACTGCACCGCTTCCCGCAGATCAGCTATGGCGGGCGTGAGACCCGTTTTGCCATCGACGATATGGCCCGGCACTGGCCCAAGGTGGACAATGACACCAGCAAACCGGTGTTCGAGATTCGCAATCTGACCAAGAAGTTCCTGCAGCGCAAAGGCCTGCTGCCGTGGGACCGCACTTATTTCACTGCCGTTGACGATGTCAGCTTTGACATTCATGCGGGTGAGGTATTCGGGGTGGTGGGTGAATCCGGCTCTGGCAAGTCTACCATCGCGCGGATGATCGCGGGGCTGTACCCGGTTGATGGCGGTACGATCACCTTTGAGGGGCAGGTGGTTAGTGATCTGACCAACAGAGCCGCGTTGGATGCGTATCGCAAAAACATTCAGATGATCTTTCAGGACCCTTATTCGTCGCTGAACCCTCGGATGCGGGTGGACGATATCGTGGCCGAACCAATCCGCCATCACAAGCTGATGGAAGGGTCCGATGTAAAACGCCGCGTGGACGAATTACTGGATCAGGTGGGACTGGGCCATGAGGCCGGGCTGAAATTCCCGCACGAATTCTCAGGCGGTCAACGGCAGCGTATTTCGATTGCCCGTGCTTTGGCGACGCAGCCGCGGTTCTTGATCTGTGACGAACCGACCAGCGCCCTGGACGTGTCCATTCAGGCGCAGATCCTGAACATCCTGAAAGACCTACAGGAACATCTGGGCTTGACGCTGCTGTTTATTAGCCACGACCTGCCGGTGGTACGTCAAATGTGCGACCGGGTGGCCGTGATGAAGCAGGGCAAGGTGGTTGAGTTGCAGGAAACCAACGAACTCTTCGCCAACCCGCAGACCGAATATGCAAGCGAGCTTCTGCGGTTGATGCCGAAACTCGACGATCTGTCGACGGATGGGCTAGAGGCCGAGACCTAATTCCAAAGACCCAATTGCCCGTCACTCGGGCAATTGGGTGTGCATATACATTAAAATATTCAAACTTTGCAGACTCATCCGGGTTTGTTGTGCTACGTCTGTCTTTGGAGTTGGGGGCTTCAGAGGGGCGAAATGTCTCAGGACCTTAGGGACTGGCTAAGCGCACTTGGATTATCTGACTACGCGCAAGCCTTTTTGGATAACAAAATTGATTTTGGAATTTTACCCGATTTGACGGGTGAAGACCTGATCGAAATCGGAGTCACTGCTGTCGGCGACCGTCGGCGGCTTTTGCGCGCGATTGCCGAGCTTGAGACGTTCGAAACTGCCCCGCCATTTCAGCCTCAGGAATCCCTGGAGCCTGCGAAACGGCAGGTAACGGTCATGTTCGCCGATCTGACCGGATTTACTCGTTTGACCAGCGAACTGGATGCCGAAGACATGCACGCGCTGCTCAACGCGTTTTTCACCAGGGTGGACAAGGTCGTCGAAAAATACGGTGGCCGGATCGACAAGCATATTGGCGATGCGGTCATGGCAGTGTTCGGCGCGCCGATCTCGCACACGAATGATACTGAACGGGCCGCGCGGGCAGCACTGGAAATTCACACGGTTCTGCCTGGCCTGAACCCTCCGCTGACCTGCCATATCGGGATTGCATCAGGGCAGGTTATTGCCAGTACAACAGGCAGTCAGGCGCATACGGAATACACCGTGACCGGTGATGGTGTGAACCTGGCCTCGCGCATCACTGACATGGCGGCGCCGGGGGAAACTTTGGTTTCACATGACATTCAGCGTGCGTTAGGGCCGCTTTTTGTTGGTGAGTCGATGGGCGAAAAGGCAATCAAAGGCCTTGGTGATCCGGTTGAGCTGTGGCGGCTGGACCGGATGGCGCGCAACATCCGGTCGCGCCGGCATCGCTTTGTGGGCCGGGAACGAGAGCTATCCCTGTTTTCAGCAACCTTCGACCGGTGTCAGCGGCACGGTAAGGGTGAAGTCCATATCGTACTGGGCGAGCCGGGCATTGGCAAAACGCACCTGTCCGAACAGGTGGCTGAACTGGCCGACAGCCTGTCCTATTCCGTCCACAATGGCGTGGTCATGGATTTCGGTACGCGCGAGGGGCATTCAGCCATCCAATCCGTGACACGCAGTATTCTGGGGCTGGAGCCGACGGATGATACGGAAACCTGTGCATCTGTCGCGAAGGACGCGATTAGCAAGGGGTGGGTAACAGCGGCGAATGCCGCGCACCTGAATGCGCTGCTGGAGCTTGAACAAGACCCCGGTCTGGCCGAGGTCTATGCGGTAATGGACAATGCAACCCGTCTGCGGGGGCGGCGTCAGGTCATCGACGACCTGATTTCGGCCCGCAGCCAGGAAACGCCTTTGTTGATCCATATCGAGGATATTCACTGGGCTTCACCCGAGATCCTGACAGCCTGCGCCCATATCGCGGCGATGACGCGCAATCTGCCCTGCGTGTTGCTAATGACCAGCCGCGTGGAAGGCGATCCGATCGACCGTGAATGGCAACTTGCGACGGATGGTGCCCTGATATCCAAGCTGGAACTGGCGCCGATGGGGGACGAACAAGCCCGACAACTGGTCGAAGAGTTCACCGGGATCGATCCTGAACTGTTAGACGCCTGCGTGAAACGCGCCGGGGGCAATCCGCTGTTTCTTGAGCAGTTATTGCGCAATATCGATGTGCTGAAACAGGAATCTGTTCCCGGCAGCATTCAGGGCATTGTTCAGTCCCGTCTGGATTCGCTGGACCGATCCAGCCGGACATCGATACAGGCGGCATCCGTGCTGGGGCAGAGATTTTCGCCCGAGGTATTGAATTTTCTACTGGGTGAAGGGCATCTGGACACCTCAACCCTGATCCGCTCGGCCCTGATCCGCGAGGCTGAGGCCGATCTGATGTTTGCCCACGCGCTGATCCGCGACGGGTCCTATGCGACCCTTGTAAAATCCGAACGCGCGCGCCTGCATCGTCAGGCCGCGAGCTGGTTCGAGGACCGCGACGCCACCCTGCGGGCGCAGCATCTGGATCGCGCGGGTGCTACCCATGCCGCCCAGGCGTATCTGGAAGCCGCGGACAAGCTGATACAGGTCTTTCAGTTCGACGATGCCAGCCCGTTGATCGAACGGGCGCTGGAACTGCCCGCGCCCGCAGGGGTTCGCTTTGATCTGTTCTGCGCCCGGGGTGAGACGCACCGGTTGCAGGGCCTGTCCAATGATGCCCTGCGTGAATTCAAAGAGGCCGCAGAATTGGCCGAGACGGATGAACAAATCTGCCGGGCGCAAATCGGCTTGGCGCAGGCCGCGCGGCAGGCCAGCCTGTATCAGGAAGCTCTGGAAAGTCTGGACATTGCCGAGGCAGCTGCGGAACGCTGCGGGTCTGACCGCGACATTGCTCAGATCAACTATGTGCGCGGCAATGTATACTTCCCGCTGGGGCAGGTGACAAAGGCGCTTGAGAGTAACGAAAAGGCTCTAACACTGGCCAGAAAGCTTGAATCCGCGCGACTTGAGGTTGGTGCGCTCAGTGGATTTGGCGATGCCAATTTCATGAATGCCACGATGCAAACTGCGACAGGGTTCTACACGCAGGCAGTCGAACGGGCGCGAGAAAAGGGTTTGGTCCGCGATCTGGCCGCGAACCTGCACAATCTGAGCGTCGCGCGCAGCTATACCGGTGATGTAGCGCAAGGAAAGTTGGATGCGCAGGAAGCCATTGAAGTGTCACAGAAGTACTTCGCCTTTGTTCCAGAATGCGTGGCGCAGACCTGTTTGGGCGTTGCGCACACTTTCTTAGGGGAAATAGATCAGGCGCTGGACGTCTTTACCCTGTCTGCCGAGATCGCGAACCGCGTTGGAGCGAAACGCCTAGAGGCGCAGGCGCTGGAACATCTTGCCCGCACGCAGGTTTATGCCGGGCAGCTGGAACAGGCGCGTGAAACCGGTCGCCGCGCGGTCGGCATTGCCCTTGAACACGGTCGGAATTTCGTCGGACCAAAAGCGCTGTCAGCTTTGGCCATGGCCGAAGAGGACCCCGCGACACAAGATGATAACCTAAAGCTTGGCGAGAAGATCATCGCCGAAGGCTGTGTTGGCCATAGCCATCTTCATTTCTATACGGACGCCGCTGCCGTCATGCTGGCGCGAAAGCAGTGGGACGAAGCCACGCGATACGCGGATGCCCTGGCAGCTTTCACTGCAGATGAGCCTTTGCCGATGGTCGATCTGTCGATCCTGCAGGCTCGAACACTGGCTGAATGTGGGGGTTGGGGTATTCCTTTGACGGCACATGAAGGGTTCGATGAATTGAAGGCGCGGTTTCAGGACCTGGGCATCAAACAATCGCTGGTCGGGCCGCTGGACTAATCAGGTGAGGGGCTGAATGAGCATAGAAAAGAAAGTCTGGCTGATCTCGGGTTTTGTTACGCTGGGTCTGGCCCTTGTTCTGTTCAAACTCTGGATTGAACTGAACCATTTCGACGAGGATCCGACGCAACTGCCAGATCAGGCGTCGGTCGACGCTTATCTGCAAGACCTTCCCAATTTGCCAGGCTATCAGGTCAAAACTGGCATATTCATCAAATCTTTTAGTTTTACCGGTGCCAGCGATGTGCATGTCAGCGGCTATATCTGGCAGCATTATGAGGATGGTGTGCATGACGCCATCAAACCAGCCGAAGGCGAAGTGGGGTTCATCCTGCCGGAAGCTGCCGAGGCAGCGAGTGGCCTGATTGAAGAAGCCTACAGGATAGATCAGGGCGGGTCCGAGTTGATCGGCTGGTACTTTGAACAGACCTTGCGTCAGGCCTTTGACTATACCAGTTATCCGTTTGACCACAAAACCGTCTGGGTCCGTTTCTGGCCGGGTGAGTTTGACGTAAATGTGGCTCTAATCCCTGACTTTTCGGCCTATCCGGCCACGGGGCCGGACGATATCTTTGGCATCGACAACCGGATTGTCATGGGAACATGGGAGCGTGAAAACACATATTTCGACTATCGCCTGTCCGATCTGGATACGACCCTGGGCATCGGCAAGAACGAATATCAGACCAACCTGCCCGAGCTGCACTATAACTTCGTTATCAAACGGAACTTTGCGAATGCCTTTATCGTTCACATGATCCCCCTGATTGTTGTGACAATGCTGCTGTTCGGGGCCGTCATGACGGTCACGCGACGCCCCAATCTGGTGGAACGGCACGATTTCAGTACGTCCAGCGTTATCGGCACTTGCTCGGTCCTGTTTTTCGTGATCCTGCTGGCGCATGTACAACTGCGCGAAGGGTTTGCTGGATCGCCCGTGATCTACATGGAATCGTTCTTTTTCCTGATGTATTTCCTGCTGCTGGCAGTGTCGGTAAACACCTACTTCTTTGCAGCCGAGGCCGTACCGTCCCTGTGGTTCATCCACTATAAAGACAACCTGATTCCCAAGGCCTGCTTCTGGCCCTTTGTCCTGTCGTGCATGGTGATCATCACGGCCTATAACCTCAGCCTCAAGGATATCCCTAAGGATGAGGCCGGGATACAGGTTCAAAACTAGGCGGGCGGCTGCCAACCGGGCTTTTGTGTGCCTGTCGCCATGTCCAGCGTGTATTCCCCGACAACCCCGGCTGCGCCCTGATCCAACTGGTCCAGATACTTGGTGGGCTGCGCGATCACGTAGGCATAGGCGGGTTTTTTCACACCGTCGATCAGCACATTGATCCGCTTGCGGACATAGACATTCTCGGGTGATCCGGGTCCGTGGTAACCTTCGAGCTGGTCTAGCTGTTTCAGGCCCGATGAGGTTACCCGATAGACTTCTCCGCATATTGGATGGCCGCGCCCTTTCTGGTCGACCAGCGTGGCCATCCTGTGCAGGAAGCCACAGTTCGGATTGTCGCAATGCGGCTCATGCGGCACGATCAGAGGCATTCGCTGTCGCGTCACGGCCTTGCCAACGAAATCATCCAGCACATCGGCGTGGGCTTCGTGGTTCGGGAAGCCTTTCTTCAACGAACCATAGGTAAAGTAGAGATAGGTGCGCTCACGGTCATCAACCACATCGTCTTCGCCCTCTTCCTCAATCTCGGTCAGCGTGTGGCTGTTGGCCCAGTCATCCAGCATGGCCAGCACGTCTTTTGATATTTTGGCGTCTTCGATGTCATGGGCGTTTTGCAGGAAATGGATGCAAGCGCTGGCATCAATGCCATCCGCTGCCAGCAGAGTTTTGACCATTTCGACCGAGTTGTTCATCACCGCCACGTGCAGGCTGGTAAATCCATGGTCGTTGGTCGCATTCACGTTGATACCGCGCCGTATCAGCTCTTGCGCAGCCTCCAGATCAGGTTTGCCCAGGTTCTGTCCGTTTTCGTTCAGCTCGCCTTCGCCGCCTGCTGCGTAGTGCAACAGCGTGTCGCCATTGTGGTCATCCACGATGTCGATCCCGGCCATGCCATTATCGATCGCCTCGAACACACGATTCCATTGTTCGAACTCATCCGATGCGGCGGCTTCTTGCGCCCATTTGCAGATGTTGTGTTCCTGATCGGCCAGTTCTTCGAACGCTTCGTCCAGAACCTCCATGATCTGGTCCGGGGTCGCCATCATGCCGATCCCCATCATGCCATTTGACAGACGCCCTTTGCGGGGACCCACCAGATCAACACCCAAATCACGCAGCTTTTCGACATTCCTTTGGGTTGTGACGTTGTTCCACATGTTGGTGTTACACGCCGGGCAAAGGATCGCCGGTTTGTTTCGGTACTGCCAGGCAACAAAGACCGAGGTCAGCAGATTGTCGGCAATCCCATTGGCGATCTTGCCCATTGTATTGCAGGTCACGGGCGCTACGATCACGCAATCGGCCCAATCACACAAGGCAAGATGCGACGCGCGCAGCGGCATGCCGAACTTTGTGTATCGAAAGTTCCATTCATCATCGTCGCGGTAATAGTCGTTGTGCGAGATATAGTCCTCGACCTTTTCCGGCTCGTACCCCCGTTCAATCTCGACGCCCTTTTCGATCTCGATATCGCGAAAGAACTTCTCGGCGGAAACCGACGGGATCAGTTTCACGTTGTGGCCAGCGGCGGTAATTTTCTTTACCAGTTGCGGCACCTTGTCTGCGGCAGAAGACCCGCAGGCACACAGCAATACGTTGCGTTTTTCGCTGGGGGCATCGGTCAGCCCACCCTTGGGATAGCCAAAGATGTTCTTGTCCAGGCTGGGAGATTCATTGCGCAGCAGAACCGGCAATCCGGCCTTCTTGATGTCTTTTTGAAATTGACCATTAAGGATTCTGTCTACGATGTCCTTGCGCGTGCCCTGAAACACATTCTGGAAATACAGATATGGAACCGTTTCCTTGCCGGTTCTAGCGATCAGTTGCCTGCGCATTTTCATGACATTTGCCCCGTGCCCCTCGACATCAACCAGCTTGATGTCGGTGATGCCGATATTGGCCAGAATACTGCGCAGCATGTAGGACCAGGGGTCTTCATCCGCATAGAACAGAACAAGTGGGTTTTTTTCGGTGATATGGTCCACGTCGGACGGATCTTTGGGCGCTTCACGTTCTTCGATCACCAGCAACGCAGGTTTCGTTATGTCCCGAAGGCCGCGAAACAAATGCCCGCGTGGTGCTTGCCACACTTGTGAGGTCGCGGGGCTCATGTCCACAACCGTCACCATATCGGTGGCCTCTTTATATGCGATACACAGGCACCAGAACTCCTCCAACAGGGCCGTTTCGCGGAACGCATTCTTCGGGGGGCGAATGACCTCAGACCCCAGTACCTTGTTGAAATCGATATTGATCATCAGGTGACGACCTTTGTCATCGTTCAGGCTTAGCAATTGGTGGCGGAACCAGTCTTCGGGTGATTTGATGCTTTTGTCCGAACGATTGGCATAGCTGCGGAAAGTGCTGCCCAGATGCACGTCCGGTTCCTGGCTGAGGTACCGTTGCGCCATCGCGTGCATTTGCCGGGCTGTCGACACGCGGCTAAGCGCCTCGGCCAGATCGGTTTGCGTTGCTCTCAGCAGTTTATCCTCGTCAACCTGTTCATCCCCAAGGATGGCTAGGCTTTCGGCAAGAACGCCCATCGAGTTCATGTTCGGGCTGGCCCGTCGGAACAGGTTACGCCGCTTTTTGGGGTCCTTGGCCAGGTATTCCGTACTGTCGACATAATTGCAGTCCTGCTTCAGGGTTTGCAGGTATGTTTTGACAGCGTCCCGCGCCGAAAACCGCAGCATCCCCCGTGATCGCATCGAGGTCCCATCGCGGTCCGTCATCCCGGCCCACAACCGATCGATGGTTGTCACCCATAGCTTGCCGTACTTTTCCGGGTGAACGTCCATCATATGCACAAGGCCGGTGCTTGGATTGCACTTTGCAATAATGGCAAAATGGCCGCCCGGCATGTTTTCCTTGCCATGTGCGACACCGACTTGAAAGTTCGCCACAAGGATATCGTTCTTTCCACCCAGCCGATTGGATTCGTCTATTGCCTCAAGCAACAGATCCACGGATGTCGTGGCCTCATCCATGAAATAGGCCTGCACCTGAATGACATCGCGCAGGTCCTGGGTATGGATGAATGTGCAGGCGACATCGAATAGCTCGCCCAGCGATATTCCGTCGTTCACGACAAACGAGGTCGGCAAGCCGCATTCGCGAAAGATGTCATTGACTTCGTAGCTGAATCCAAGCGCCGACATGCTAAGGGCTGCGGCGGTCACGCTGCAGCAATTGATCGGCTGTTGATAGTTCTTCAGATGCACACTGACCAGATCGCCAAACAGTGTATCTTCACAGGCATCTTTGATCTTTTTCGGGATTGCCTTCCATTGGTGTTTGGGCAGATAGGCCAATCGGGTACCCGGCGTGGCCAGCGCCTGAAGACTGACGGGAATGTCCTCGATTTCGAGATGCTCTTCGTAAAAATAGTCCCCGGTGTCTGCGGTCGCCAATACCGCTTTGTCCTGCCGGAGCTGAACCATGCCGCCAAGGACCACAAACATACCTTCAGAAGGCAGGACCGTTTCTTCGGATACTTCATAGAACTCGAATTTCGAATGAATGACTGATGAATCTTTGGATGGCAGGACCTCATCTATCAATTTCAGATCGTCTTGGGATGGATTGAATGATTGAGAGCTTTCAATTGGATCTTTAGGCACGTCTTGTCCCCCCTGAACTTCGGCGTGAAAATTGTCAAAGACCCAACGCAGAAGCATGTTTTTTGGTCAGGCACCCATCGGTCATACAGAATAAAAAAACCGGCCTGACGTAATTTCCCGCGCTGGGCGGACCGATTGAACACATTGATATGCGCGAACAAAAGGGTCCAATTGAGCGCACTGTATAATATCTGAATATAAAAATCACTGGCGTTGTTGATTGGGCCAATTGCGTTGCAGCCATAGGGTGATCATGTCGTTCATCGCGCCGCCGAGTGCGGAAGCTCGCACAGGTGGTGCGACGAATTGACAAAATTCTTGTCAATATGACAAACATGACCGCGATTTCGTCAAGATTGCCCCTGCGTTTCGGACAGAAGCAGCCTCATACTTTCAAAAACGAAAAAGGAGGCGCGTTTTGAGCTGGAACATTTGTGTCATCGGAGCAGGCAAGATCGGTCAGATGATCGCGACCTTGCTGAAGTCATCGGCCAATTACTCGGTCACAGTGGCCGACCGGGATTTGGCTGCGTTATCAGCATTGAACAAGCAAGGCATTTCGACCCGGCAGGTCGATGTGAGCGACGAAGCGCAATTGACCGAAGGCCTGGGTGGGTTCGATGCCGTAATCTCGGCGGCCCCGTTCTTTCTGACGCCGAAAATTGCCAAGGCGGCCAAGGCCGCTGGTGCACATTACTTTGACTTGACCGAAGACGTTGCGGCGACCAATGCCGTGCGTGACTTGGCACAAGGCAGTGATACGGCGTTCATGCCGCAATGTGGTCTGGCACCGGGTTTTGTCGGTATCGCAGGGGCATCGCTGGCGGCGGAATTCGATGAAATAGACAGCCTGCATATGCGGGTGGGGGCGCTGCCGCTCTATCCAACCAACGCGTTGAAATACAATCTGACCTGGTCCACCGACGGGTTGATCAACGAATACTGCAACCCTTGCGATGCCATTGTGAATGGTGAACGGGTCAAGACCGCTCCGCTGGAGGATTATGAGCTGCTTGGCCATGACGGGGTGGAGTACGAATGCTTCAACACCTCTGGTGGGTTGGGGACTTTACCCGAAACGCTGGACGGCAAAGCGCGGGCAGTGTCTTACCGTTCGATCCGGTACCCGGGCCATTGCGATATCCTGAAATTGCTTCTGAAGGACCTTGGCCTGGAACATCGCCGCGACCTGTTGAAGGATATTTTTGAGACCGCGCTGCCGCGCACCGATCAGGATGTGGTTTTGGTCTATTGCACCGCAAAGGGCATGATCGACGGCGCGCTGCGCGAGAAATCCCTGATCAACAAAAGCTTTGCCCGCACGATCAACGGGCAGGTC
This sequence comes from Ruegeria sp. CDSB117, assembly GCF_059611005.1. Lineage (NCBI taxonomy): Bacteria > Pseudomonadati > Pseudomonadota > Alphaproteobacteria > Rhodobacterales > Roseobacteraceae > Ruegeria > Ruegeria sp. CDSB117. The sequence continues at coordinate 18,130 of NZ_JBXWOS010000012.1, forward strand.
TGGAGTGCCATTCAGGTCACCACCGCCGCAGGCGTTCTGGGCGTGGTTGATCTGATGCGGACCGGCTCGCTGCCCGCGAAGGGCTTTGTCCGGCAGGAACAGGTGAACCTGTCCGATTTCCTCAATACCGAATTTGGCCGGCTTTATCGTGCCGGTGACGTAACCGAACAGAACAAGGCGGCCTGAGATATGAAAGACATCGTGATGACAGCCCAAACCACCCTCGCAAATCTGGATCTGACCGAGGCCGAACTGACCGGCGGCACGCTCAAAGTGACGTCTCCGATTGATGGCAGTGTGTTGGCAGACGTGCATGAAACACCCGTTGCCGACATGGATGCCATATTTGCCCGTTCTAAAACGGCGTTCAAAGAATGGCGGACCGTTCCGGCACCGCGCCGGGGTGAGCTGATCCGCCTGTTGGGAGAGGAACTGCGCGCCGCCAAGGACGATCTGGGTGCTCTGGTCAGTTGGGAGGCTGGCAAGATCACCTCGGAAGGTCTGGGCGAAGTGCAAGAGATGATCGACATCTGCGATTTTGCTGTTGGTCTTTCGCGGCAATTGTATGGTCTGACCATTGCGTCGGAACGTCCGGGTCACCGGATGATGGAGACGTGGCATCCAGCAGGCCCGGTCGGCGTGATCTCGGCCTTCAACTTCCCGGTTGCGGTGTGGTCGTGGAATGCGGCAGTGGCGCTGGTTTGTGGTGACCCGGTGATCTGGAAGCCATCCGAGAAATCTCCGCTGACCGCGATGGCTTGTCAGAAGATTTTCGAACGCGCGCTGGCCCGGTTTGGCGATGCGCCGGATAACCTGCTGCAAACCCTAATCGGTGGTGCGGCGCTGGGCGAGGCCTTGGTCGCAAGCGAAGACGTTCCGATTATCTCGGCCACAGGGTCCACCCGTATGGGTCGCGCCGTCGCGCCCATCGTGGCGCAACGCTTTGGCAAGTGCATTCTAGAACTGGGTGGCAACAACGCGATGATCGTTGGTCCTTCGGCCGATCTGGAAATGGCTGTCCGTGCGGTTGTGTTCTCGGCAGTAGGTACGGCCGGTCAGCGCTGTACCACGCTGCGCCGCCTGATCGTACATAACTCGATCCGCGAAGAACTGGTGGGTCGTCTGAAAAAAGCCTATGCGGGATTGCCTATCGGCAACCCGCTGGTCGAAGGCACGCTGATTGGCCCGTTGGTAGACGAAGCCTCGGGCGCGGCCATGACCGCAGCGCTTGAGGCTGCCAAGGCCGAAGGTGGAACCGTGCACGGTGGACGTCGCGTGACCGAGGGTGTGCCTGCGGGCGTCTATATGGAACCGGCCATTGTCGAAATGCCAGGCCAGACGGCGGTTGTGAAAACCGAAACCTTTGCGCCGATCCTCTACGTCATGGGCTATGACGATTTTGATGGCGCGATTGAGCTGCAGAATGACGTCCCGCAAGGCCTGTCTTCTTGCGTCTTTACCCTGAACATGCGCGAGGCCGAGCAGTTCCTGACCGCAGCCGGGTCGGATTGCGGCATCGCCAACGTCAATATCGGCCCGTCAGGTGCCGAGATCGGCGGAGCCTTCGGCGGTGAGAAGGAAACCGGTGGCGGGCGCGAAAGCGGCTCGGACGCGTGGAAAGCCTATATGCGTCGTCAGACGAATACTGTGAATTACTCGGCTGAGCTGCCCTTGGCGCAGGGCGTCAAGTTCGACATCTGAACCAGTTATCCAGCGGCGCCTTAAAGCGCCGCTGGACGTTTCAGATTAATCGGCAAAAAGATAATCAAGGCTCATGATGGCTTGCGCCTTGTCCAGCGACACGCCCAGAAACTCGGCAATCGCGGTCTCATTCTCAATATTTGAGTTGGCCTCGCGGATACGCAGGTATCCGTCAAACTCTGCCTCGCGGATCAATTCGGATTCGTGCACCAGTGAACTGCGCAGCGCCGGGATCAGACGGGCCACGGTTTCCCGAGGACTGCTGTCCCCGGCCAACCCAACCCGGCGAGCGTGACCGATCAGATAGTCGTCGGAATACTCGCACTCGATTTCCAGAACATGGCTGCGGGCCTGAACCGAGCAGAAATCCTGAATGATATCCAGATCTGCAGGATCCACGCACAAGACCAGCTTGTTGGAACCAAAGCTTTCAAACAGCATGCGAGCCACCGCGCGCCGGTGCCGCGTGCGCTTGGCCAGAGACGATTCAATGCCACCCAGATCAGGCAGAGAAGTGTCTTCTTCGTTGAACAGGTATTCGACGCAGGGAATGTCGGTTTCCGAGACGATCTGGTCCACCAACCGTTTGGCAACATGCCATTTCTTGCTCACGATCAGAAACACTTCGCGCTCAGGGCCCAGGGAATTGCCCGCCTCCCAGAACCGCTGCGCATAACGTCGCCCCACCCGGCCGCGCCCGGTCAGAAAGCTGTAAAGATTGCGGCCTTCGTCCGAGATGTGAAACGTCATCCCTTCGGTTGCGTACATCTGACCCAACCTGTACTTCAGCTCATGGGCTTCGGGGCTGATCTTGCGGGCGAACAGGTAATCTTGGGACAGCAGCAAGTCATAGTGATCGTTGTAGAACGTCACCGGCATGCCATAATCTGAGAACATCAGAAATGTGGGCGTTCGGTTGTCGATCTCAGTCTTGGGGATCAGATGGCGCACCAAAGTCTGAAAAAAGGTCTCGTCCGGAATCCAGGTGGTCGAGAAGAACCGTTTCACATCGGGACGCTTTTGCAGAAAATCCAGAATCATTTCGATGGTCCTACGGCGCAGGCACCACCATTGGCTGCCGATCATTATCTGAACGTCTGACGGAATCTCGCGCGTCAGACCAAACCGTTTTTGCAGATTGTACGACCCGTAAAACAGCTTGGCCTGTGTGCGTTCGTTGAAATAGTGCCGATAGATGAGCCGGTCCTCAACCATGCCGGTCTTGATCCAGTTGCTTTCCAGGAAATCATGGCTTTCGACGAAATCAACGTCGTGCTGGTTCAGAAAGTCGTGGATGTACTCAGCCGATTTGATCGGCATGCAGTCACCCGACACCATGTAGAAATGAGTGGCGCGGGGAAACGCATCCACAGCGGCCTGCAGGGCATTCAGCGTGGCCTGAACCAGTGACCACGCCCCCCAGCCGCATTTGATGCGCTTGCTGGCAAAGGTGACATTGAGATTGTCTTTCAAAGCCTCGCGAATGCGTGCGTAAGCAGTCGCACTGGCCCGCGCGTCAAAGTGGATCGCCATGCAATCCCCGGCTGCGGTCAATTGCTCGGCCTGCGCGATGATCGCGTCAGGGTCTTTGTGACAAAGCAATATGTAGGCAATTCTTGCCATATTGGCCTATTGTTTTCCGTTTCTGCCCGTTTCCAACCGTGATACTGAGGATGAGCGATTGAATAAATAGAATATTTTTGGTTTTTTGGTTTCAAATGCTGGCGCGTCAATATTGAGACCAGATCAGCAAAGGAGGCACAGCAGATGGGTTTTCCCGGAACATGGATGACCGAAAGCGAAAGCATGGTTTACCGTGTGGTGCCGAAATGCGCGTGTTCGACCATTGGTCAGATCATGTTTTATTCGGATCACGGGCAGTTTTTTGACGGTGATATCCATGACGCGAAGGACGGGATGCACAAATGGGCCTTCGGCCCAAGTCAGGATCAGATATCGGGCAATGTGCGGGATCACAAATCCCTGGCCTTTACGTGCGTGCGCAACCCCTACACCCGAATTCTAAGCTCGTTCTTCGACAAGATCTGCGGCATTCAGCGCAATGGCAAGCGGTATCGGGGCAATCTGGTGCCGACCTTGATCTACAACTACGGGATCGAGGTTGGCGGTGATGACGGTAAGGGTGAGTTTGATCAGATCGCCAGTTTCCGCCGGTTTTTGCTGTTTGCTCGTGATACGATCCGCTGGCGGCGTCCGATGGATCCTGACATTCACTGGTCGGCCATGTCCGGGCATGTCTCGACCTTCATCGTGAATGGTGGGCAATACGATCAGATTTTCTGGACTGAGCAGTTCAATGAAGGAATGCAAAGTGTCCTTGATCGGTTAGAGACACCGCACGCTGTGAATTTGTCCGAAATCCCGCGATTCAATGAATCCGAAGGCCACGGGCCGAAACGTGCGCATCCTGTCGAGGACTACTTTGACGATCTTTCGATGCACCTGGTCTACGAGATCTACAAACACGATTTCGAGCTGTTCAAATACGATTTTGAAAACCCGGGCAACAAGATGCCAATCGGTGAGATTGATCTGGACGAAGTTCACGCCAAGCTGGGCGACTAGGCGAACGAGTCAGCGATCGATCAGGCGCTCTTTCAGGCCGGTCGGGTATAGCTCTGGACCGCCGATATCCAGAGCATCCAGACTGAACCATCCTGCCGTCCAATTCAGGCCATTGTCTTCGGTGAATGAAATCGGCGCGTCGGGCCAATTCAAAAGCTCGGGGCACTGAATCTCGGCCACAAAGATGATCTCATGCCCCTGATGCCCTTCATGCTGGTACAGGTTCTCGATCACCAGCGGTTGCCCACTGACTTCAACTGTCACATCGAGCTCTTCCTTGAACTCACGCTTCAGCGCGTCACGCCATGTTTCGCCGAATTCGACCGATCCGCCCAAAGGGCGAACACCCTTGATGCGACCGTCGTCATTTGGGACTTCGGCTGCAAGAAGGCGGTCCCCCCGCCAATGTAAGCCGATGGCTTTGACACGGATACCGTTATGCGGGCGCCAGAATGTCATACTTGTCACCGATTGTGCCATGGATGCCGTTGAATAAAAAAGAAAAAGGTCTCGCTAAATGAGCTAGCGAGACCTTTGAAGTTATTGCAGTTTGGGTGGTTTGGAAACCGCTTCTTCAGACTTGGCGCACGGCACCTTTCGCGGCACTTGTCGCTAGCTTGGCATAGGCCTTGAGCGCGGTTGACACCTTGCGCTTGCGCGGTGCGGCCGGAACCCATCCCTTTTCGTCCTGCTCTTCGCGGCGGGCGGCCAGTTCTTCGTCAGACACGGCCAGATGAATCGTCCGGTTGGGGATGTCGATCTCGATCTTGTCGCCTTGCTTGACCAGCCCGATTTCGCCACCCTCGGCGGCCTCTGGTGAAACGTGGCCAATCGACAGACCCGAGGTGCCACCCGAGAAACGCCCATCGGTCAGCAGGGCGCAGGCTTTGCCCAGACCCTTGGATTTCAAGTAAGACGTCGGATAGAGCATTTCCTGCATCCCCGGACCACCGCGCGGACCTTCATAGCGGATCACCACCACGTCGCCTTCTTTGACCTTGCCGGTCAGGATGTCGTTCACGGCCTGATCCTGGCTTTCGCAGACATAGGCAGATCCAGCGAACGTCAGGCTGTTGGGATCAACGCCTGCCGTTTTCACGATACATCCTTCGCGCGCGATGTTGCCAAACAGGACCGCCAGACCACCATCCTGACTGAACGCGTGTTCCTTGGATCGGATCACACCGCCTTCGCGGTCGGTGTCCAGTTCCTTGTACCGGTTCGACTGGCTGAATGCCTGCGTCGTGCGCACACCGCCGGGCGCGGCCTTGAACAGGTCCTGCGCTGCGGGGTTGTTGGCGACCTTGATGTCCCAATTGGCAATCGCTTCGCCCATGGTCGCCGAATGCACGGTGCTGCAATCTTCGTGTAGCAGTCCCGCGCGGCTGAGTTCACCGAGGATCGAGAAGATGCCACCGGCGCGGTGCACGTCCTCCATATGAACATTCTCAGTATTGGGCGCGACCTTGCACAGACACGGCACCTGACGGCTCAGGCGGTCCATATCGGTCATGGTGAAATGCACTTCACCCTCATGTGCGATGGCCAGCAGGTGCAACACCGTGTTGGTCGAACCGCCCATGGCGATATCCAGGCTCATCGCGTTTTCAAAGGCGTCGAACGTGGCGATTTCGCGCGGAAGGAAGCCTTTTTCGTCCAGATCGTAGTGGCGTTTGGTGATTTCCACGATCCGGCGACCTGCCTCAAGGAACAGCTCTTTGCGGTCCGCATGGGTGGCCAGGGTCGAGCCATTGCCCGGCAGCGCCAGCCCCAGAGCCTCGGCCAGACAGTTCATCGAGTTTGCGGTGAACATACCGGAACATGAGCCACAGGTTGGGCAGGCGTTCTCTTCGATGTGCTGGACCTGTTCGTCGGTGAACCTGTCGTCTGCGGCGGCGACCATTGCGTCAACCAGGTCGATCTTCTTGGCGTCCAGATCGGCGATGTCGATCTTGCCGGCCTCCATCGGTCCGCCCGAGACAAAGATCGCCGGGATGTTCAGGCGCATCGCGGCCATCAGCATGCCGGGGGTGATCTTGTCGCAGTTCGAAATGCAGACCATCGCATCAGCACAGTGGGCGTTGACCATGTATTCGACCGAATCCGCGATCACTTCGCGCGAGGGCAGAGAATACAGCATTCCGTCGTGGCCCATGGCGATACCATCATCGACCGCGATGGTGTTGAACTCTTTCGCAACACCTCCAGCGGCTTCAACCTCGCGCGCGACCATCTGGCCCAAATCTTTCAGGTGCACGTGGCCCGGCACGAACTGGGTGAAAGAGTTGACGATAGCGATGATCGGTTTGCCGAAATCGTCGTCACCCATTCCGGTGGCGCGCCACAGGCCGCGGGCACCGGCCATGTTGCGGCCATGGGTTGAGGTTCTGGATCGGTACATTGGCATGATGCTGTTTCCCTTTTGCCCCGGTTGCGATATTCGGGTTGCGTACGTTATAGCGCACGTACCACATGTGCGCTATAACGCACAAGAGGATTCGAGAGACGATCAAGATGGCACCGGACGAAATTACGTTAAAACTACGCGATGTGCGGGCGGCCTCGGGGTTGAGCCTGTCCAAAGTGGCCGAGATGACGGGTGTCAGCAAAGCCATGCTGGGTCAGATCGAACGAGGCGAATCCAGCCCGACCATCGCAACGCTGTGGAAAATCGCCAAAGGGTTTCAACTGCCGCTGAGTGCGTTGATCGGAACGGCGGCCCTGCGGGATACCGCCATGCCCGACGTGTTTCACACGGTGACCTTTCCCGGCAGCATTGAGGTCAAGATCGTCTTTCCCTTCGATCCTGCGCTGGGCGCCGAAACGTTTCACGTCGACCTTGCCCCAAACCAAAGCCACGAATCCGCAGCCCATGCCGCAGGGGTGACCGAAGAAGTGTTTGTGCTGAACGGATCGCTTGAGATTCTCCGTGATGGTGACTGGGTACCGCTACAGGCCGGGCAGGGCCTGCGCTTTGCAGCCGATCTGCCGCATGGTTACAGGGCGGGGACGAATGGCGCTGCGTTTTTGAACATGCATCATTATGCACAACCAGCCGAAGTCACCTGAGGCAACGCGCTCGCTGGAAAGGTTGGGCGACAAGAAACAAATATGTGACCCAAGTACAAAGCTATGACTTTATGTCGAGGTGGCACACAGCGCGGGTCGCGCTGTGTACGGGTTCTTTTGCACGAACCGATCAGTTCGACGCAGATTGCAGCTTAGAGCTGTACTCGGACAGCGAGCTGGAAACGATATCGTACCACTCGCCCGACTGCCGCATTTCGTTCAGGCCATTGTTCAGCATCGAGATATACTGCAGCCCGTATGGGTTGGATTTATGGGCCAGCAGGCGAATGGTGGACAGATGGGTGAAGTTCTCATTCTGAACCACCTCGTTTTCCATACCCAAAGCCGCAATTGCCCCATTGGCTTGCTGAATAGCCATCCCGGTGGCGTCCGCGGTTCCGTTCATGACCGCCTCGATGCACTCTTCCGGGGTGCGGGGGCGAACAAGCGTGATTTTGGGTTCGACCAGGCCGGCCTCTTCCAGGTCATTGGTAAAGAACCCATCCATACGACAGAATACGGCCCCTTCCAGCTCTTCGATGGAGGCTGCGCCTGCATATTTGCTGTCGGGAAGAGTGAAATACCCAACGACCGATTCATACAATGGCTGTGATGCGTAGAACCCGTTACAGCGATAAAGGCTGTCTTCACCCATGGCATCGGGGTTTTTTGCGCAATCTGGCACAACCCAGGCAACGGCGATGTCATACGCTCCGGCGGGCAGAAGTGTGTAAAGATGCGAGTTGAAATCGTTCACCCAACCCTGGTTGTATTCGCGCTTGTTGCCCGCACGATGCAGGGCCGTTGTTGACAACCGCATCAAAAAGCCGCCACCCGAAAGACCTTCGTCCGTATAGGGTGCCCAATCGTTCCCGGCCAAAAGACGAATCGGTGGCTCGTAAACGTTTCTGGGTTTGATTTTTGCGGCTTTTTCTTCCTCTCGCTCAACAACTTCGTTGAACTGCGATGTAGCGGTCAGTCGGCCGTCAGCGCATGGCAAGTTCAGAATTGTACCAGGGGTCAGATTGTTCGGATTTCCGGCAATGACGTTTCTGTTTGCGTTGAAGATGATCTGGTAATCCCGAGAGCCATATGCCGTTTCGGAAATAGTCGCCAGCGTTTCGCCTGCTTCTACTGTGTACGATTCGCACGCGACCTGCGCCGCAGCACTTATCGGTGAGATCAAGGCAGCCAGACCCAGGGTCATGAGGCCAAACTTAATTCCAGGGGTGTTCATTTCGTTCTCCTGTAGAGTGAGTTTTTTCAACGTGCACCAGGGTCCCGGTTTTTTGTTCTATCACCCTAGTGACGTTGTGTTTTTTCTTTCGCTTACAAAATGGTAGGAAAGATGTGCCGCGCCGATTAAAATTTTACAGACTGCGGGGGAAAGCGTTTGTTCTTTTCCTGATTGCCCGTTTCCTTTGCTTCAGCGCCGATTTGTATTGGCTGTTTCCACGGCCTGAGTTCGGGCGCTTTCACAGATACTCCGGGGTACATTGACGTGGGGAAAACCGACCTTTTTGGGGCGGAAAGTGCGTTTTTTTGGGTTCAACCCTTGGTGGAGTGATAAATTACACACGGACATAAGCCCGATAAGCGGGGCTTTAGTCTTACACGCATCACTATTTGGGGTGTTTGCAACCCAGAGTATGCATGTGGTCAAACGGGTGCGCGCACAGGTCTGGTTCCTGAGAGCGCTCGCGTCAGTTGGTTTTGCCCAACATAGTCCCAATCATTCGCACATGCAGGTTCAGAGGCGTCCGTTAGCGTCATCATCCCATCCAGCCTTGAACCCGAATGCGCGCGCGTATAGGGAAAAACCAAACGCGTTTAGGGGAGGCTTTTATGCAGGACGATCCGAAAACCCTCGTTTCTACCGAATGGCTTGCTGCCCATCTCAAGGACCCGGATCTGCGGGTACTGGACGGGTCATGGTATCTGCCACAGCAAGGGCGCGACGCAAAGGCCGAATACAATGCCGCTCATATCCCCGGCGCACGGTTCTTTGATATCGATGACATTTCGGACCACCGCTCGGACTTGCCGCATATGGCGCCCCCGGTCGAAAAGTTCATGTCCCGCCTGCGGGCGATGGGCGTGGGCGACGGCCATCAGGTTGTCGTCTATGATGGGGCCGGTTTGATGTCTGCCGCCCGCGTCTGGTGGTTGTTCCGGTTGATGGGGCAGGAAAACATCGCCGTTCTGGATGGTGGTCTGCCGAAATGGCAGGCCGAGGGGCATGAGATCGAAGATCTGCCGCCGGTGATCCGCGACCGCCACATGACCGTCCGGGTCCAGAACCATCTGGTCCGCGACGTTACGCAGGTATCTGCCGCCGCCAAGCTGGGAGATCATGAGATCATCGACGCACGCTCTGCCGATCGTTTTGCCGGAACCGGGACAGAACCGCGTGAGGGTCTGCGAACGGGCCGCATTCCCGGATCGCGCAACGTGCCCTTTGGCACGCTGCTGAACAAGAACGGCACGATGAAATCCCCCGAGGAATGCCGCGCCATCTTCGAGTCCGCAGGTGTGGATCTGTCGAAGCCGGCCATCACATCCTGCGGGTCGGGTGTGACCGCCGCAATCCTCAGCCTTGCGCTTGAGCGCATGGGCAAGAAAGACCACTCGCTTTATGACGGCTCCTGGGCTGAATGGGGTGCCTTCCCGACCCTGCCCGTCGCAACCGGAGAGAACTGATGTTCGAAAACCTCAAACCGCAGCCTGCCGACAAGATTCTGGCGCTGATGCAGGCGTATCGCGAAGACCCGCGCGATCAAAAGATCGACCTGGGAGTTGGTGTTTACAAAAATGCCGAGGGCGTGACCCCGGTGATGCGTGCGGTGAAAGCGGCCGAAAAGCGCATCCTGGAAGAGCAAGAGAGCAAGGCCTACACCGGATTGGCGGGCGACCCGGCTTATGCCGATGCAATGATTGGCCTGATCCTGGGCACCTCGGTTCCACGCGGCAACATCGCTGCCGTGGCGACGCCCGGCGGAACCGGTGCCTGCCGTCAGGCGTTTGAGATGATCCGCATGGCCAACCCATCGGCCCGCGTGTTCGTGTCTAACCCCACTTGGCCGAACCACTTGTCGATCCTGAACTACCTGGGGATGGAGACGGTCCAATACCGGTATTTCGACGGCGAAACCCGTGGCGTCGATTTCGACGGCATGATCGAGGATCTGAAAACCGCGAATGCTGGCGACGTAGTCCTGCTGCACGGCTGCTGTCACAACCCGACAGGCGCCAACCTGAACATGGTGCAGTGGCAGGAGGTCGTGAACCTGATCAACGATCGCGGCCTCGTGGCAATGATCGATATCGCCTATCAAGGCTTTGGTGACGGTCTTGAGGAAGACGCGCAGGCAACCCGACTGGTGGCCTCGTCGGTCAAGCGTTGCCTGATTGCAGCGTCCTGCTCGAAGAATTTCGGTGTCTACCGCGAGCGGACCGGCCTGTTGATGGCCATCAGTGATGACCCGGCGCAGACAGCCCTTAACCAGTCCACGCTGGCCTTCCTGAACCGTCAGAACTACTCGTTCCCGCCAGATCACGGTGCGCGGGTCGTGACGACGATCCTGAACGACGAAGCCCTGCGTGCTGACTGGGCGGCTGAGCTGGAAGAGGTGCGCCTGTCCATGCTGGGCTTGCGCCAACAACTGGCAGACGAGCTGCAGGCCCAAAGTGGGTCCGACCGCTTTGGGTTTGTCGCCCAGCACCGCGGCATGTTCTCGCGTCTGGGGGCGGCACCGGAACTGGTCGAAAAGCTGCGCGCGGACCACGGCATCTACATGGTTGGTGACAGCCGGTTGAATATTGCTGGATTGAACGCGACGACAGTTCCGATTCTGGCCAAGGCGATCATTGACGTCGGTGTCTGATTCAAGCCAATAAATCAGAAAACCCGGGCGCGAACGCCCGGGTTTTTTTGTTTTCGAGTGGCAGGCTCTTAGCCTTTCGAAAACTCTGGATAAGCTTCCATACCCAGTTCTGCCATGTCGAGGCCGTTGATCTCGTCTTCTTCGCTGACGCGGATGCCGACCGTCGCCTTCAGAATTGTCCACAGGATCAACGCGCCAACAAATGTGAACACACCATAAGCTACGATACCGGTCAGCTGTGTGATCAGGTTTGCTTCGCCGTAGAAGATCACGGCGATGGTGCCCCAGATGCCTGCGAACAGGTGAACCGGGATGGCACCGACAACGTCGTCGATCTTGAACTTGTCCAGCATCGGAACCGCGAAGACCACGATGATGCCGCCAACTGCGCCGATCCACAGCGCTCCAAACAGGGTCGGGGCAAGCGGTTCTGCAGTGATCGAGACCAGACCGGCCAGCGCGCCGTTCAGCACCATGGTCAGGTCAGGTTTCTTGTACAGCACCTGCGTCATGACCAGGGCTGCGATAGCACCAGATGCGGCGGCCATGTTGGTGTTGGCGAAGATGCGGGACACGTCGGATACGTCACCTACGGTGCCCATCGCCAGTTGCGATCCGCCGTTGAAACCGAACCAGCCCAGCCAAAGGATGAACGTTCCCAGAGTTGCCAGCGCCAGGTTGGAACCGGGCATCGGGTGGACTTTGCCGTCTTTGTACTTGCCAATGCGGGGGCCAAGGATCAGGCAGCCCGCCAGAGCGGCCCAGCCGCCGACCGAATGCACAACTGTCGAACCGGCGAAGTCGGAAAAGCCCATGGCATCCAGCCAGCCGCCGCCCCATTTCCACGACCCCGAGATCGGGTAGAGGATACCAGTCAGCACTATGACGAAGACCAGGAAGGGCCACAGCTTTATGCGCTCGGCCACGGCACCGGACACGATGGATGCGGTTGCTGCCACAAAGACCAGCTGGAAGAAGAAATCCGAACCGATAGACGCGTAGTCTAACGCCGCGTCTGCGGGCGCAACACCCACGGCATCAAGCACGGTCGGACCGCCAAGGGCAAAGAAACCATTAAAATCGCCCGGGTACATCGTGTTGAAGCCGACCAGCCAGTACATGATCGCGGCAATCGAAAACAGCGCGATGTTCTTGATCATCTGCATGGCAACGTTCTTGGAACGCACCAGACCGCCCTCGAGCATGGCAAATCCTGCTGCCATGAAGAAGACAAGGAAGCCTGCCATCAGGAACAGCAGGGTGGTAAAAATATACTGGGTATGCAGCGCTGCTTCGCCCTCGGCGACCTCTTGCGCCAGACCCATCTGCGGCAGCACGACTAGCGCGGCGGCTGGGATGAGAGATTTCATCAGGTTCATTGTCAGTCCTCGAATGCTTTGGAGTGGCGGCGCTTACAGCGCCTCTTCGTTCGTTTCCCCGGTCCGCACGCGCAGCGCCTGCTCGACATCAAGGACGAAAATCTTGCCGTCACCGATCTTGCCGGTCTTGGCGGTTTTGGTGATGGTCTCGACGATCTGGTCGGCCATCGTGGCGGGCACCACGATTTCAAGCTTGATCTTGGGCACGAAATTCACCGCGTATTCGGCCCCACGATAGATTTCGGTGTGGCCCGATTGCGAGCCGAAGCCCTTGATCTCGGTCACCATCATGCCGCGCACGCCGGCCTCGGTCAGTGCCTCGCGCACCTCCTCCAGCTTGAACGGCTTGATTGTCGCAATGATCAGTTTCACGTCTGTCCCCTCTTCCTTTCCGGCGGAACCGGTTTGTTTGCACCTGCAGAAAGAGAGCGTGACTGACCGCAGTAAGAAACGGTCAGGGTGGGAGAACGCAGGGGAAAAGGGGGGTGAGGTGCACAATTTTTGCACAAAAAAACGTTGATGCCCAAAAATCAGGCGAAATATTGAGGCCGGTTAGCGGAATTTCATACCTCTACTTCGCGCCAGTGGCAGGGTATGGTGCCTCAAAATGATAACCGGGCAGAGTTTGAGCATGACTGAGTCCAAGCGCCGCAAGACATCGCTTGTTGCGGACAAAAGATACCCTTCCAAAGGGCGCAAACCCGCGACCACAAAGCGGACGACAAAGCCCGCCGGCAAGAAGGCGACGGCGCGTAAAACGTCGACGCGCAAAACCGCCCGAAAGAAAACCCGCAAGACGTCCGGTGGCGGCGGCGGCTTCTTTCGACGCATGTTCCGTTGGATCTGGCGGTTGATTTGGGGTGTGACCTGGCGTGTGGGCGCCGTGGCCGCGATGCTGTTGGCTTTGGCGGTCGGCGTTGTCTACTCCTCTTTGCCAGATGTCGATGCCTTGTTGGATGGTCGCGCACGCGGGTCGGTGACCCTGCTGGATCGTGATGGCAAGGTCTTCGCCTGGCGGGGTGATCAGTTCGGTGGTGTCATCACGGCCGATACCGTATCGCCCCATCTGAAGAACGCGGTCGTCGCGACCGAGGACAAACGATTCTATCGCCATTTCGGCGTCAGCCCGCGCGGCGTCGCGAGCGCCGTGCGCATCAACCTGAGCGAAGGACGCGGACCGCTGTCGGGGCATGGTGGGTCGACCATCACGCAGCAGACGGCCAAGCTGTTATGTCTGGGTGTGCCATATGAGCCTAGCGAATGGGAATCTGAGGCTGCATATGAATCCGATTGCCGTCAGGGCTCGCTCTGGCGCAAGGCCAAAGAGGCGGTCTATGCGATGGCGATGGAGGTCAAGTATTCCAAGGACGAGATCCTGACCATCTATCTAAACCGGGCCTTCCTGGGCGCGGGTGCGCGCGGGTTCGAGGCGGCAAGCCAACGTTATTTCGGGATCTCGGCGGCAGAAGTCAGCCCGTCGCAGGCCGCTATGCTGGCTGGTCTGCTGGTGGCGCCGACGCGCTATGCACCGACGAACAACTTGAAACGCTCTCAGGACCGGGCGCAGTTGGTGGTTGGCCTGATGGAGGCGCAGGGGTATCTGACCGCGGCGCAAGCCAGCAGTGCGCGCAGCAATCCAGCGCAACTATCCGAAGCTGCGGCTGCACGGGCGGGCGGTTATTTCGCCGATTGGGTGATGGCGAGTGGACCCGAGTTCTTTACACGCAACACGACCGAAGACGTTGTGATCCGTACCACGCTGGATCAGCGTATCCAGAAATCAGCCGAAGAGGCGCTGCAATTCATCTTTCAGGAGAAGGTCCGCGAGGGATCAAAGGCGCAGGCCGCGATCGTGGTGATGTCGGCGGACGGGGCCGTGCGCGGCATGGTTGGGGGGCGCAAGACCCGCGTGTCCGGCGCATTCAACCGCGCCACGCAGGCGTTGCGGCAAACGGGGTCATCATTCAAACCCTTTGTTTATGCCACCGCGCTGGAGCTTGGCTATTCGCCATTGGATACGGTGGTGGATGAACCTTACTGCGTGAATATTCCGGGGTCCGGTCAGTGGTGTCCCAAAAACTACACCAACAAGTTCTATGGGCGCGTCACGCTGGCGGACGCGTTAAAGAACTCGCTGAATATCCCGGCGGTGAAAGTGGCTGAGATATCCGGGTTGGACAATGTCCGCACGGTGGCCAGCGAATTCGGTATCGATAGTGATCTGGCGCAAGGCCCCGCTCTGGCGCTGGGTGCGTCGGAAAGCACGCTGATCGAGATGACGGGGGCTTACGCCGGAATCCTGAACGGTGGCTCGGCGGTGGAACCCTATGGGCTGACCGAATTGAAGCTGTTGGGCGATCAAACCCCGGTCATGGTGACGACAACCGGCATTGGTGAGCGGGTCATCAACGACAAAGCCGCCAAACAGCTGACGTGGATGATGGAGCGTGTCGTGTCCGAAGGCACCGGTGCGCGCGCTCAGTTGCCCGGTTGGCAGGTCGCGGGAAAGACGGGGACGACTCAGGCAGCCCGCGATGCTTGGTTCATCGGTTTTACGGCAGACTACGTGACGGGCATCTGGATGGGGTATGACGACAACACCCCATTATCCGGTGTGACCGGAGGCGGGTTGCCGGCTGAAATCTGGAAAGAAACCATGCTGCGCGTGACCGAAGGCATGACACCGACGCCGTTGCCGATGCTGGCCCCGGACCCACCGGTCAGAACAGCGCAACCGCAGCAACAGCGCCGTAAGAACCAAACCGGGTTGGATCGGGCTATCAACAATCTGCTGAACAACATTTTCGGTGGAAATTGAAAAAGGCGGTGCGCTGGGCACCGCCTTTTGAATTGAATGTGGGTCCGATCAGAGGCTGTCGTCGAGCGCGCCCAAAATGGCGTCGCCCATTTCCGTGGTCGAAACCGGCGTGACGCCTTCATCTGCCAGCAGGTCGCCTGTGCGGACACCGTCGGCCAGTACCTTCTCGATTGCGGCTTCCAGACGGTCCGCTTCTTCAAGCTGATCAAAGCTGTAGCGCAGGGCCATGGCGAAGCTGAGGATACAGGCGATCGGGTTGGCTTTGCCCTGACCGGTGATATCCGGGGCCGAACCATGGACCGGTTCGTACATCGCCTTGGGGCGGCCATTCGCCATAGGAGCACCCAACGAGGCCGACGGTAGCATTCCCAACGAGCCGGTTAGCATCGCCGCGCAATCCGACAGGATGTCGCCGAACAGGTTGTCTGTCAGAATGACGTCGAACTGTTTGGGCGCACGCACCAACTGCATCGCGCCATTGTCGGCATACATATGGCTCAGCTCGACCTCGGGGTAATCCTTGGCCACACGGTTCACAACTTCGCGCCACAGGATGCCCGATTCCATGACGTTGGCCTTCTCCATCGAGCAGACCTTTTTGTTCCGGCGCATTGCCAGTTCAAAGGCTGAGCGCGCGGCGCGTTCGATCTCAGATTCGGTATAGCGCTGGGTGTTGATGCCAACACGTTCATTGCCTTCCTCGAAGATGCCGCGCGGCTCGCCGAAATAGACGCCCGAGGTCAGCTCGCGCACGATCATGATATCGAGGCCGGCAACGATGTCTTTCTTCAGCGACGAGAAATCGGCCAACGCGTCAAAGCACTGTGCCGGGCGCAGGTTGGAATACAGGTCCATCTCTTTGCGCAGGCGCAGCAAGCCGCGCTCGGGCTTGAGGCTGAAATCCAGATCGTCGTATTTCGGGCCGCCCACAGCACCCAGCAGAACCGCGTCAACCTCTTGCGCTTTGGCCATCGTCTCGTCCGACAGGGGCTTGCCATGCGCATCATACGCGGCACCACCGACCAGATCCTCGCTCACGTCGAATTCCAGGCCGCGTTTCGCACCGAACCAGTCGATGACTCTGCGCACTTCGGCCATGACTTCGGGGCCAATTCCGTCTCCGGGCAGGATGAGGAGCGAGGGGTTGGACATGAAGGATCTCCTTGCGTTTTACGCACAGGCCCTAGCGCCTGTGCGGCATCGGGTCAATGAGACGATCCCGCCTGACGGCAAGGAAAATACAGGTTTGTTTCCGTTAGCGTCTGAAAATTGCGTCAGGTCTGCTTTGCAGGCCAGATCATGGCGCAAAGTGCCGTATCAGCGAGGCAGTTTCAGGTCGACCCAGATCAGCCGGTGACGGCTGGCACTTTCGGCGGTTTTGCGTTCTTCAGTGCCTCCGGGGGGCCAGTGCACCCCGGAATCCACCACCTGCCATTGGGCCGATGGCAAGACGTAATCGACCCGCATTGGACCAACCGTTTTCCAGACCACCGTTGTCAAATCGCCTGAGGGGTCTGCGGGTGAAGGGTCCTGAAGGCGGAGGTCGTTCAAAAACTCTCGGATCGCCTCTTTGCGTCCATCACCTCGCACTGGGTCCAGATTGGCGTCACCCGCGATGACAAACAGACGATCGGGTTTGCGCCCGACTTCACCATCCATGACTGCGGACCAAAGGCGTATTTCGTCCTGGTTTCGCAGTCCATTGCGATCCTCTGGCCCGTCAAACACGGGGGGTGAGGCATGAAAAGTCATCAAATCCAGCTGCCCCGCCGGAGCTTCAATGGGCACAATCCAATGCGCCACGGATGAGAGGCGCTGGACGTTCTGCGCCGGTTCTGACGGGTAGGGGCCTGCGTAATGTTGGGGCAGTTCAGCGCCGGGCAGTTCCAGCCATAGCACGTTGGACAGGTCCTGAACCTGATCCGAAGTGATGGGGTAACGAGACATCACGGCCAGCCCACCTTGTCCGGTGAAGCGACCCCAACCCTGCGCGTCGCCGGGGCCGTGGGTTCGACCATCTCCGTCCAGATCAAGATCCGTTTCCAGGCCAGAATTTGGTTGGGCTGTGAATGTGTGGGGATAGTCCAATCCGGCCTCGCGCAGCCGATTTGCCAGTGCCGCCAGCGCCAGCCCCTCAAAATCCCAATCGATCCCCTGCAAAGCAATTATGTCGGGGCGGGTTTCCGCCAGAACCGCAGTAACCGCCATCACCTGATCATCACCGCGGCGAATATCTCGCAACAGCAACCCCGGGCCATCGCGGCTGAGCTCTGTGTTGAAGGTGGCAATACGGATCGTCTCTGCCTGCGCCATAACGGGCAACAGCAGCAGGATCAGGATGCGGATCATGCGGTCTGGGTAGACTCGGCTGTGGAATAAGCGCGCCGTTTTTCGACGATCAAGTTGGCGATGCGCAGGGTCGCCATGCCACGCATGATCATGCTGGCGGGCAGGAAAGCCCAAGCACTGAGCGTCCAGATCAGCGTCTGAGGATTGCTCAGAGAGATCGGATCGGCATAGTCAGTCAGCAGTTTGATCAGGGCCGGGATCAGGAACGGCAGCAGAATGCCGATGCAAATGTTCAGTCGTCCGTCGCGCTGCAGGCGCGTTACCACATCACCGCCTTTGGTGGGGTCGAACAGCGGAAGATTGGTCCAGACATTGAAGGCGCCGTTTCCGGTCGGCCAGCCGCGCACTTTCACCGCGTAGGCAAAGCTGGCGATCGTCACCAAAGCAGCGACATACGCGACGCTGGCGGAAATACGGACAAGTTCGATCAAGGGTGCGCTTGCATCAGTCGGCAGCATTAGGATGATCAGCCGCACTGGCGAATAGGGAAAGTCGACCACATTTGCGACGCCCAAGCCAAAGGAATAGAAGGTCGTCGTCAGGCCGGTCGGCGTATACGCATTTTTGCAGATCAACGTCAGGAAGGTGACCATCGACATCAGCCCAACAAAGCGCAAACGGTTCACGGGCGGCGCGTCGCGGAACTCGATAAAGCTGGGAAAGGCAGAGTTGTATTCAGCGAATGTCAGGAAAAACGCGAGAATGGCGAGAAAGACGACAATCTCGGTCCCATTCGTAGACGTTACTGGCAGGTACAACGCAGGTGTCAGCACCAGTAGTGCGACCAAAATTCCCCGAATCGCCGCCCCTGTTGTGCGCGCAATCACTATCCAAACCCTTTCAAAACGGATTGACCGTTTCTATTTCTTTGACGGCTTTGTCCCATCTTGCATCCGACTTTTTTGCCGGAGACCACCATTACCGCCAACATTGACGATAAGCGACAATCCGCTCAAGCCAAGGCGTAGAAAACATGTGATTTTGGGCAAAATGATGGCAAAACTGGTGCACCTTTGCATCATCCGTGCCGCAAATTAGGCGTGTATTGGAGGGTGGCCGCTACATGTTGTGATTGCCTGGACTTCAACCCCAAGAACGCGAAAGGGGCCGCCTAGGCGACCCCGATAGGTTGAGTATCCTCAGATTCGCTGCTGGAATCACACCCAGGGGCGGGCCTGGCTTGCGTGATCTTCGAATTTATCGATGTGATGATCTTTCTCCATCGTCAGGCCGATATCGTCCAAACCATTCAGCAAGCAGTGCTTGCGATGTGGGTCGACACTGAACTCGATCACAACGCCATCTGAGGTGGTGATCTGCTGATCTTCCAGATGCACGGTCATGCGAGCGTTTTCGCCTTTGTGGGCATCTTCCATCAGGATCGCGTGGTGCTCTTCCTCGACCACGATGGGCAGAATTCCGTTCTTGAAGCAGTTGTTGAAGAAGATGTCAGCAAAGCTGGTCGAGATCACAACCTTGATGCCGAAATCCTTGATCGCCCATGGCGCGTGTTCGCGCGACGAGCCGCAGCCAAAATTGTCGCCCGCGACCAGAATTTCGGTCTGCCGATAGGCGGGTTTGTTCAGAACGAACTCTTCGTTTTCGCCCCCGTCATCATGATAACGCATCTCATCAAACAGCACGACGCCAAGGCCGGACCGCTTGATGGTTTTCAGGTGCACTTTCGGAATGATCATATCGGTGTCGATATTGATCAGCGGCATTGGGGCGGCCACCCCGTGGACTTTGTCAAACTTTTCCATGTCTACACTCCTGCAGGAGAGGGCCGCGCCCGTGTCCCGCGTTTAAGCTTGTTTCGCTTCTGTTGTTGCGTCGTTGGGTGCGTTCCGGATGAAGAACGCCATAAAGACCAGGCCGAACCCGTTGAACAGCATCTCAATGCCCAGGAAGATACCCAAAATGCTCAGCAGCACCTGCGGATCGCTTCCTACATAAGTCCAGATGATACCGGCAAGGACGATCGACAAGATGCCCGAGATCATCGTGGGCCAGAAAAACTGTGTTCCTTTCATCTGGAACGACAGAATAACCCGCGCGATGCCGCCTGCCATGAACAGGATCAGCATCACGGTCGCCAGTGTCAGGGTTCCCTGCAGCGGGTGGTCCAGGAAGGACCAGCCCAGAAACAGCATCACAGCACCCATGATGAGTGACAGAATTTTGTTGCCGGTGCCTTCAACCGTAAAGCCGCCAACAACTTGCAGCGCACCCGAGATCAGCAGCAACACTCCTGTTACCACCGTCACCGCGACGGATGCCACAACTGGCGCGCCCAGTACAAAGATACCGAACGCTATGGATAGTAGCCCCAGCAGGAGCCATTTGACCCAGTCACTCATGTTTTTAATCCCTCAAATATCTAGATATGAGGGGACCTTACATCAATTCACGGACGTCTGTCAGCCGTCCTGTGATTGCCGCTGCGGCAGCCATCGCCGGGCTCAGCAAATGGGTGCGTCCGCCCCGGCCCTGACGGCCTTCGAAGTTGCGGTTCGAGGTCGCGGCACAGCGTTCGCCGGGCTGCAGCTGGTCAGGGTTCATCGCCAGACACATTGAACATCCTGCCAGCCGCCATTCGAACCCGGCCTCTTTGAAAATCTCGGCCAGACCTTCTTCTTCAGCCTGCGCACGAACCAGACCTGAACCGGGTACGACCATGGCACGCATGCCGTCCTTGACCTTTTTGCCCTTCAGGATCTCGGCAGCGGCGCGCAGGTCTTCGATACGGCCATTGGTGCAGGACCCGATGAAAACGGTGTCAATCTCGACGTCGCTCAGTTTCTGACCGGCTTCCAGACCCATGTATTCGATCGACCGGCGGGCCGCGTCGACTTTGCCGCCTTCGAAATCTTCGGGGTTCGGCACGGTTGCGGTGATCGGCAGAACGTCCTCGGGGCTGGTGCCCCATGTGACGACCGGCGCGATGTCTTCGCCGCGCAGGGTAATGACCTTGTCAAAATGCGCGTCTTCGTCGGTAAACAGCGTTTTCCACCAGGTCAGAGCGGCTTCCCACTGGGCACCTTTCGGCGCGTGGGGGCGGCCTTTGACATATTCATAGGTGGTCTCGTCCGGCGCAATCAGGCCAGCGCGGGCACCGCCTTCGATGGCCATGTTGCAGACGGTCATTCGGCCTTCCATCGACAGATCGCGGATCGCTTCACCGCAATATTCGATGACATAGCCGGTTCCACCGGCAGTGCCGGTCTCACCGATCACAGCCAGAGTGATGTCCTTGGCGGTCACACCGGGCTGCAATTTGCCGGTGATTTCCACCTTCATGTTCTTGGATTTCTTCTGGATCAGAGTCTGCGTGGCCAGAACATGTTCGACCTCGGACGTGCCGATGCCGTGGGCCAATGCGCCAAACGCACCGTGGGTGGCCGTGTGGCTGTCACCGCAAACCACGGTCATGCCAGGCAGGGTCCAGCCCTGTTCGGGGCCGACGATGTGCACGATGCCCTGACGCACATCATTCACCGGGTAATAGTGAATACCAAAATCCTTGGCGTTCTTATCCAGTGCTTCGACCTGAATACGCGATTCGGGGTTTTCGATCCCGTTCACCCGATCCGCAGTGGTCGGAACGTTGTGATCCGGCACGGCGATGGTCTTTTCCGGCGCGCGTACTGGACGGCCCGCCATCCGCAGGCCTTCAAAGGCTTGCGGACTGGTGACTTCGTGCACCAGATGGCGGTCGATATAAAGCAGGCAGGTTCCATCATCGGCTTCGTGCGCGACATGGGCATCCCAGATCTTGTCATAGAGTGTTTTGGGGGACATCGGTCCTCTCCCGTATGTAATGAGAAATAGCTGGCGAGTGGCTGGGCGCCGCTTATAGGCGGGCCAGAACCGTGCGGGCGGCCCCAAAGAACCGTTCACGCAGGCGCGTGCGGTCTTGCAGTGTCGGAGCAGGGGCCAAATAGACTCTCATGCGCCTCAGATATATCGCGTGTGCCCGTCAATCAAGGTTCAATCCGGCCTCGGGCTTGCATCACCCCGAGTTGCTGTCCAAGCTGCGGTTCAGGAGACCTGTATGAACCAAGACCTGATCCCCAGCTCGCTGTCGGAACTCTATGAAAACATGGTCGCGGGGTTTTCCGTGCAGTTCGGCAAACTTGTTGATCTGATCGTCACGCCGGGTTGGCGGCGGCACCAGTTGATAATCATCCTCGCCCTGTGGGCGTTGGCATATGTGCTCAAGCTGGTTACGCAAAACCGGTGGGAAACCTGGGCACGTGCCCGCACCGGCTGGCCCAAATGGCGGCTGCGCACTCTGGTTCAGCTGATGCAGCGCCTAACGCTGGTCTATTTCGTTTTGTTGTCCTGGACGCTGTACCTGATCATGCAGAATGTGACCTGGCCGTCGCACAGTTACATTATCGGCGTGATCGCGACATTGGCCGCCGCATGGCTGGCGATCGCGCTGGTGGCGCGACTTGTCCGCAACCGTACGCTGCGGCGGATCTTCAAATGGGCAATGTGGGTCTATGCAACGCTGGTTGCGCTGAATTTGACCGATGACGTAGCCGAGTTTCTGGACGGCGTGGCGATTTCCATCGGTGATCTGCACATCTCGGCGCTGGGGATTCTCAAGGCCGCTTTGTTGATCGGCGTGCTGCTGACATTGGCCCGCATCGGGACCCGCACGGCCGAGCGGGGATTGCAGAGGAACGACGACATCACGCCTTCGATGCAGGTTCTGTTGGCCAAGGGCATTCAGGTTCTACTGTACGGCGCTGTCTTTATGGCGGCCATCCGCACGCTTGGGTTTGATCTGACAGGTATCGCGCTGTTGTCAGGTGCGATCGGCGTGGGCATCGGGTTTGGCCTGCAAAAGGTGGTGTCGAACCTGATCTCTGGGATCATCATCCTGATGGACCGCTCGATCAAACCGGGCGACGTGATCTCGTTGGGCGACACCTTTGGATGGATCAACGCGCTGGGCGCGCGGTATGTATCGGTGGTCACGCGGGATGGGCGTGAATACCTGATCCCGAACGAAGACTTGATCACCAATCAGGTGGTGAACTGGTCGCATTCGGACCGTTATGTCCGTCTGGATCTGGATTTCGGCACCAGCTACGACGACGACCCGCATCAGGTGCGCGCAACCGCGATCCGGGCGGTTAAATCAGTGAAACGTGTTCTCAGCGGCGGCTCGCATGAGCCGGTCTGCCATATCACCGGGTTCGGCGACAGCAGCGTGGATTACGTGCTGCGGTTCTGGATCAGTGATCCGACCAAGGGGCTGACCAACATTCGGGGCAATGTTTACCTCGCCCTCTGGGACGCCTTCAAGGCCGAAGGGATATCGATTCCCTTCCCTCAGCGCGAGGTTCGGTTGCTGTCGGACGGCGCAGAGCAGCAACAGATCGCCAAAGAGTGAGCGCCTGTGCGGCCCCTAAAGCGCCCGTTCATTGAAATGTTGCATTCCCCTTGTTACCTTATTAGTACCCCTGCGCCGGGGTTTGGCGGCGCGCAACAAAGGAGGACTATGTCCTGTCTCTACATACACAGGCGGGTTTGCCCGCCGATGATGGGGCCAATGTAATGGCCCACTCTCAGTCAATCAGCGACAAGCTGCTTGAACGTATCCTTTCCTCACTTTCCGATGACAAGGCCGAAGACGTCGTGCAGATCAACCTGCAAGGCAAATCGTCGGTTGCGGATCACATGGTGATTGCCTCGGGTCGGTCGACCCGTCAGGTCTCGGCTATGGCGGAAAAGCTGACGGATCGCATCAAGCAGGAATTCGGTTTCACCTCGAAGGTCGAAGGCAAAGATGCCGGCGACTGGGTGCTGATCGATACGGGCGACGTGATCGTCCATATCTTCCGCCCCGAAGTGCGTGAATTCTATCAGCTGGAAAAGATGTGGTTGCCTCAGGGCGGCAGCGCCTCGGCGAACTGAGGCGCCATCCCGGCCTGCATTAACAGGCCGGCGGCGAGAGAAATATGCGTATAAGCATTTGTGCGGTCGGGCGATTGCGTGCCGGACCGGAGAAGGCCCTGCTTGACGATTACCTGACCCGATTTGACCGGACCGGCCGCGCGCTGGGCCTTGGTCCTGCGCGCGTGATCGAGGTCGAAGACAAGAAAAACGCAGGCATGGGCGCCGAGGCCGCGTTGCTGCGCAAGGCCCTGCCGAAAGGCGCGGTGATCTGCACATTGGATGAACGTGGGCGGGTGATGTCCTCGCCTGATTTTGCCAAGAAACTGGGGGGCTGGCGCCAAGCCGGTCGGCAGGATCTGGCGCTGATCATCGGCGGGGCTGACGGAATAGACCCTAATCTGCGGACCGAGGCCGATTTTTCCATCTCATTTGGATCGATGGTCTGGCCCCATATGCTTGTCCGTGTGATGCTGGCCGAGCAACTTTACCGGGCCGCGACCATCCTGTCGGGCGGTCCCTATCACCGAGTCTGATATGGCGCAGCTTCTGATCGTCTACCATTCGCGCACCGGCGGAGCCCGTCAAATGGCCCAAGCCGCCGCGGCTGGAGCGCGGGACGAAGCGGAAACGGTTCTGAAAACTGCGGATCAGACAACGCCTGAGGATTTGCTGGCCGCGGATGGGTATATTTTCTGCGCGCCGGAAAATCTGGCGGCAATTTCAGGTCTGATGAAAGAGTTCTTTGACCGCTGTTATTACCCTGTGCTGGGCAAGATCGAAGGACGGCCTTATGCCCAGATGATCTGTGCCGGGTCCGATGGCGAGAACGCGGCCAGCCAAACCGCGCGGATTGCCACCGGTTGGCGCTTGAAAGAGGTTCAGCCGCCGCTGATTGTCTGTACCCACGCGCAGACGCCCGAGGCTATTCTGGCTGAAAAAACCATCCCGCAAAACCAATTGGATGAGTGCCATGATATTGGGGCTGCGTTGGGTGCGGGTCTGGCGCTGGGTGTGTTCTGAAGATCAGTTCAGCGGGACCAGCGTGGTCTCATCGCCCCAGCCATCGACACTACACCGCGCTTGAATCTGAACCTGTGTCACGCCATCTGGAAGCGCAACACCGGATAGTGAGCGTGTAAAGGGCTGCTCATTCTCATGCGGGTGATGCAATACGCGCATACCCAGTTCATTGCCGTCCATGTCCAGAACACGCCAGCCATCGGCATAGTGATCCCACCCGGTATCGGGATGTCGGATCGTCACGTCGAATCGCCACGTGTCGCCGCTTTGGCTGGCCGCCACGTTTTCAATCATAGAAGGGTCGGCAAGCGCCGGGCTGGCGAGAAAAAGGCTGAGAATCAAATACCGCATGAGGCGATCCTAGGCTGTGTCCGTCGGCTTCGCGATCACGAATCCGTGTCGCGCGGTTGGGACAGCAGGACCAGCCGGGAATGCGACGCAAACTCGCGCCGGTATAGGACACCAAATGTGATCGCCGTGCCCAGCAACAGTGCCACAGGTCCAAGAATCCAGGCAACGGACGCCAGGGCAAAATAAGTCACGCGCAAACCGCGGTTAAAGCTGCGCGCCGCGGTGACGCAGATCTCGGCCGCCTGTGCCGCGCGCGGATAGGCTTGTGGATCCGATGGTTCATTGGGCACCGAGGCCATCAGAACCGCGCAATAGCCAAACAACCGGTGCGCCCAGACATATTTCAGGAATGCATTGGCCAGAAGCAGGATAATGATCAGGATCTTGATCTCCCATACCATGGCCGGAGCGCTGCCGATGGCCAGATCATTGGCGACGCCGGCAAGACTTTCGGTATTGCCCAGCAGGGCCAATCCGCCCCCGATGGCGATCATCGTGGTCGAGGCAAAGAACGTACTGCCCTGCCGCATCGCCGCGACCACCTGCGCGTCAAACATTCGGGGTTGCCGGGTGACCATTTCCCGCATCCATTCTCGACGATAGTCATCCATCATCACTGTGACGGAATGCTTGTTGGGTGACGGGTTTTCGATCCGCCATCCGATCCACAGCCAGGTGATCAGCAACACGGCAATGGCCGCATAATCCAGCGGTGAAAACAGTTGTGCCCGATCAATCCAAGTCATGCTGCGACCTTACGGCCAGACATGAGAACTTGCCAGATGAGGAAATTGGTAATATTATTTTACCAAATAGAGGATCAGCCATGGAAATGCCAACGCCAAATCCTGACGTTCTGCGCCGCAAGGCAGTGGTTCTTCAACGTTTGTTGCAGGTCTTGCCCGAAGAGGCGGTTATTCATGAACCGTCCGAGACACGTGCTTATGAATGCGACGCATTGACGGCGTATAGGTGCCCTCCGATGCTGGCGGTGCTGCCGTCGACCACGCAAGAGGTCTCGGACGTTCTACGCATTTGCAACGAGGAAGGCGTTCCAGTCGTTCCGCGCGGGTCGGGTACTTCCTTGGCAGGTGGCGCATTGCCAACGGCGGATTGCGTCATCCTTGGAGTCGCCCGGATGAACGAGGTGCTGGAGGTCGACTATGACAACCGCTTCGTTCGCGTTCAATCAGGCCGCACGAACCTGAGCGTGACCGGTGCGGTCGAGGAAGACGACTTCTTCTATGCGCCAGATCCGTCCTCACAGCTTGCCTGTGCCATTGCCGGGAACATCGCCATGAACTCAGGCGGGGCGCATTGTCTGAAATACGGCGTGACCACCAACAACCTGTTGGGCGTAAAGATGGTGCTGATGGATGGCAGCGTGGTCGAGATTGGCGGCGCGCATCTGGACTCTGGCGGCTTGGACCTGTTGGGAGTCATCTGCGGGTCTGAAGGGCAGTTGGGCGTCGTGACTGAAGCCACGCTGCGCATTCTGCGCAAACCTGAAGGTGCCCGGCCTGTATTAATGGGTTTTGATGATAACGAAGTTGCCGGGCAATGCGTCTCGGACATTATCAAGTCCGGCATTTTGCCGGTTGCGATCGAATTCATGGACACGCTGTGCATCCAGGCCTGTGAAAATTTCGCCCATGCCGGTTACCCCAACTGCACCGCTTTGCTGATTGTCGAGGTCGAAGGGTCCGAGGCCGAGATGGACTATCAGTTGTCAAAGATCATCGAAATCGCCAAGCGCCACAATCCGGTCGAACTGCGCGAAAGCCAGTCGGCCGAAGAAAGCGCGAAAATCTGGCTGGGGCGCAAGTCGGCCTTTGGTGCGATGGGGCAGTTGAACGACTACATGTGTCTGGACGGGACGATCCCGGTTTCTTCCCTACCGGAAGTGTTGCGTCGGATTGGTGAAATGAGCGAAGAATACGGCTTGCCGGTCGGCAACGTGTTTCATGCGGGCGATGGCAACATGCACCCATTGATCCTGTTCGATGCCAACAAACCCGGTGATCTTGAGAAATGCGAGGCGTTCGGAGCTGATATCCTGAAGCTTTGCGTAGACGTGGGTGGCTGCCTGACAGGTGAGCACGGGGTTGGGATCGAAAAGCGCGATCTGATGTCCCACCAATACGCGCCTGCGGACCTTGAGGCTCAGATGGTCATCAAGGATGTGTTCGACCCGAATTGGCTGCTGAACCCGGCCAAAGTGTTCCCATTGCAGGCGTCGAAGTCCCGACGCAACGCGCGGATTGCCGCAGAATAATCGGCTCTAACAAAGAAGAATTGTCATGAAACCAAAGACAGAAGCCGAACTGGCCGAGATGGTGGCCGGGTTGAATGAACCGGTCCATATCAAGGGAGGCGGTACGCGCGGTATTGCGGGGCCAGACGCGGTGATCGACACCAGCGAGCTCAAGGGCGTCACACTTTATGAACCCGGCGCGCTGACTTTGGTGGCGAAGGCCGGAACACCCGTGGCAGAGATCGAGGCAGCGTTAGATGCAGAAGGTCAGCAATTAGCGTTCGAGCCTATGGATCACCGGGGATTGCTTGGAACCCGTGGAACACCGACCATAGGCGGCGTTGTTTCGGCCAACATATCAGGGCCCCGGCGGGTACAGGCAGGGGCATGCCGCGATTTTCTGTTGGGCGTGCGCTATGTCGATGGCATGGGGCAGGTCGTCAAGAATGGCGGCCGGGTCATGAAGAACGTCACCGGCTATGATCTGGTCAAACTGATGGCGGGATCCTGGGGCACTCTGGGTGTTTTGACCGAAGTGTCGTTGAAGGTACTGCCCAAGCCCGAAGTCGCCGCAACGCTGTCTGTTCAGGTATCTGGTGTGACCACCGCAGTTGCAGCGCTGTCCGCCGCATTGAAATCCCCTTTTGAAGTTAGCGGAGCAGCGTACGACCCGGATATGGGAAGCGCCTTACTGCGCCTCGAAGGATTTGCGAGTTCGGTGACATACCGGTCGGATCAACTGAAATCCCTACTGTCTGGTTTCGGCGAGGTTGCCGAACTTGAGCAGCCCGGAACATTGTGGGCCGACCTGCGTGACGCAGCCGGTTTCCACGAACAAAGCGGTGATGTCTGGCGCATTTCGGTCAAACCCTCGGATGCGCCGGACATCGTTGCACGCATCCCGGCAGATCGGACGTTGTTTGATTGGGGTGGCGGGTTGATCTGGGCCTTGGTGCCGGTTGGTACTGATCTGCGGGCGCAATTGGGCGCGTTTGACGGTCACGCAAACATCGTGCGAGCAGGGTTCGAAACACTGGCCGAACTGGGACGTTTTCAACCGGAGGCGTCCGGGATTAAGGCTCTAACCAAAGGAATTCGTCAAAGATTCGACCCCCGTGGTTTGTTTAATCCGGGGTTGATGGGGTAAGCCGATGCAGACGACGTTCACCGAAGAGCAGTTGCAAGATCCCGCGATCCAAAGATCAAATGAAATCCTGCGAAACTGCGTCCATTGTGGGTTTTGCACAGCCACATGCCCGACATATCAGGTGCTGGGGGACGAGTTGGATAGCCCACGGGGGCGCATTTACCTGATAAAGGACATGCTGGAAAACGAGCGTGTGCCGGATGAGAAAACGGTCAAGCATATCGACCGCTGCCTGTCTTGCCTGGCCTGTATGACCACATGCCCATCGGGGGTGCACTATATGCATCTGGTCGACCACGCGCGGGAATACATCGAAGAGAACTATAAACGCCCCTTCTCGGATCGTGCGCTGCGGTGGGTGTTGGCTCAGATCCTGCCTTATCCGATGCGATTCCGCTGGGCTTTGATCGGGGCGAAGCTGGGGCGGCCATTCCGCTTTCTGATGCCTGATGCCCGGTTGCGTGCCATGCTGGACATGGCACCCAAACATATCCCGCCCGTTAGTCGCAATGACGACCCGCAGAGATTTCCGGCTAAA
Organism: Ruegeria sp. CDSB117; assembly: GCF_059611005.1. Taxonomy (NCBI): domain Bacteria; kingdom Pseudomonadati; phylum Pseudomonadota; class Alphaproteobacteria; order Rhodobacterales; family Roseobacteraceae; genus Ruegeria; species Ruegeria sp. CDSB117. The sequence continues at coordinate 47,139 of NZ_JBXWOS010000012.1, forward strand.
GGACCGCAGCGCAAGCGCGTTGCGCTGATGACGGGTTGTGCGCAAAAAGCTTTGAATACTGACATTAACGACGCAACTATTCGACTTTTGACCAGGATGGGATGCGAAGTCGTCGTAGCCGAAGGGGCAGGGTGCTGCGGCGCCCTGACCCATCACATGGGCAAGACTCGCGAAAGTCATGAGGCCGCAAAAGCCAATATCAAGGCCTGGACCGCAGAAATGAACGGCGACGGGCTGGACGCCATCGTCATCAACACCTCGGGCTGCGGTACGACGGTCAAGGATTATGGCCATATGTTTCGCAATGATCCCATGGCCGAAGACGCGGCGCGGGTGTCGTCGATTGCAATGGATATCAGCGAACTGCTGATCCAGCTGGAGCTGCCACAGGGCGAAGAAAAGGGCCTGACCGTTGCATATCATGCAGCTTGTTCTCTGCAGCACGGTCAAAAGATCAAAGCTCATCCCAAAACTCTGCTGAAACAGGCTGGTTTCGCCGTGTTAGAGCCTGCAGATAGCCACCTGTGCTGCGGCAGCGCGGGGACTTACAACCTGATGCAGCCCGAGATTTCGGGCAAGCTGAAGGACCGCAAGGTCAAAACGCTGGAAGCCAAAAAGCCGGACGTGATCGCGGCAGGCAATATCGGATGCATGATGCAGATCGGCTCTGGCACGAACATTCCCGTGCTGCACACGGTCGAGCTTTTGGATTGGGCAACCGGCGGGCCGGTGCCGCGGGCCTTGCGTGAACCAGCCAAATCTGAGGTTCCGGTCCTTAGATAGACCATGCTGATGCAACTGCGCACCACTCGCCACGTTAAACGGACGCGGACGTCATCGCCCTATTTTTGCCGCACCGGAGACCTAGGAAAATACGTCAACAGCAAAGCCGGAGTGCCGTTTGCGAAACTGGATCACAGCATTGGCACTGGCTTTGACGCCATTGTCCGCCGCAGCCCAGGATACCGGGTTGAAAAGCCTGGACACCACCGATGCGGGGCGCGCGTGGATGGCGGTCGGGCGCCTGGACATCAGGGACGGCGCCGGGTTTTGCACCGGGACGCTGATTTCTCCGACCCAGGTTTTGACGGCCGCTCATTGTCTGTTTGATAAGGTGACCGGTCAGCGAGTTGACCTCGCAGAGGTCGAGTTTCTGGCCGCATGGCGTCTTGGGCGTGCATCGGCCTATCGACCTGCGCGTCGCGCTGTTGTTCACCCGGACTACGAATACAGCACCGAAGCAACGGCCTCGCGGCTATACAATGACATCGCGCTGATCGAGTTGTGGCAACCGATCCGAAACACAAGCGTAATTCCGTTCGAGACCGGAGACCGCCCGGCCCGAGGTGCCGAAGTGGGGGTCGTGTCCTATGCGCAGGACCGGGCCGAGGCGCCCTCGCTGCAAGAAGTGTGCTCGGTCATGACGCGCACATCAGACGTTTTAGTGTTGTCCTGTGATGTCGAATTCGGGTCGTCCGGCGCGCCGGTCTTTTCCTTTGAAGGGGACCGGCCGCGCATCGTTTCGGTCGTTGCGGCCAAAGCCGAATTCAACGGGCAGCGCGTGGCGATCGGCACCGCGGTCGAGGATTCACTGGAACTGCTGCAGGCAGAGTTGTCGGCTGGCCGCGGATTTGGCGTGTCTTCCCCTCTAGGTGGGGCACGCCGCAATATTGGAGCAAGGTTCATAAAACCATGAGTCGTTTTCTTCTGAATTTTCTTTTGTTCCTTTCAATTTCCGCCACCGCAACTTACGCCCAAACCGCCAAGCGAAAGCTGACGGATCGCGATGACCTTTACGGATGGGAGGCGGTTGGACGCCTGGACATAGGCGATCAGGGGTTTTGCACCGGCACGCTGATTGCGCAGGATCTGGTTTTGACTGCTGCGCACTGTGCGGTGGACAAGGCCAGCGGCAAACCCTACGAGCCGGGAAAGGTGACGTTCCGCGCTGGTTTGAGCCATGGTGAGGCGCTGGCAGATCGCAAAGTCACGCAGATTGCCGTGAACCCGGAATATGTCAGCAATGCCCCGCTGTCACCGAATAATGTCCGCGCCGATGTTGCGCTGATGCGTTTGGAACAGCCGATCCCTTATTCTATCGCCAATCCGTTTGCCTTGCACACAGGGCGCGTTGCCGGAACCGAGGTCAGCTTAGCCTCATACGGGCGCGGCCGGTCCGAGGCGATCACGCGGGAAAGGTCCTGCCGTATCCTGGGTCGCCAGCAAGGGTTGATCACCTTCAACTGCGACATCACTTTTGGCTCGTCCGGTTCGGCATTGCTGGCCAGAAATGGCCCGCGCTGGCAGATCCTGTCAGTTGTCTCAGCAATCGGAACCTACGGGGGCCGCGTGGCCGGCTACGGGATGGAACTGTCTGGAATTGTTGCCGAACTCAAGGCGGACTTGCGGCGCGATGCCCCGCGCCCACAGGCAACGATCCGCCGGCTGCAAGTCGGATCCGACAAGTCGAATTCCGGCGCAAAATTCATCAGCTCGGGCGGGGGTTGAACTCGATCAAAATGCTACCCATGTGAACTGTGTCGGGTCGCCACGAACGGGGCCCGTATCAACCAGATGCCCGTCCGAACGGAGGGCAGAACACAGATCGCTCTGATATGAGGATATGACACATGCGTAGTTTTGATTTTGCACCCCTGCACCGCGCCACCGTTGGTTTCGACCAGATCGCCGATATGATGGATCGCGTGCTGACCAATGATGTGGCTCAGCCGAGCTACCCGCCTTACAACATCGAAAAGACCGATGCCGACACCTATTGCATCTCGGTTGCTGTCGCCGGCTTTTCGGAAAATGACCTGTCGGTCGAAGTGAAAGAAAACGCCCTTATCGTTGCTGGCAAAAAAGCCGCCGAGGACAAAGAGCGCAGCTATCTGCATCGTGGCATCGCCACCCGCGCGTTCGAACGCCGCTTTGCGCTGGCCGATCACGTGCGTGTCACCGGTGCCAACCACGAAGACGGCATGCTGAACATCGACCTGAAGCGCGAAGTGCCTGAGGCCCTGAAACCGCGCCGGATCGAGATTTCTTCGGCCAATGCTATCGAAAAGGATGTGGTCGACGCCAAAGCCGTGAACTAAGGCGACGACAATACGCCGCGATAATCGTTCCTCTCTGGATTATCGCACCATACGCCCCGCGTTCCTCCAGACGCGGGGCGTTGTTTTTTTGTAGTACCAGAAGGTCCGCAATGCGGGACATTTCTGCCGTTTGCTGCGGCGCAGAGCTCCGGAACCAATTGAATGATTGCTCAGCAGGCGGAGTGGACGAACAGAACTATCTTTCGCTGTCTCGTCTGATAGCGCGGACCCTCATTGTCTATCTCAGGGCAAAAGCCTTCATCTACCACGGGATCGATATATAGCTTTCGGCAGACGCTCTATTTAGAAAAAAGGCCATTAGAAGAAAATACAACAATATTGGGGCAGCAAATATAGCCCTTCTTATCGTAGGTTTTAGGGAGCTATTCTTGTCCGGGCCAAATGTTTCGGCCTCGGCGTCGTTCAAAGGCGGGAATAGCTCCCTTTTGCTTTGCTTAACCATAGTCAACTCGTAAAAATAAACTATTTGCTATTTTCCAGACCTCACATTAACCGAATGTTAACGCACCTATTATTTCCGATTTAGCAGTTTTTTTTGATCGCCGCTGGAAACACAAACTTAAAAACCACTGCTATTGTTAACAGTTTTATTTTCCCAAGTGATTCTATTGGAAATAAAAGCCAAGTTGTTAATATTCCATTAAAGATAACAATTCCTGAAAGTCGAATAGCTGCCTCATTCTGGCCGTGTTTGAGCAACATTTTTAAGGATGGCATTCGTTCGCCACCGCTGACCAGTATTTCTCTAAACGAAAAGGATTTCTACCGTGTTGAACTTCCTTAAAGTGAGCGTATCCGCAATCGTACTGTCTACATTTGTAGTCGCGCCAGTCGTGACCGTTCTCGCTTCCGATTACGCATACGCAAAAAATGGTAACGGAAAAGGTGGAGGTAACGGCGGCGGAAAAGGGGATAATGGAGGTGGCAACGGTGGCGGAAAGGGCGGCAACAACGGTGAAAAAGGTGCCAAAAGGGGATGGGGTTCCGACAAAACGCTGAACGGGACAAATACGAAGTCTGCCAGCAAAAGTCGTAAGTCAAAGAGCGGCAGTCGTTTGGGTCGGGCTGTGAAGGAAGACTTTCAGGCCTTGGGCCGTAACCTGAAGCAAAACGGTGTCAAAGGTCTATTCAAAGGGAACAAGGCACGGACCACCACAACACGAACAAGTAAAGCGAGTGTCGCGCAATCCCCAAGACCACCAAGCAGAAAAGCAAAACTCCTTGATGATGGCACGCTTGCCCCGCGTAACCTCGGCAAACTGAATGGTGCCATTAACTCCAGTGTAAATGCAAAACTCGCGCATATCGCGAACGGACAGTATGCGAAAGGTACAGGGCCGGTGAGCCTGGCCGCTGGCCTTGCCGTAGCCGACGCAAATTTCAATCATGTCATGGGTGAAGATTACGACTTGAGCCCTGAAGAAGTGAAGGAAATTGCTGCGGCGTATGATTATTTGGACACAGCTCCAATGACGCTGGAGGAAGCTGAACAGGTTCTTGCCGATGAGGCGTCCACTCCCGGTACGATTGCGCCTGAAGATTTGGAAACCGCACAAGCGGTGAAAGATGCGCACGACGTAACAACAGATGAGGACGGAAATACGATAGCGCAACCGACGGACGATCAGTTGGCGGCTGCGGAGGCGGTGCATGACGCGGAGGCCAGTTTGTTGGGACATTACAAAGGCGATTTTTCTGAGGACAAAATCGTCGCGGAGGAACAGCAAGACCGCGTCCTCGGCGCGGTCCGTGCCTCCAATCCCGATGAAGAATCGGTAAAATCCACACTTGGCATTTCGGATGACGGAAGCGTTTATGCCGACGGCCAGGAGGACGATGATGTTGATGGAGAACCGGAGGAAGTAGATCAAACCCCGGGTGGAGAGGCGGAAGACGAATTTGCAAGTAACGGCTGAACGTAAAGTTAGAGGCCCGAAGGCAAAGATTTAGACGCTATTTCGACAGTACCGGTCTCCCGTTGGATTGAAACTGATCCACTAGTTGGATGGCACTATCACCTCTTTGGGGGTCACCAAAACAAACCTTACGCGGGACTAACATGTCTGCTTTGGGCTCAAATCTGACGTCTGAAGTTAAATGACCCCGCACAATTTCGTGCGGGGTCCTTCTGTGTTTTTCCTGTTGAGTTTAGTTCCCACCAGTCACCGACCCGATGGACCAGAACATCGTCTCGCCCGAGGCATCGTCGACGCCGTCATTGTCGGTCATCACAAACGCCTCGCCCGAGGGCAGGATGGCCAGACCTTCGATCTTGTCCAGAACGTAGCCACCGGTCGAGGTCAGGTCAGGCAACAGGTCGCGGACCTCTTGCTTGCTAACGACGGGCAGGGGGCCACCCAGTGGGGCCGGGGTCATGTCAGACAAAGGTATGCGATAGACCTTTTTGGTCACGGCGCGGTGGTCGTGCTGATTGTCACGCTCGATGACATAGACATGGTCGCCAAAGGCCACGATTTCCGACAGGCCGACCCAGCCATTTTCCGGCTCCGCCTTGGGATAAAGCACAGCACCCCATTCCTTGGTGTCCAGATTATAGGCGACCAGTTTCACGTGGTTCTTGGGGTCGTCCTTCCATTCGCGCTGAACGGCCATCCACAGGGTGTCGCCAACCTTGGTGATGCCCTCAAAGCCAAAACGCTTTTCGACTGCCATAAGCTCAGGTGGCAGGCCGATCTCGCCTTTGCGATCCTTGATCAGGCCATCAGCGGACACGTGGTAGATCGCGTGCGGGATAACACGGTCGGTGCGCCCTTCGGAGGCGACGTAGAACCCGCCTTTCCCGTCCAGGGTGATGCCCTCAAGGTCCAACTTCTGCGCCGGGTTGCCGTCCTGGCGGTGGATGCGGATCACATCCACAATCCGCGCGGGCTGCTGGCTGGGGTCGATCTTGAAAATCGAAGGCTGGAAGCCGTAGAAGCTGTCATTGACCGCATAGATCATGCCGTCCTTATCCGCGACCAGACCGGACAGAGCACCCCAGCCGATCAGTTCATCCGCCCCTGCGGATGTCAGATGCGGATAGGTGGCCGGGGCGTCCTGATATTCGTAGATCATCACATGCGCGCGCGGGCCACCGTCTTCGATCAGGTCCTTTTCATTGGCCGAAATCAGCAGGTTCCGTTCTGGGATCGTAACATAACCTTCGGGCCCAACGCCCGAGGGAAGAAGCTGTTTCAGAACCGGGTTGGCCGGATCGGTGGCGTCATAGACACCCACGACCGAGGCGCGCTCGGCCCCCACAAAGATCATTGGTGTGTTACCGAAGGTCGCTGCGGTCACACTTTCCGGCTCTACGCCTTTGGCGTCCGAGCGTTTGTCGGGGTAGTGGCCGATCTGAATGATGGCCTTTTCAAAATCGGTGCCGTTCTCGTAAACAACGGTGCCGTCCTTGTGGAAGATCGTCCAGCCGCGCGAGCCGCCTTTGTAGTCACCTTCGTTGGCGGTTGCGAAATGGTTGTCGTCGATCCATTTCACCGCATCCGGCTCGCGCAGGCGATCCTTTTGGCTTTCGGTGAAGATCAGCGCGCCGCGCTCATCCGTGGCGTCGATACCATCCAGATCCACGCTGCCTGCCGAGAAATGGCTGATCACGTTGCCATCCTTGTCGACAACCGCGATGTGGTTGTTTTCCTGCAGGGTGATGACGGTTTCACCCAGGGTGTTGATGTCGACAAACTCAGGCTCGGGATCAGTGGGGGCAACCTCGGCCAGACCTGCCAGCGAGGCCATCTTCATGCCCGCGCATTCCAGTGCGCCGTCTTTCAGCGGCACCAGCGCCAGTGTCCCGGCGGGCAGCTGCGGGATGACCCCGTTGTTCAAGCCTTCGTCGCGCTCATTCTCGATGGCGACGGAAACAAAGCTGCCATCCGGGGCAATCGCGACACTGTCGGGCTGACCACCCAAATCACAGGCACCGGTTTCCGCCTTACCCGCGATATCGACCGAGATCAGTTTGCCCGAAGGGGCAGTATAGCTTTCCGATGTGTTCACACCCACAAAAGCCGTCGCGCCAACAATCCCCACGGATGTCGGCTCACCGCCTACATCCATTGCGCCCAGAGGCACCGGGCTCGCGGGGTCGGTGATGTCGACCATGCCAATCATGCCCAGCGGGCTGTCCGTATAGACCAGCGTCATGCCATCAGCAGTCGCTGCGATGATCTCGGGCGAGGTTTCGCGGGTGGTATCCGCGCCCTCGGCCATGTTCTTGACGACGGGGAAAGATGCAATTCGGTTGAAATTCATTTCTGCCACAGCCTGACCGGCGGTCAGGGCAAGGGCAGATGTCAGGCAGACATAGCGCAATGACATCGGGTGGTATCCTCTCTCACTTGGATGAGAGGGGGATGAACGCGGGTCATTGCAGGGATGTGACGGTTTGTTTGCAGTTTTGTGACAAACCAAAAGGCCCCGACGCGTTGCATCGGGGCCTTTTCAGATCAGACCGACAGGCAGACGTATTTCATTTCAAGATAGTCTTCCATGCCGTGATGGCTGCCTTCGCGGCCCAGGCCGGACTGTTTGACGCCACCAAACGGGCCAAGCTCGGTCGAGATGATGCCGGTGTTCACACCAACGATGCCGTATTCCAGCGCCTCGGCCACCTTGTACACGCGGCTCAGGTCCTTGGCATAGAAGTAGGACGCCAGGCCAAAGATGGTGTCATTGGCCATCGCGATCACATCGTCTTCGTCCTCGAACTTGAACAGCGGTGCCAGCGGGCCAAAGGTCTCGTCCTGCGCGACCATCATGTCCTGAGTCACGCCAGTCACAATCGTCGGCTGGAAGAAGGTGCCACCCAGATCATGCGGTAGACCGCCGGTCAGAACCGCGCCGCCCTTGTCGGTGACGTCCTTGATGTGCTCTTCAACCTTGACCACTGCTTCGGCGTTGATCAGCGGGCCGGTGGTTGTGCCTTCGGCCAGGCCGTCGCCGATCTTCAGTGCTTCGACTGCCGCTTTCAGCTTGGCCGCGAATTCGTCATAGACACCGGCCTGTACGTAGATCCGGTTGGCGCAGACGCAGGTCTGGCCGTTGTTGCGGAATTTGCACATCATCGCGCCTTCGACGGCCGCATCCAGATCGGCATCGTCAAACACGATGAACGGCGCGTTGCCGCCTAGTTCCATCGAGCATTTCATCACCTGATCAGCGGCCTGTTTCAGCAGGATACGACCCACTTCGGTCGAGCCGGTGAAGGTCAGCTTTCGCACGCCGGGGTTTTCGCAGAATTCCTTCCCAATCTCGCTGGCGCTGGAGGACGGCAATACGTTGAACACACCAGCCGGAATACCGGCCTGTTCGGCCAGAACGCCCATGACCAATGCAGACAGCGGTGTTTCCTTGGCCGGGCGGGCAACAAAGGCGCAGCCTGCCGCCAGTGCCGGAGCTGCCTTGCGGGTGATCATCGCATTGGGGAAGTTCCAGGGCGTGATCGAGGCCGCAACGCCGATCGGCTGTTTCAGCACCATGATCCGCTTGTCGCGCTGATGGCCAGGGATCGTCTCGCCATAAACGCGCTTGGCCTCTTCGCCGAAGAACTCGATGAACGACGCGCCATAGCCGATCTCGCCAACGGCCTCGGCCAGCGGCTTGCCTTGCTCGGCGGTCAGGATCTTGCCCAGATCTTCGGCGTTTTCCATCATCAGGTCGTACCAGCGACGCAGAATCACGGCGCGTTCCTTGCCGGTCAGCTTGGCCCATTCCTTTTGCGCGGCCTCAGCTAGTGCGATCGCCCCGGCGACCTGCGCGCGGCTCAGGTCCGCGACTTCGGCTACGACGTCGCCGCGGGCCGGGTTGGTCACGGCAAAGGTGCCATTGTCCCCGTCGACCCACTGACCGCCGATATAGGCTTTGGTCACCAGCAGATCGGGGTTTTTCAGGATGGATTTCAGGTCGGTTGTCGCGTCCAGCATGGGTCAGCCTCCGGCAATAAAAATTTGTTAGCACTCAAACATGTGCCTCCCGGATTGTCTATGGCCACCCGTGGGGTCAGATCAATCCAGTTTTCGTATGGTAAACGTGACGTTTTTTGCCTACCGGGGCGCATTCATGCGATCTGAGGCCAAAGTGTCAACCCGCCTATCTTTTTTTGGCGGAGTTTGCCAAAGTTCCACAGGATTGGATGCCCAAGGGGATGTAAATGATCGTAACATCTCCTATCTTGTTGGGTGCATAATTAAAAAAGGAATAGGACAGATGTCGAACCAGCAGTTTGATGCGTTGATTGAGGAAACGCAGCAAAAAGTGCGCGAAAGCCAGGCTCAGATCGAAGGGCTGACATCCCGGATTGAAGCCGCGCGTTCTAAGATCGGCTCTGCCGAGGCCGACATCGACATCGAAAACGCCACGCTTGAGGACGTGCACGCCCATACCGAGGTGATGAACGCCAATATCGCCGAGCTGATCATGGGTCTGGACGACGTCACCAGCGCCTTTTCCAAGGATTTCGACGAGATGCGCTCGAAATCAGGGTGGGAGACGTTTGTCGGCATCTTCTCCAAGGGGAAGTCTGAATCGATGCGGCAGGAGCGCATGCGCACCGCCAATATCGACGATAAGCTGCAGGACCTGATCGCCAAATCCGACGTAATCGTTCAATTGCTGCAAGGGCAACTATCCGTGTTGGAAGAACAGCGGGTGAAGGTCGAGGAAAACCTGACCGGTACGCTGGACGACCGCGAGGCTACTGTTGCTGAACTAGAGGCGCTGCGGGCTGAAATTCAGGGTATGGATCCGACGATCATAACTCTGGAAAACAAGATCAGTGTCGAACAGGACGCCGCCGCGCGGACCCAATTGGAAACCGAACTGGCCGAGCTGAACAAGCAATACAATGCCAAGGTTCAGGAAGAGCAGGTCAAGCTGGCCAAAAGCCAAACGCTCGAACGCTATATCGAAAAGGGCAAAACCTGGGTCGATTCCCTGCAGAACCAGGCGGCGACGCAGATGGTGCTGATCAACAAGCTGCAGACAGACACGCAACAGCGCGTGGTGCTGTATGACGCCCTGACCAAATCGCTGAAAACCGCACAGCAGCAGGACGTGGCCCACCGTATCAACGAGATCGGTGTGCAGACCGACCAAGAGGCGCAAACCGCCATGGCCGCCATCGGCACCGCGACCAACCAGAAGATGGCCGACATGCTTGAGGCGCATGAGGACCACATGGTCTTTGCCCGCGACGTGCTGGAGAAAAAGGCCAAGGCGGATGAACGCTTTGCCCGTCGGTTCGCCTCGATTGTCGAGAAGCATGATAAGAACTTGTATGGGGGGTAAATGGCCTCTTTCATACTCTTGTTTGGCTCAATGGTCGTGTTGATGCCGGTATTAGCAATAGCGTTAGTTGTTTATGTACTAGCACTGTCGATTTTGACACTTTTGGGGTTGCAAAATACAGCCAACGCAGAAGGCGTCGCAGTTATACTCGGGGTGCTGCTTTTACCGGCCTATGTCTATTTCGTCGTCCGTATTATGGTGCCTGCTTTTTGGTTCGGCATGGTGAATATGTATGAAGAAGTATTTCACCGTGATGGTATGACGTCAGCCGAAGCCTTTGGTTTTTGGCGGGATCGTTTCCGTCTCGTCTTTGAAGATTGGGTCAGATACAGGAAATTCATCCGTGGCCGAAGTTAACCCCACCCGAGACCATGTCGGCCTGACCGACACCTTCGCTTCGCGCCGCTATTTCCGCAAGTTCGAGGTGATCACCGTCCATCTCCTGCGCGTGGCCGCGACTATGGAGGCGGAGGGCGCGATCAGCAAGCAAGAGGTGCGGATCGTGTCGCGCTACCTCTCGGGGCTGCTCTACACCTTTCGCGCGCTGAGTATGAAATACCTACTGGTCGGGCGCGATACGGGGCGGTTCTTTGGCAGTCTCGCCATGGACAAGCGCGACAGCGGGTTTCCGGTGGCTGCCGAGCTGCTGACCATGGCCAATGACGCGCAACAGGCGCAGGTGCATCTGGCGAATATGCCGTCCGAGGATGACCTGAAGACCGACATGGTGCGCACCATCATCAGCGAACAAGAAATCCCCACCAAACTGCAATTCGCGCTGTCGCAAAGGCTCTACTACGAGGAATTGCTGAAGGGGCAGCTGTTCTGGGCCCGCAACGATCCCGAATGCCACTGGATCGGGAATGAGGGCGAACGGCGCAAGTTCATGATCCACTGGGCGGTCTATGACAGTCAAATCAACCTGCCGGTCATCTACCTGATGCAGTTGGAGGACAGCGGCAAAACCGCCCTGCCCAAGGACCAACGTCGTTGGCCCGAAGTTCAGGCGCATCTGATGGCGCAAAGCTTAGGCGGTCTGAAACTGGTGACTATTGCCAAAGGCTTCGATCAGGATTTCGACGACTTGCACCCCAAACACCTGCGCCGCATCCACGTGGGGCCGATGTATTCCTCGGCCTATACCGAGCAAACCGGCCCGTTGCGGCAGGTGCTTGAGGACGCACAGGCACCGCAAGGTCAGGACTGGGCACTGGCCTGGACCACCGAAGAGCTGCAAAGCGAAGAGGTGATCGAAGAACGCGCCGGGTGGTTTTCCACAGTCGAGCGCGAGGTTTTCGCGCTGGACCCGTTCGGCGGACAGGGGGCCGAAACCGGGGCTACGCGCACCCAACGGTCGATCATCCTGCCCCAGCGCCCGTTTCAGGTGCTGGCTGAACGTAACCCGCCGGGATTTGGCGATGTGCGCAAATTCGTGGTCAGCAAGAGCGGGCAGGTGCTGCGCTATTAGTTTGGCCTCCGGCGGGAGTATTTTTGAAAAGATGAAGCAAGGGCGGTTTTGAAATGAGTTTGACGTCAGATCAGATGGAATTGCGCGAAGACGATATTCGCAAGCATTATCCGGCAGCGACCGCCTTGCTGAACGGTTTTGAACACGCGCCGCGGATAGCCAAAGCGGTTGAGGTGGCAACCGAACGGTCTCCGGGCGTTTCCACTGGACGGCGGTTCCGCTCCACGACGCCGGGGCTGGTGACACGCCGAACCATGCGCACAGCCGGAGTGCATCTGGCCGAACGGATCGAGGCCTCGGATGATGGCGATGCGCTAGTTTCACCACCGCAGGCGACCACGCAGCAGGCCATCCGCCGCGCCATTGCCATCGCCTTGGCTGTGGCTGAGACCTATGCGGAACAGACGTCGCTGGCTGATCTGAAACGCGCGAATCTTGCTGGAGACTTGCCCGCCGCGCGCAAGACCGAATTCTCGGAGCTGCTAACGGCCGAGGCGCTGATCACCTCGCACACCTTCGGCAATGCGCTGGCGTACTTGATGTCCTCGCATCTTGGAGAGACCACTGTCGATATCGGTGAGGTCGAAGAGGTCCTGACCGACAACGGCCAACTCGCCCTGCACGGCGCGCTGTGGGAACTGGACCAGACCCTCGCCAAACATGCCCCCGACGATGCCCACCTGATTGCCGCCACCAGCGCCTATGCCGAGCAACTGATGGAAAAGGCCGCGCTGCGCGCGCAGTCAGCAGGCCATCTGGCCCCGTTCCAGAACGCCGCATGGCACATCGAGGCTGATGATCTGACGATCCGAGGGTTCGAACCGGCCTCCAAGGCCAAATCCACCACCCTCACCATGACGTTCAAGAAACCGAACGAGGTTGTCGGCAACCATATCGCCAAGTATCAGGCGATGAAGCTGGCCAAGATGGTGATGGCCTATGACTTCGATCGCCGCCTGAACCCGTTTGCGGAACTCGGCGGGTTCATCTTCACCTTCATGGGCGACGGCAAACCGGGCACTGGCAAGACCACCCTGATCCAGATGATGGCCGGGCTGATCAACGACTATTGCCAGAACGCGGGCTATCCGTTCCGCTATCAAAACCTAAGCACCGATAATATCGACAGCTATCAGGGCAAGTCTGGCCAGAACGCCAAGGCCTTTATCAACACGATCATCGACCCTTCGGTCATCGGCTTTGGCACCATCGACGACATCGACCAATTGGCGGGCAAGCGTGGCGATCGGCAGTCGTCAGCCGGGCAACTGGAAATCACCGCCGTGCTGATGGAGAGCTTTGCGGGTGCCAACACCGTCGTGCGCGGCAACTGCACCTTTGGCATGTTCTCGAACTACCCAGAGAATGTGGACGATGCCCTGCGCCAGCGGGCGGGCGCTCGGTTCCTGGTCGACGGGCCGCAGACGCGCGAGGATTACATCGACATCCTGCACCTGCTGATGGGCCGCAACCACGACATTCCGCTGGGCGAACACGAAGCGTATGCAGCGCAGGAGATCAAGAAAGCCGTCGCCGCCAGTTTCGAAAGCCACTCCCGCCCACATGAGGACGCTCTGCTGCAGGTCTATGACCGGGTCTCCGGCGATATCGGCCAGATGGATACGATTGCCAAGATGGGCACCTATCTCAAGGCAATCCAGCAGGCGGATGAGCGCTTTACCGGCCGCGCAATCAAGAACATCACCGACGCCGTCAAGGTCCGCGCGATGGATTTCGAACTGCCCGACGAATGGATGGAAAACCCCGACCTGTTTCTGTTCCGCGACTACGGCACCAAGAAGGCGATGATCGAAGACCTGCGCCAGCCGATCACAGTGGAAATGGTGATGCAAGAGATCAACCGCTACGCCGACAGCGAGTTCCGCTATGCCGACAAGAGCGACGAGGTCGCCATCGAAAACGCCGTCCGCGAAATGGGCCGGATGGAAGAGGCCAAGCGGCGGTATTTAAAAGGAAAGAACATTGAGTAGAAGATTTGTAGTTGAAGCAGAGGGCTATCCGGAAATGCCTGGCATGATGCTGGTAACCGTCGAGGCTATGAAACAGGTAGGGGGCTCTGCAAGTATTTACGAACTTGACGAGAAGGTTGCGGAACTTGAAGGCGTTTCTGAGGAAGAACAATCCTTCATGATGACCGGAACCAACCAGGGTCAACCACGATTGAACTATTATCTGGCTTGGGCTCGAACCTTTCTAAAAAAGGGTGGGGCGCTCGAGAATTCCGCCCGCGGCATTTGGGCGCTAACTGAGTTCGGAAGCACAATAGATACAATTGGCGATACTCAGCGAATAATCGACCAGGTTAACGAGGAAGAAAAAGCCAGAGCTCGTGAGCGGCGCAAGAAGAAACAGCAAAACGGGGATGAGCCCGAATTGTTTTCGCCTTCTGATCAGAGTGGCAAAATCGAAGAGACACCCGACACGGAGACGTGGAAATCTAGGTTGCTCACAACTCTGAAGCAGATGGACCCATACGCCTTTGAACGATTAGCACAGCGTTTGCTTCGGGAAGCAGGTTTCACCAAAGTCGAAGTCAGAGGGAAGTCTGGTGATGGCGGAATTGATGGTGTTGGCGTACTTCGGGTGAACCTCGTTTCTTTTCAGGTGTTCTTTCAGTGCAAACGCTACAAAGGAAGTGTTGGCTCTTCGGAAATTCGTGACTTTAGGGGCGCGATGATGGGGCGAGCTGACAAAGGACTATTCATAACGACTGGCAATTTCACCGCTCAAGCGTCGGACGAAGCCACAAGGGATGGGGCTACTGCGATTGACCTAATTGATGGAGATCGTCTGTGTGACTTGCTCAAAGAAAATGATCTTGGGGTTGCGACAAAAATGATTGAGGCAGTCACAATAGATGAGAAGTTCTTTGCTAGCGTTTAGTGTTAGACCAAAAGAAGGAAGGTCCGCCTAGTGATCCGCCTCATCAAAAAAGGCCTGATGTTCGGCAATCTCGTCCACATTTCCAGCCCGGCTCTGGTCGAGCGGTATAACCGTGCGCTGCAGCATTTGGCGGGCAAGACCACGGCGCTCACGGATTTCCACATCGATATCTCGGGCTATTCACCCGAGGTGGGGATTGAGTTGGAGGATGAGCTCTACCTCAACCCCAACGGGGTCAACCGGCAGTTCATTCTGTTGACGACCGAGCAGAAACGCGCGCCTCTGCTGAACGTCAAATTCTCGACCTCGCGCGAAATCCTGCGCGAGTTCATCGAGATGAACGAGGCGCAGCTGTTTGCCCTGACCGCCACCGATGCGGTGGCCGGAGAGCTGGTGAACTCGGTCATAAAACTCACCACGCCGCGCGATCTGCTGAACCTGCGCAAAATCGAGATTGAGGCCGACACCGCAGGCGGCACACTGCGCAAGGCACAGCAACTGGCGGGCATGGTGGAACAGTTCAAGACCGAAGAGGACGCCTGGTTCGACGATGTGCTGATCGCCAAGATGATCGAAACGGCCAAGGAAACCGGCGACGTCACCCGCAATCCCGTCCGCCTGCGCCATACCGCCTTTGAACAGCGCAATTTCTGGACGGCGCACTTCGGTGGGCTCTACCTGTTCCCCGATCTGGATCATCCGGCGGTGATCTGTATGGGCGCCAGACCCGACGATATGCCGATCAAATACGTTTTTGACCCATCTCAGCGGAACCAGATTGCCAAGTTCCTCGGGCTAAACGGCTTGGTCGAAACGATCATCGAGGCGCGCGGTGTCAATTCCGCCGCAATCTTGCAGCAAAAGATGGATTTTCTGACCGTGGATGCCGCAGCCGATGCAGGCGTTGACCTGACAGGGTTGGACCGTGGCGATATGCGACGGCTGGCGCGAAACCATTCGGATCGTCTGCCCGACGCCTATCACGGTTTGGCGCAGCTGTTGCGCTGGGCAAAGGATGGCGGGCCGTGGCCGCGTATCACCTCGGATCACCCGGCCTATTTCTATACGCTGCGGGCGACCAACACACCGAACCGCGATCTGGTGAACATGCTGCTGGCGGAACTGGCCCCGTTGGACCCGCGTCAGGTGTTCATTTGCCATAAGGAACTGTTCTACCGCACCTATGCGACTTGGCCCGAGGCCAAAAAAGCCTATGTTGCCGACTTCCTCGCGCGCGAGTATCAGGTGGATAAGGCTGGCGCCCGGGCCGCACTATTCGGCCACGAACCGGATATGAGCGGCGATGACCGGGTCAGCGAAGACATCATCGCACGCGTCGGCCCTTGGGGCGCAGTAGGGAGAAGTTAAATGTTCGTCGCACTGCGCTTTTTGATCCCGTTGCTGGTCGTTCTGACGGTCATTTATGTGGGCGTATCAATCTATTCCCGCTGGATACGGCGCAATAAGTTGATCGCTCATTGGGAGAAAAAGGGTCTGACCGGCGACCGCGATGCCTTTGTCCAGCGCGGGCTAAAAAAATACGACGGATCGTTTCGACGCAAACTGATCCTTGGGATTTACGTGGTGCCGCTGGGCCTGATCGCAATCCTGATTTATGTTACGAATTTCATGTGAGGGTTTCGCTGATGCGTTACATCAAATGGGCTATCATCATCCTGTTCTGGGGCACGATTGCGGCGGTGTTGAATTACACCCTTCCGCAGCACGATGTGGTTCGGATTTCGGATACCTATGAGAAACGGATCGACCCCGGTGAGAACAGCATCTTCTGGTCGGTTCATGACGTCGGCAGTGATGCGACAACGCCAAACCGCGATGTGTTTTTCATTCAGACCCGCAAGACCAACGGCAAGGTCATGGTGTATCGGAACGAAGACACGGGCTGGGGCTGGCCACCTTATTTCAAACTAAACTCGTCGAACCTGCAGGCCGAAGCAGCAGACTTGAAATCAACAGCCGAAGCGCCTCGCTGGGTGGTTGTTCGCCACTACGGTTGGCGCAGTGAGTTCCTGTCAATTTTCCCGAATGCAGTGAAGATTTGGTCAGTAGACAGCCAAGACGTTCGGATTATTCCCTGGTTCAATATCATTTTCCTGACCGTATTCTTCGCGATAGTTTGGGCCCTTTGGGTCCGCTGGCGCCGGTTTCGCGAGGCGCGGGTTGATCCCGTGATCGAGAATATGGAAGATGGCCTTTATGCCGCTGGCGACGCCATAGAAGAGCAGGGCAGCAGGTTCCGAAAGTGGCTGAACAGTTGGAAATCCAAATAGTTTTTGGTGGGGCCGTTTGGCACCTCCCTCAGCCTTGGCGGTGACCTGTTGGCCTGAGTTCCTCAGCGTACGATAAATTCGGCGTGCAGCGCTCCGGCGGCTTTGATCGTCTTCAAAATGTCGATCATGTCGCGGGGCGACACCCCAAGCGCATTCAGACCTGCCACAACTTCGGACAAGGTTGCTGCTTCGGGTATTTCAGCCAGTCCGGTGCCTTCTTCTTCTTCTATTCCCGCGATTGTTCTGGGCACCACAACGGTCTCGCCGCGCGCGAAGGGGTTGGGTTGAACCGCAATCGGCGCCTCTTCGACTGTTAGCGTAAGGTTGCCCTGCGAGACCGCCACGCGGGATATCCGCACTTCCTGCCCCATCACAATCGTGCCCGAACGCTGATCGACCACGACGCGGGCCTTGGTTTCGGGTTCGACCAGAATGTTCTCGATCCGCCCAAGCGCGTGGGCGGTCGAAATTGCCTGCGTTGCCGCGATGTTCAGCTCAACCGTCCCGGAATCGCGCATGATGGCCACCGCGCTTTTGAACTCGGTATTGATGGCAAGCTCGATCCTGCCTGCCGTAGTAAAATCAGGCTCTCGCAAAGCAAGGCGCATCTGGGTAAGAGCCGAAAGTTCGAAATCGATTTCACGTTCTACCCTTGCTCCGGAGGGGATCACACCGGAAGTAGGAACGCCCTGCACAACCGAGGCGGCCTCTCCCTCAGCCGACACGCCGCCTGCCAAAACGGTGCCTTGCGCAACAGCGTAAATCTGCCCGTCGGCGGCGTTCAATGGGGTCATTATCAACGTTCCACCCAACAGGCTTTTGGAATCTCCGATGGCAGAGACCGTCACGTCGATTTGCCCGCCAACACGTGAGAAAGGCGGCAGGCTTGCTGTCACCAGAACGGCGGCCACATTTTTGGGGCGAAAATCCTCACCGTTGACGTTGACGCCCAACCTTTCGAGAATGTTGGACATGATCTCTTCGGTAAAGGGTGAATTTCTTAGCCCGTCACCGGTTCCATTCAGCCCTACAACCAGACCGTAACCGACCAGATCGTTTCCGCGGACTCCGTCGAAGTCCACCAGATCTTTCAGTCGGATCGCGCCGGCGGAGGCCAGGCCAGGAAGCAACATCAGAAGAAAAACAAGAACTCTCATCTCAGGAAATTCACTAGTGACAGGTTCGCGTTGCGAACGGTGACCGAATACAGGCTTTCCAGCTGGAACTGCACGGTTTGCAACTGAGTGGCGGTTTCATAGGGATCCGCCGCGATCAATGTGCTTCGGCTGCTTTGTAGGCTAGTCCGCGCCGCATTATTTCGCGTTTGCGCCTGTTCGATTCGGGCCTCGGTCGCGCCGACATCGGCGCGCAGCCCCACCAACTGATCCTTGGCGTTGACCAGATCGACGCCCAATTGTTTGAACAAGGCCGTTCTTTGTTGCATCGGGACATTCAGACCGCTGTCCGCGACCACGGCTGCGACCGCGATGTCGCGAAGTGCAGCTTTGATGGCTGGGTCGGTCGCTGTCACAGGAATTGAAACGCTTTCATTCTCGGATATCTGCATGGGGGCCAGTTTTGTGCCGGATCCCTGATAAATTACCGCATCGAACCCGGTAGGATCGTTGAACCAATCCTCTGCCCTCTGCCGGATGTCCGCGACAGTAGCTGCGCCCGTCAACTCGGCCTCTAGCGCGGTGATCAGCGTGTCAGCGGACGGAAGCGGAGAGACATCCGTTGCGGTGCCCGAGTAAAGGCTGCGCCCTCCGGCGCGGGTGTTCAACGAGGACACGATCGCGTCCAGTTCGTTTCTGGCCTGAGCCGATGCGTTTTCGTGGGTCACCGCCTGATTTGAGGTGCCAAAGGACAGAAGTGAGGCGGTAATCCCCTCAACAGCGCCGGCAACTGTATTCAGGCTCAGCTGCATTGCATCCGTGAACAACCCGGCTTCGGCGGTCGATACTTTGAACGCATCCAGTCTGGACAGGCCGCGATCCAGATCCAGCAGATGAGAGTAATCACCGTCCAGATGGCCAGACAAGTCCTGAACCCGCCCGGATGACAATTCGTAGGACAGTGTTTCGATCTGGTTTTTGATCTCGGTCGACCGGGTTCTCAGCGTCAATCCGCGCGCCAGATCACCAATGGATGTCAAATTCATCGTCATAACCTCAGCAGGGTGTCCATCATCTCATCCACGGTCGAGATGAGCCGCGCATTCGCGGCGTATGTCTTTTCGATCTGCATCAGGTTTTGCAGTTCGGTGTCAGTATCCACGCCGCGTTCAGCTTCGATCTTGGCCATTTCCAGCTGTGAGTGCTTGGCGAATGTCATGCGCGCCTCGGCGGCATGGGCGTTTGCCCCGGCCTTAGACAACAGTGCCTCGGCAATTTCCGCAGCTCGCATGTTGCCGGTGCCATATAACCCCCCGGCAACGGGACGGGCATCGTTCAGGACCGCGCTAAAGGCCCTCAGCTGCGTTGCATCGCCCGGATCCCCCGGAGTGGCGGCGCCGAGGCCCGTCCGTAATTTCCAGCTGTCACCACCAGCATCGGGGTCCACCGCCACGTTCAAGCGTATGCGCGAAGCCAATCCGATTGCCGCAGTTGCGTCGTAGCGATTGCCATCATCGGTGAACACGCCGGGGTCAGTTGCCGCGACGGTCGGATCAAGACCGGCGGTCTCGAACCGTTCGATCAGGTCTTGGGCGGCGGTGTCCAAGTGTGCTTGAGCCTCAACCGCCAGTTCATCGCGAATCTCGAACTGAGCCGCCAGCGCACCGCCCCTAAGCTGCGCACTATTGCCGCCGGTGCGCACAGGCTGCCCGTTCATTTCAAGACCTGACAAAAGGCTGTTGGCAATTGTCATATGCGGCTTGGTTTCGCCGGTAGTCGTAAAACT
Organism: Ruegeria sp. CDSB117; assembly: GCF_059611005.1. NCBI lineage: Bacteria > Pseudomonadati > Pseudomonadota > Alphaproteobacteria > Rhodobacterales > Roseobacteraceae > Ruegeria > Ruegeria sp. CDSB117. Next base: position 67,121 of record NZ_JBXWOS010000012.1, read on the forward strand.
GAATTCTGCTGCCTGCCCCTCTAAAAGGATCAGGCCGCCGTCTGAATATAGTGACACACGGTCGTTATCCCGCGCTACGACATTGACCGGCATCAGTTCGTTCACTTGATCAATCAATACTTGGCGCTGATCCAGCAAGGCATTGATATCGCCTCCAGAATTCTTGATGCTGGGGATCTTGTTGTTCAGGTTTTCGATATCCTGCAAGGACTGGTTCAGGCGGTTGACCTGCTTGCCGATGGTCCTGTCTGCTTCCGACCGCGCCTGACGCAAACCTTCGGATGCCGCGTTAAGGCTCTCCGCCAAATCCCGGGCAGCGCGGGCCGCCTGATCCAGCCGCACTTTGGAATCGGGCAAGCTGGCGGCCGTTGTCATGTCGTTCTCAAATTGGGTCAACCGAGAGGCAAAGGATTTGGGGTCATCAACCGAACCCACGGCCTTTTCAAAACGGGTGTAGAACTCTGAGATTGCGCTTGTACCGGCAAGATTTGCGTCGGAATCGCGCCGGTTGGCGATCAGGGCCGGGTCCTGATGGCGCGTCACACCGACGGTGCGCACGCCGTTGCCTGAGATCGGACTTGTTGCCAATTCCAGGGAGCGACGCGCATAGCCCGGCGTCAGGGCGTTGGCGATATTGCCCGAGACAACTGCGGCCCCGCGGCTTGCGGCGGTCAGGCCTCCCAACGCGTTGTTCAATGCTGTCGTCATGTTCATCGGACAGGTCCTTTCCCTAGCTCAAAGCCCCGGATCAACGTTTGATGTTTGTGGTTTCCTGCAGCATCTCGTCGACGGTCTGGATCACCTTGGCGCTTGACGAAAATGCCCGTTGCGTCTGGATCATTGATGTCAGTTCAGTTGCAACATCTGTCGTCGATTCTTCGCGCGCAAAGGACACCAGATCGCCCGTTGGCCCATCGCCCGCGTTCCAAAGGAAAAACGTTCCGCTGTCGCGGGATGGGGCATAGGTCTGATTATCCAGCGCCGTTAGCCCATTCGGGTTGGGAACATCGACAAGCGGAATCTGGTACACGCGCCGGCTAACACCGCTGTCGTATTGCGCGTAGACATACCCGTTTTCATCCACCTTCACGCCTGTCATCGTTGCAACGGGGGCACCGTCGCGCGTGATCGATACGGGGGCAAATGTATCCGACAGTTGGGTAATTCCATCTTTGTCGCCAATCTGACCGATATTAATCTCCATCGGCCCGCCATCCACGTTCACCACAAAACTGCCATTTGTCGGATCGTAAGCACCACCCGAAATGGTGGTCACGCTGGCCAGCGTGCCGCCTGCGGTTCGGCTGTCGGTGAAGGTCAGGCGGTACTCTCCGATCACCGCACCGCCAGATGCGGTATCGCGCAGTGTCATCGTCCATTCATTGCTGGAGCCCGTACCGGGCACGGTCGGGACCAGTTCAATATTCACGGATTCCGACTTTCCGAGGTTGTCAAAATACTCAACCGACAAAGGCTGTGCGTCACCCGGTGCGCCGGCATCCGTCGCCGTGGCCGGAAGATTCATGCGAAGGTTCATGCTTGTGGTCGGCGAACCGGTTAGTTGGTTGACGCTGAGTTTGACGGGTTCCAGCGCAGCTGGCGTATCCCTTGGCACATTAGGGATCGATCCGTCCGGGCCAGCGGGCCAACCCAACAAAACAAGCCCCGATTGCGTCACCAGATGACCCTGCTCATTGGTGCGGAACGAGCCAGTTGTGGTCAGAAGCATCTCATTCGAGTTTGACGCCACCTGAGAGCTGGGTCGCACGGGCAGCAGGCCACGGCCGCGCACTGCCAAATCGGTTGAATTGTTCGTTGTGACCAGCGATCCACGCTGGTCGATCATGCGCTGACTCGTGGTTCTGACGCCGCCTGCCGAATAGCTTCCGCCCTGACCGGAGGTGACCATCGAGTGAAAGTCGGTCTCGACCCGTTTGTAGCCAAAGGTGGACGAGTTGGCGATATTGTCAGAGATGGTCGCCAGCCGGTTCGCGTTGGCCTTCAAAGCGGCCACACCGGCATTCAGCGAAGAGGAAATTGTCATTGGCACGCCCTTCTGTTGCGTCAAAACGTGATGCAACAGCTAACGTGCTGGCCCTTAACAGCACGCTAACAGGTAAAATGCGTTCTATCCTTTTGGGTCTAGGGCGTGCGCAGAAAGATGACCTCGATCCGGTTGTTGCGAACGGCCATCGGGTTTTTGGCTGTCAATTCACGGTCTGCGTGGCCCGTGACCCGATCCAGCCTTTCGGCGGCCAAGCCCTTGCCTTGCAGCATCTGACGCGCTGCCTGCGCGCGGGCCGTCGACAGATCCCAGGCCGGGTTTTGCGCCAGGACAACCGGCGATGCACGCACATGTCCTTCGACGGCGACTGCATTCTGCACCAGGTCCGAAGACCGCGCCACCAGCAACGCCAGTGCGCGCATCATGGCGGTGGGCTTATCGGTCCCCGATTCGAACAGCGGTTGATCCTCGGTATCGAACAGCTCGACAACCAAACCTTCATCTGTGACCCGCGTGACGATGTGTTTCAGGACCTTGTCCGAGACCAGGCTTTCACCGGTGCGCCCCAAAAGCTTGGCTTCAAGCGTCGAGAAATCCTCGAGGTTTTCCTTGCCGCCCTCGGCGTTCACGCCAACCGAACCACGCGCCTGCCGCGCAACGGTTGGGCTTTTCTGGCTGGCACCCGAGCCGTCCATCACCATGGTTTTTTCCGAGAACATATTGTTGCCACCAAAGGCCCCGCCCCCGCCACCTGACACCGGGTTCGCGGGGATTGTCGGAGAAAAGTAATCCGCCAGTCCTTTGCGTTGTTTTTCCGTCGTTGCATTCAGCAGCCACATCAACATGAAGAACGCCATCATGGCCGTAACAAAGTCGGCATATGCGACTTTCCACGCGCCACCGTGGTGACCATCGCCACCTGACACACGTTTCTTCTTGATGATGATTGGCGCCGCATTGGATTGCGCACCCATCTCCACCACCTTTTTATCACCCGATACCGAGGTATCAGCGCAGGTCTTAAGGCAGGCTTAACGTTTAAAACTGTCGAGATATCTCTACTGCGCCAAAGCGGTTCCTGCCCGACGCAGGATCAGCTGCAGGAGGTTGAAGCTGTTCTGGATGTCTTCTGTTTCGGGTTTGGCGAAAAAGCCGTCCAGATCATCATGAACACGCACCGCCTGATCGAGAAGTGGGTCCGCGCCCTCGGAGTAAAGCCCGGCCCTGATCATAACTTCGGATTGCTCATAGCTGCCAACCAGTCGGCGGGTTTGGGATATCAACAGGTTCTCCTCCGCCGTGGCCGCACTCGGCAGGCTGCGCGAGACCGAGCGGCCCAGGTCAATGGCTGGAAACCGGCCGCGTTCGGCAATCTCACGGCTCAGGACAATGTGGCCGTCCAGAACACCGCGCAGGATGTCGGCAATGGGTTCATCCATATCAGATCCTGCAACCAGAATGCTGAACACGGCTGTGATGTCGCCCTGCTCTTCCGTGCCTGTCCCGGCCCGCTCGCACAGGGCGGCAATTAAAGGGGTTACAGAAGGGGGAAATCCGCGCAGCGAAGGCTGTTCGCCCATGGCCACGGCAATCTCACGATGCGCCTCGGCAAACCGAGTGACCGAATCCGCCAGAAACAGCACGTTCAGACCCTGATCGCGCAGGTATTCTGCCACCGACATCGCGGACCAGGCACATCGGCGGCGCGCCAGGGCGGACTGATCAGACGTTGCGGCCACGACGACTGACCGCTTCATTCCGTCGGAACCCAGTGCATGTTCGACAAACTCGTTGACCTCGCGCCCACGCTCACCGACCAGCGCGACGACAACTGCATCCGCCTGCATCGACCGCGCCAGAGTCGCCAGCAAAGTGGACTTTCCCACGCCCGAACCGGCGAACAGTCCAATGCGCTGACCCTGAACGATGGGCAGCATAGTGTTCAGCATCGCAAGACCAGTCTCCATTCGTTGACCCAAAGGTTTGCGATCGACCGCAGGTGGAGGGGCTTGCATTATGTCCTGCTCCTGAATTCCCGACAGCAGCGGTTTTCCGTCCAATGGATTGCCAAACGGGTCGACCACCCGTCCCAACCAGTGCATTCCAGGCGCAAAGGCTGGTGTTTGGTTCAGAATCACTCTGTCACCAAGGCAGACCCCGTCCGGAGCCGTGGCGGGCAGCATGTGAATCAGATCCGATTCGACATGCAATATCTCGCCTGCCAGATCCGGCCCATTGCGTCGGCGTAAGGTCACATGATCCCCGATCCGCGCATGTGCTGCGATGCCTTCAACTTCTATAAACCCGCGCGCGACGCTGGCCACATGCCCCATATGGCGTGTGGCAGTCAGGCGGTCGATTTCACATTTCAATAGCATCGGGTCGAGATCGGACATCGTGGGTTCTCCAACGGTTTCTGAAAACGGTTTTTAAAGGAATCGGGGTTAAGCCTTGATTGAAATTGATCGAGGGAGAAGCCCCGATGTTCTATGACCTGAACGTCTTTAAGACCGCGTACGCAATGGCAACACATGCCGGGCAACGGCAATCCGTCATTGCACGAAACATGGCCAACGCGGATACGCCAGGCTACCAGCCCCGTGATATCGAGGCCTTTCAAAAAGCATTCGAAAGCTCGGGTCGTGAGGTCGCAATGACTGCCACGCGGGCGGGACATCTGAATGGTGTTGGTGGCCCAAAGCCCTGGGCTGAGATTGAAGCCACCCCTTCGCGTGACCCAAACGGCAATGGCGTTTCCGTCGAGGAAGAGATGCTAAAAGGCGTTGAAGTCAAGCGTCAGCATGACCGCGCCCTGGCGATCTACAAATCTTCAATGAACATTCTGCGCAGCAGCGCCGGCCGGGCATAAGGGGGCCGTAGGATGAGTGACTTTTCCCATTCTCTGACCGCCTCTGCCAGCGCCTTGCGCGCACAGGCCGCGCGTTTGCGCCATGTGTCCGAAAACATCTCGAACGCGGATACACCGGGTTATCGGCGCAAGACGGTCCCGTTTGAAGCCGTGAACAAAGACGGCAAAGAAATGGTGCAGGCAGGGCGGGTCAAGCTGGACCGCCGCGCGCTGTCGCGCGTCTATGACCCAAGTCATCCGATGTCCGATGACACAGGCCATTTTCGCGGCTCGAACGTCGATCTGATGATCGAGATCGCCGACGCCCGCGAGGCGCAGCGCAGTTACGAAGCCAACCTCAAGATGTTCGATCAGACACGTCAGATGTCGTCGAGCCTGATGGACCTCCTCAGAAAGTAAAGGACACCAGAATGGATATCCGAGCAATCAATGCGGCCCAGAGTTATGCAGGCGCGCGCCCGGCAACGCAGGCTGATCCAGACCATGCCGGAATGGCGCAGGGGCTGCGGTCTGGGTTTCAGGATTTTGCGGCGACGTTGAAACAGTCCGAGCAGATGTCGCAGGCCGCAATGACCGGGCATGCGGATCCGCATGCCTTGGTTCAGGCGCTGGCGCAGACCGAACTGGCCGTGGAAACGGCTGTGATCGTGCGCAACAAGGTGGTCGAGGCCTATCAGGAAATCCTGCGGATGCCGGTCTGACGCAATGCTCAGCGAAGGTCTGTTCTATGACATCGTACGTCAGGCGCTTTGGGTCGCAGTCATCACTTCGGTTCCGATCCTGGCGGTGGCGCTGGTTTCGGGCCTGATCGTTGGTCTGTTCCAGGCGCTGACCTCGGTGCAGGAGATGACGCTGACCTTTGTGCCCAAACTGATCGCCATAGTCATCGTGTTCTGGATTTCCATGGGATTCATGACCCAGACGCTGGTCACCTTTTTTTCAGGAACACTCATCCCTTTAATCGCAGGAGGTCGCTGATGGATACCGCCTATGTCACCCTGTCCCGGCAATCGGGTCTGATAAACGAAATGCGGCTGGTCGCGAACAACATCGCCAACGCCAATACCACGGGCTACCGCGCGCAAGGTTTGGTGTTCTCGGAATTCGTACGCGATATGCCCGGAAATCCATCCCTGTCCATGAGCCGTGCCGAAGTGCGCAATACCTCGCTGCAGCAAGGCGTGCTGACCGAAACCGGAGGGCAGTTCGACTTCGCCATCGAAGGGGATGGGTTCTTTATGGTTGAATCCCCCGCGGGCAACCGTCTGACCCGTGCCGGTGCGTTCTCATCCAACGCGGACGGGGATCTGGTGACTATGGATGGGCACCGCGTGCTGGACAGCAATGGAGCGCCCGTTTTTATCCCGCCGGACGCGGCATCCATTGATGTCGGCAGCGACGGTACGCTGAGTGTCGACGGGCAATTGCTGGGCCAAATCGGGGTATACAGCGTTGCCGATCCCAAAACGCTGGTGCGCGAAGGCAGCACGCAGTTTCGGGCCGAGGGCGATATTGAACCAGTCGAAGAACCTGTGGTCGTTCACCGTTTTCTCGAAGGATCGAATGTGAATGCCATCGCCCAGGTCTCGCGCATGGTCGAGATCCAGCGCGCCTATGAATTGGGGCAGAGCTTTCTGGAGTCCGAAGACGAACGTGTGCGCGGTGCGCTCAAGGCGCTGATTTGAACAAGGAGAATTTGACATGCGGGCTTTAAAAATCGCAGCGACGGGAATGACAGCGCAGCAGATGCGAGTCGAGACGATCTCGAACAACCTCGCGAATATGAACACCACAGGTTTCAACGCAAGGCGCGCCGAATTCGCCGATCTGCACTATCAGCAGATGGCACGAGCAGGCGCGGTTAATGCCAATGACGGTACGGTTTTGCCAACAGGTATCCAGTTAGGTCTTGGGGTTCGCCCGGCGGCGGTGACCGTGCAGCTATCGCAGGGTGCTTTGTCGGCCACCGGAAGCAATCTGGATGTCGCCATCGAAGGGCGCGGTTACCTGGAGGTGACGCTGCCCAACGGCCAGTCCGGCTATACCCGCGATGGCAGCCTGAAACGATCAGCCGAGGGGCTGATCGTAACATCGGACGGGTTTGCCGTAGCGCCCGAGATCACCATTCCCGACGATGCGCGGTCGATCTCGATTAACCCCGCGGGTGAAGTTTACGCCTATTTCGATGACGCGCCAGAGGGGCAACTGCTGGGAGAGTTCACTTTGGCCAGTTTTTCCAACGCCAAGGGGCTCGAGGCGATTGGCAGCAACCTGTTCAAAGAAACCGAAGCTTCGGGCGCGCCCGTGGTTGGCGCACCCGGAGAGGATGGGATGGGCACGCTGCGGCAGGGCTATCTTGAGGACAGTTCGGTCGATGCGGTGCGCGAGGTTACCGAACTGATTGAGGCACAGCGAGGATATGAAATGAATGCCAAGGTCATATCCGCCGTCGATCAGATGATGGGCGCAACGACGCAGGTGCGGTGATGCGGGCTCTGAGTTTTGTTCTGGCCTTGACGGCTCCGATCCCGGCAATGGCTGAAATTGTGGTGTCGAAACGCACCATTCGGGCCAAGGAAATCATTTCAGCCACTGCCCTGGAAACCAAGGATCAGATGGTTCCAAACGCGGTGAGCAATGTGGACTTTCTTGTTGGGCAAGAGGCGCGCGTCGCCCTCTACCCCGGGCGTCCTATTCGTGAGGGCGATTTCGGTCCGCCGGCAATTGTGGATCGAAACGATCTTGTCGTTCTTGTTTTTGACCGTCGCCCCCTGTCCATCACCGCCGAGGGTCGCGCATTGGGCCGTGGCGCGGTCGGGGATCGAATCCGGGTCATGAACCTGTCGTCACGCACAACCGTCACCGGACGTATCCGGTCGAACGGCCAGATTGAGGTAAAATGATGTCAGCACTTTCCAAAACTCTGTTGATTGCCGTTCTCACCGTGTCGGCCTGTGGCCGCGTGGATCACCTTGGCAAACCGCCAAGCTTTACGCCCAATGATGAATCGCCGGAACATGTGGCGATGCTTTGGCCCGGCTTGCCCTTGCATACGCAGCCGGCGCGTAACGTTGACAAGTCCTCGCTTTGGAGCGGTGGCCAGCAGTCCCTGCTGGGAGATCAGCGCGCGATCAAGAAAGGGGACATCATGACGGTCGTGATCGAGTTGGACGAAAAGGCCGAGATATCGAATGACACCAACCGATCCCGTAGCGGCTCGGAAAGTCTTGAGGTGCCGGGGCTGTTTGGCTTGCCGCAACGCGCGGCCGAGCACCTGCCAAATGGCGCATCCCTGGACGAAGCCGTGTCGATCGATTCCTCGTCGACCAGCAAAGGCAAGGGATCAGTGAAGCGAAAAGAAAAGCTGACATTGCGGGTGGCCGCGACCGTGATTGATGTTTTGCCAAACGGGGTGCTTTCGATCTCGGGCTCGCAGGAATTGCGCGTCAACTTTGAACTGCGTGAGCTTTTGGTCGCGGGCTATGTGCGCCCTCAGGATATCTCGCGCCAGAATGAGATTACCTATGACAAGATCGCGTCGGCGCGCGTGTCCTACGGTGGTCGCGGTCAGATCACTGACGTTCAGCAGCCCCGTTACGGGCAGCAAATCCTGGATTCAATTTTGCCATTCTGAGGAGAGAGTGATGAAAAAACTGATCCCGGTCGTCCTTCTTTTCGCGGGCTTGGGTGGCGGCATCGCGGCAGGCGTGTTTCTGGCCCCTTCGGACAAAAAGGCAGAAGTTGCCAAAGATATGAACGTCGAGTCAAGACAAGACAAGACTAAGAAGATAGACCCGAAAGCCACGGCAAAAAGGTCTGGAAAAGCGGACAAAAAGGAAGGTTCGGGTTCTTATGAGTATCTGAAGCTGACCAAGCAATTCGTGGTTCCGATCGTGGAATCTGATCGGATTGCAGCACTTGTCACCATGTCGCTAAGCCTTGAGGTCACACCTGGAATGGCCGAGCCGTTCTATGCCTCGGAACCCAAGCTGCGTGACCGCTTTTTACAGGTGCTGTTCGACCACGCCAATACCGGTGGTTTTGACGGGAACTTCACCCGCTCGGATAACCTGGGGGTCTTACGCGAGGCGCTGCTGGATGAGGCGCGCAAGGATTTAGGGGACGATGTCTCAAAGGTTCTGATCATGAGTGTGAACCGTCAGGATACGTGACGGGTCGACCGGCCCTGGTTAGATAACGGGCAAATCCTTATTGGGTTTTTTGCATAAATTGGAAACCGCCTGCTTGCGCCCGAATGCGACGCGCAGATTCGTAAGGGCTGTCAGCTTTTGTGCTCGTAACCGCGCAAGCTGCATGTTGAGCTGCCTGCGTGTCGCCGATTCCCACCCGTTCCAAAGAACATCCGTTCCGGTAATACGGTAACCTTCCGCAGACGCTGTCTCTTGCCGGGTTTGTTGGACTTGGGCGTCAAGTCGGGCCAATTGTTGTTGTACCCGTGCCTCGGCCTCGAGCAACGGGCGCAGGGATTGGAATTCTCGCTGAAACGCGGCTTCGGTAACTTTTGCCAGATCCTGCAGCTGCTTGCAGTTCATCAGATCTGCTCCTTCGCCCGTTTGCGCATCGCCTCGGCAAACCGAATAGCGGCGGCAACGGGGCGGTAATGTTCTTCCGAGATCTGCTGCCCGATCTCAACAGTGGCGTGCAGCGCACGTGCCGTTGGCGGATCGGGATGGATCGGGACGCCAGACGCCCCGGCGGCCTCGCGGATCGCGGCGGCCACGGAATCCACGCCCTTGGCCACGCAGACGGGCGCTGATCCGGCGGTCCGGGACCATTTCAGCGCGACGGCAAAATGGGTTGGGTTCACGATCACGACATCGGCTTTTGGCACCTCGGCCATCATCTGATTGGTTGCGATGTCCTGGGCGCGCTGGCGGCGCTGTTGTTTTACATGCGGGTCGCCTTCGGCATCTTTGGTCTCATCCTGCATTTCCTTGCGCGACATCCGGTTCTTGCGCATGTGTTCGGCGTATTGCCAGATGTAATCGATCACCCCGATGGCCAGAGCCACCGCAATGACGATGAACATGAACCGAAATAGCAGATTCATCATAAACATCACTGAAGACTGGGCTTGGGTCGCGCTTGCGGACAGAATCTCGCTGAGGTTGGCCCGCAGGAAAAGCGCCAGGCATGTGCAATAGATCACCAGTTTTGCAAAGCTCTTGGCAAATTCGAACAAGCCGCTGCGTCCAAATTTGTTCTTCGCATTGGACGGTATCGAAATGCGCGACAGCTTGGGTTTCAGTTTGGTGGGCGCAAAAACAAGCGCACGTTGCGAAATCAGGCTGAGCAGGACGGCGGCAGTAGGTAGGCCAAACAGGATCGAAATAGACCAAGCAGCCGTCTGCAGCATCCCTCCCACAGGGCTGGAAGCCGAACCTGTTGTCAGCAGTTGGCCAAAATCATCTGCCTGATCAATCAATACGATGAACAATGTGCCCATACGGTCCACAGCGAATTGCCCCGCAGCAAGCATGGCAATCAACAAACCGACATAGGCCGCCACAACGTTCATGTCGTTGGACTTGGCGATTTCCCCTTTTTCGCGCGCCTTCTGCAGCTTTTGCGGTGTCGCGTCAAAGGACTTGTCACTGTCGTCGTCCTGACCGCTCATCTTGCAACCTCAAGCGGGTTCACAATGAAGGCGAACAGGGCATCGGACCAAACAGACAAGATCAAAGTGGTGCCCGCAAACAGCAGAAACAAACCCGCGAAGGTGATCGCGGGGGCGCCGACAAAGGCTACCATCAACTGTGGCATCGCCCGGTTTATGACCCCAAGCGCAAGGTTATAGATCAGCGACGCGATGACAAAGGGCATGGCCAGGCTGAACGCCAGACCAAAACTGCGCGCGATATGTTGGACGCCCCACTGCGACAGGTCCGGTGCCAGTGGAACAACACCCATTGGAAACAGCGTGTAACTGTGGATCAAGAACTGCGCGACGCGGATGTGCAGGCCCAGCAGAACCGCCAATGTCAGACCTGCGAGTGTCAACAGATATCCCATTGCAGGAACAGGATCGACAGCGGCCCCGCCTAGAATCTGTGACAGCGATGTCGATTGCGCCGCGATGGACCCCGCAGTTTGCAAGGCCAGCACGAACAAACGCAAACAAATGCCCATTGCCAATCCGACAAGTGTTTCGGTGCCAATCATCCGCACCAAAGGCAACACCCCTTGCCCGTGGTCGGGCGCAGGAACAGCGGGCGTAACGATCAGTGTAAATGCCGCGGCGATCCCCAGCTTGACGCGGGTTGGAATGCTGCGTTCCGCGAAGGCGGGTAATAGCGATACCAGCGCCGACACGCGCAGGAAGACGGCAAAGAGATGCCACAGACCATCTGCCAGTTCCGGCAGCAACGCTGGAGGCACGGTGATCATGCGGGTACTGTTCCGACCAATGCGGGTCTGGCCTCGAGCCCGATTTCCTCAAAGGACAGGACCGGATTCGACACCCCCCGCGCCTGCATGATCGTGCGCAGCAATCGACGCCGGCGGGTCGAGGTCACGACGGCCGGGAACACCCCGTGATCAGCGGATTGCGAGACGGTTTCGACGACACCATCTGCCAGTTTGTTGAACAGGTTCGGCGGCAGGGCGACATCCAATCCGGCGTTGGGCGCGTCGATCTGGTACGAGGCAAACGTGTCTTCCCATTCAGGCGCAAGCTGGATCAGCGGAATGGAACCGTCTCCCCGCTTCATGTCGGCAACCAACTGGAAACCCAATCTCTGCCGGACCAGTTCGCAAATCCCTTCGGGTTGGGTCGTCGTCAGGCGCGCCTCAGCCACAGTTTCAAGGATCAGGGCCATGTTACGGATCGAGACTTTTTCCTCCAGCAGCAGGCGCAATACAGAATGTAACGTGTCGATTGGCACCTTGTCCGGGATCAGCTCGTCCAGCAACTTGCGGTTCGCTTCGGCCCGAACCGGATCGCTAAGCCGTGTCATCTCGGACAGCAGGCGGCGCAGGGATTTCAAAGTCAGCAGCCGCGCGAAGTTCTGCTTGATGATCTCAAGCAGATGGGTCGCCAAAATCTCGGGGGGAGAAACGATGGTCGCGCCGCTCAGCGCCGCGGCTTCCTGATCCTTTGGTAGAATCCAGCGCGCCGGGGCGCCATAAACAGGTTCGGTCACATCATTGCCTTCGGGCAGCATGTCATGGCCGTCCTGCACCAGCGCCAATACCAGATCTGGGTTGAGAACACCGCGTGCCTGCTCGACCCCCTGTACCTTGATCACATAGGTTCCCAGTGGAAGTTCTGCCCGGTCGGTCAGGCGGATGTCAGGCAGGATCAGTCCAAAGCCTGAGGCGACATATGTGCGCATATTGGCAATTCGTGCGTCCAACCCGGTGCCGGGGTTGAGAACCATGCTGACAAGATCAGGGGCGAATTCCAGATGAACATCATCCAGATCCAGAATGTCCCCGATGGCTTGGGAAACCGGGGTTTCATCCTCGGATGAAGGTGCCTGTTCCGCGTCTGTTTCGGCCTTTTGTTTGCGGTGAACCGAGTATGCCGCATACCCCAGAACGCCCGCGCCGAGGATGAAGGGCAGAAAGGGCAGGCCGGGCACCAGCGCAAACAAGACCATCAGCATGGCCACTGTGCCCAAAGCGGCCGGATGCCGACCCAATTGCGAAAAAATCGCGCTGTCGGTTGCACCCTGAGTACCACCCCGCGCCAGCAATAGCGCCGAGGCGATCGAGATGATCACAGCGGGAATTTGCGAAACCAGCCCGTCGCCGACAGTCAGAATGGCATAGGTCTCAAACGCGGCAGAGATGGGCATTCCCTGCACAATCACGCCCATAATCAGGCCCATCACAAGGTTGAGAAGCGTGATCAACAGCCCCGCAACCGCATCCCCCTTGACGAATTTCGAGGCCCCGTCGAGCGAGCCGAAGAACGTGGTTTCCTGTTGTTCACGTTCGCGGCGCTCTTTCGCTTGCTGATGATCAATGGCCCCGGCGGACATGTCGCTGTCGATGGCCAGCTGTTTGCCAGGCATTCCGTCCAGAGCAAACCGCGCGCCGACCTCGGCCATGCGGGCCGCGCCCTTGGTGATGACCATAAAGTTCACGATCAGCAGCACACCAAAAACGACGAGGCCCAGAAAGATGCTGCCGCCCATAACAAAATTCGCAAACCCCTCGATCACGTCTCCGGCAGCACTGGGGCCGGTATGGCCCTGACCGATGATCAGCTTGGTCGAGGACACGTTCAGCGACAGCCGCAGCATCAGCGAGGCAAGCAGGATGGTTGGGAAGGACGAAAAATCCAGCGGGCGTTCGATGAACAACGTCAGAGTGAAGATCAGAATCGCCAATGCAAATGAAGCGGACAAGCCAACATCCAGTACCCATGCGGGCATCGGCAGGATCATCATCACGATGACCGTCATCAACGCCAGCGCCAGCAGCACGGTCGGAGAGAAAAGCGAACGGACGTCGATCTTGGGCACACAGAGCTCCTAGTTGAACTGGATAAAGGCACTCGCTGCGCCGGCCACCGGCACCAGCGATCCCATAGCGCCAGTGTTGGCAGGCTCCGCCCGAGGTCGAATTAGTGGATCGGCAGCCCCGGTAAACGGATCGCGCGTCGCAAATGCGTTTGGAGTTTGCTGATCCAACTGAGCCAGAACGGTTTGAAAACGCGTCACGTAGGCGTTCGCCAAAGCGGGTGTGCGCGAGTGATAGGCCCCGGCGGCAGCTTTCCACGAGCCCAGCTCGGCATACAGCTCTTTCAGAAACCGCGCGGCATATGTGGCGTTTTCATCTGGGTCGAACATGGCGTCGATCGAGCGGAACGCCTTGCCGTGCCAACGGTAATTGATCTGGAAGCACCCGATATCAAAGCTGCGTTTGCCTGCTTTGAAGATGTCGAACACATATGATTTTGCCTCGAACTCTGAGGTGAACCAAATGCCCTTTCCTTCAACATTGATCGTCCAGGGCCAGGGTTGCAGTGCCCCGTCAGCTGTGCGGCCCGTTTCAACGCGGACAATGGCGCGCATGACATCTAGTGGCACACCTTCGGACCGGGCGGCGCGCTGGGCGGCGTGGTCGCAGATACGGGCTGTTCGGGTGTTGGGCATGGCAAAACCCTGCGGCGCAGCCAACAGCATCACCAAGGTCAGTCCTAAGATCGTTCGATATGGCATTCTGCCGGTCCGGGATTCTGATCAGTCCGGGCCAAGCTAGCTGTGTCAGGGTTTACAGAGGGTTATCGGCCGCTTAGTTTCGGTCGATCCGGCGGCCGAACACGACACTGGTGTTGGTTCGCAAAACCCCGGGGATCTTTGCCAATTCGTCGACCAGTATGTCCAGATCCTCGATCCTGGGGGCTTCGGCGGACAGCAGCAGGTCGAATTCCCCATTGATCGACAGGCAAAGTTTGACCTCGGGATAAGTTTCCAGCCGCTTGATAATACGTTTGGTCTCTTTTTGCTGAACCTCAAGCAAGACAACGACCTGAACGCGCGGGGCGTCTTCAGGGGCGCTCAGAACCACCGAATACCCGGCAATCACGCCGCGTTCTTCCATCCGTTGGATGCGTTCGTGCACGGTGGTCCGGGCCACACCCAGTTTCGCCGCGATCTTAGTCGTAGATTCGCGGGCGTTGTGCTGCAGGGCTGTGATGATGCGGCGGTCAAGCTGATCCATAGGTCCAAGGTGTAGTGCAAATACCTTGGGATGCTCAAGGTTTGTCAGCGTGTTCGCCCGACGTGATCTTCTGCTTGGAGCGCGGCCAGATCAGAAGGGCAATACCAAGCCCCGCAAGGCCTGCAATAGTCATCCAGATCAATGTCTGTTCGGTCCCTTTGGTGGTCATCAGCCACCCGGCCAACGGGTACAGCACCAGCCAGCAGGCATGGGACAGGGTGAACTGCGCGGCGAAAACTGCTGGTCGGTCTTCCGGGCAGGCCGTGCGTGTCAGCAGGCGGCCGGACGGTGTCAGAGTGGCTGAATAGCCAAAGCCAGCACCCGCCCATAACACCGCGAGCCCCCACAAAGTCATCTGGGTCGAGGCGAACAACCCCGCTGCAACGGCCATCGTAAGTGTCCCGAATGCTGCACCAGCCAGCATAACGCTGCGATCCTCGTAGTTGTTCAGAAGAGACGGCAGGATGAAGGCCGCCACCATCGAGCCGCCGCCATACCCGGCCAATGCAACGGCCACAGCACTTTCCGACAGTCCAAGATCGGCGCGCACGATGACGACAGTGTTGACGATGACCATCGCGCTGAGTGACGCGGCCGTCCACGTCAGCGCCAGCAAACCGCGCAACCGTGTCGTACCAAGGTATAGGCGAATGCCCCGGGTTGTCCGGTCGTAACCCCCCCTGCGTTTCGTCGGTTTGGGCGAAGGCAGGGCGACCGACACGACAAGGATTGCCGAGGCAACGAACCCAAAGCTTGTGCCCCAGAACAGGCTGTCAAAGCTAATGATCAACAACAGCGCTGCAGCCAGAGCGGGACTGAGCAGACTTTCGAGGTCATAGGCCAGCCGGGACAGCGACAGGGCTTTGGTATAGTCCTGCTCATCTGTCAGAACATCCGGGATCGTTGCCTGAAAGGCAGGGGTGAAACCGGCAGAGGCCGATTGCAGCAGGAAGATCAACACATAGATCTGCCAGATCTCGGTTACGAACGGCAGACAAAGCGCAACGGCGGCACGCACCAGATCTAGCACCACCAACATTTTGCGTCGGTCCAGCCGTTCCGCAAACGCAGCGGCGAGCGGGGCGACAACCACGTAGGCCACCATCTTGATGGTCAGGGCGGTTCCCAGAACCATACCTGCCGCGTCACCGGCCAAATCAAAGGCGAGCAACCCCAAGGCAACCGTCGCCAGCCCGGTTCCCATCAACGCAACCACCTGAGCCGCCAGTAAATGCCGATAGACACGGTTCTTCAGGACGCTCAGCATCGGTCAGAGGTACTTTGTGATGGTTTTGAAGTCTTCCACGTCCGGGTCTTTGGCTGCGGTGGTTGGTGACAGGCAATGATCAATATGATCGTGGATCAAGGCCCGTTTGGCGTTGGTAATCGCCTTTTCAACCGCAAAAAGCTGCTGTGCGATGTCGGTGCAGTGGTCTTGATCTTCGAGCATGGATATTACCCTGGCCAAATGTCCGTGCGCCCGTTTCAAACGCGCATGGATCTGCGGGTGCGACTCGTGTTTGTGCTGTGTCATGTAATAACCCTATCCACCCCATAGGGATATGGTCAACGTATCGTACGGGTCCCTGCCGCCCCGTTATGGATGGCGTTGAGTTTAGGGACCAAACCTCCTATCTCGGGGACGATACCGGACAAAGGACAAGCCCCGTGGCAAATCATCTTTACAAAAACGACCTGCCGGACGGGTTGGATATGGGCCCTGTTGTGGCCATCGACTGCGAGACCATGGGTCTGAATCCGCATCGGGACCGGCTGTGCGTGATCCAGATGTCAGGCGGCGACGGAAACAGCCACATCGTTCAGGTCGAAAAGGGGCAGACCGAGGCCCCGAACCTGTGTGCGATGCTGGAAAACCCCGACGTGCTGAAACTGTTCCACTTTGGGCGTTTCGATATCGCTGCGATGTACCACGCGTTTGGCGCGCTGGCGGCTCCGGTCTATTGCACCAAGATCGCCAGCCGGTTGGTGCGAACCTATACGGATCGCCACGGGCTGAAGAACCTGTGTCAGGAGTTGATCGGTGTCGATATCTCCAAACAGCAGCAGATGAGCGACTGGGGCGCCGAAGCCCTGACAAATGCGCAGCTGGATTATGCGGCTTCTGACGTACTGTACCTGCATCAGCTGCGCGAGGCGTTGGACGGGCGCTTGGCCCGCGAGGGCCGCACCGAAATGGCGCAGGCCTGTTTTGAATTCCTGCCGATGCGTGCGAAACTGGACCTCGCCGGTTGGCCCGAAACGGATATTTTTGCGCACTCATGACCGATACCGAAGCATTCCTGAGAACCGCACGTCAGGTCATCACCGACGAAGCCCGCGCGTTGGACGTGCTGGCCGAAAGCCTGAATGAAGATTTTGCCGAAGCCGTGCAGATGATCCTACAGGCTCCGGGCCGCATCATCATCAGCGGTATCGGCAAATCGGGTCATATTGGCCACAAGATTGCCGCCACGCTGGCCAGCACCGGCACGCCCGCCTATTTCGTGCACCCGGCCGAGGCCAGCCATGGCGATCTGGGCATGGTGTCAAAAGGCGATGTGGTTCTGGCGATTTCCAATTCGGGCGAAGCGCCGGAGCTGGTCAATCTGCTGGCCTTTACCCGCCGCTTTGGCATTCCCTTGATTGGTTTGTCCAGCAAACCGGAAAGCACGCTGATGAAGCAGGCGGATGTGCATCTGTTGATCCCGTCGCTGGGCGAGGCTTGCGGTTTTGGCATGGTGCCCTCGATCTCGACCACTTTGACGTTGGCGATGGGCGACGCCTTGGCCATTGCGTTGATGAAGTACCGTGATTTCAAGCCCGAGGACTTCCGCGCCTTCCACCCTGGCGGCAAGCTGGGGGCGCAGCTTTCAACCGTGCGGGATTTGATGCACGCCGATCTGCCAGTTGTTTCTGAGGGCACCCCCATGAGCGAGGCGCTGCTGGTCATGAGCCAGAAAAGCTTTGGTGTTGTCGGCGTGACGGATGAGACGGGCCGCCTGATTGGCATCGTGACTGACGGCGACTTGCGCCGGAATATGGACGGCCTTCTGGACAAGACCACCAAAGAGGTCATGACCACCAATCCGCTGACCATTTCCCCGAACGCAATGGCGGAAGAGGCGGTGGCGATCATGAACGACCGCAAGATCACTTCGCTGTTCGTGGTCGACCCCGAGACACAAGGCCCAGCCGAGGGGCTGTTGCATATCCACGACTGCCTGCGCGTCGGATTGGGCTAAGCGGAGGGTAGTGCGGTGGACGGACACTCACGCAGGGTACAGTTCTTCAAGGTGGTGCTGCCGTTGGTGGCTATCGCTATGCTGTCGACTGTGTTCCTGCTGTCGCGCAGCATCGAAACCAATGTGTCCGTGCCCTTCAACCAGCAGGATATCGATGAACGTTTGGCGGATCAGGTGGTGACGCAGCCCAATTACCAAGGAACGACCCGCAAAGGCGAAGACGTTCAGATCGAGGCAAGCCGGGCAACGCAGGGTACTGAGGGCGAAGCGCCAACAGCGGCCGAATTTCGGGGCCGCTTTGGCCTGCTGAATGGCGGCGTAATCACTTTGGATTCCAACTCTGGCATGATCCGTCCGGACAAGAATACGGCTACCTTTGTCGGGGATGTGGTTATAACAACAACGGACGGCATCGTCGTCACAACGGATCTATTGAACACCGCGCTGGACGAAATTCAGGGCGACACGCCCGGCCAGGTCGACGGAACCGGTATTATTGGTGATTTTACTGCGGGCAGAATGACATTTGGGACTGAAAAAAAAGATGGACCGGTCCATATTATTTTTACAGATGGCGTGAAGTTGGTGTATGAGCCTCAAAAAGCAGAAAGATAACCTGTGTTCTATTTTCGATTAGCCCTTGTAAGTGCTGCTCTGGTAACTGGTGCGATCTCTGCGACAGCGCAGGAAACTCAGGTTGCTTTCGGTTCGGCCAATGCCGACCCAAGCCTGCCGGTCGAGGTGACCTCGGAAAAGCTGAACGTAAATCAGGAAGACGGCTCGGCCGAGTTTCTGGGCAACGTGATCGTCATTCAGGGCGAAATGCGTCTGACGGCGGAACGCGTGCTAGTTATTTATAACGAAGACCGTTCAGGCATCGAACGGATGGAGGCGACAGAGGATGTGATTCTGGTCAGCCCTCCGGATGCGGCCGAAGGCGATTGGGCGGAATACACCATCGATTCAGGTGAGATCGTCATGAAGGGCAACGTTCTGCTGTTGCAGGGGCCAAGCACGATCAGCGGCGACCAGATGAACGCCAACCTGACCACTGGCAAAGCGACGATGACCGGCAACGTGAAGACCATCCTGCAGCAGGGGGCCAACTGATGGCTCAGCCAAACCTGACGGTAGCCGAAGGCACCTCTGGCCTGAAAATCGAAAAGCTTCGCAAGTCTTACCGAAAAAAGACAGTGATCCGCGACGTTTCCATGACCTTGGGCCGATCCGAGGTGGTTGCGCTTTTGGGCCCGAACGGGTCAGGCAAGACCACCACATTCTATTCGGTCGCGGGCCTTGTGTTTCCTGAGGCGGGCACTGTTACGATTGACGGTCAGGTTGTCACAACGCTGCCTATGTATCGCCGCGCGCGTCTTGGGATCGGATATCTGCCGCAAGAGATGTCGATTTTCCGTGGCATGAGTGTCGAGGACAACATCGCCGCCGTTCTGGATATCACCGTCAACCACGCCCACCGCCGAAAAGAGCGGCTGGAAGAGCTGTTGTCCGACTTCTCGATCGAACACCTGCGCCGCGCACCCGCGCTGGCCCTGTCGGGCGGTGAACGCCGCAGGGTCGAGATCGCGCGCTGTTTGGCAGCAGATCCGAAATATCTGTTGTTGGATGAACCCTTTGCGGGGGTCGACCCGATCAGCGTCGGGGATATTCGCCATCTGGTTGCGGACCTGAAAAAACGTGGAATCGGCGTGTTGATCACCGATCACAACGTACGCGAAACACTCGAAATTGTGGATCGTGCCTACATCCTGCATGACGGTCAGGTCCTTATGTCCGGCACACCCGACGAAGTGGTTGAAAACGAAAACGTGCGCCGGGTGTACCTGGGCGAAAACTTCCGTATTTCATAAGCTTGCGCAGATTTTCGCCGGACGCATGGCGGAAATCACGTATATACACGCCTGTTTTGATTGACTCTCCCGCCGTCTCTTGCCTCAATTGGACTATGGCATTTCTTCGGTTCCCGACTGGATCACGACGCCCCTTCCTGGAAGGGGGGCCGGTGCGGTTACCGCAGGATTTGCCGATGTCCCCCACCCGATAAAAACAAGCGCGTCGCATTACGTGACGTCAGAAATGGGTGTGAATTGTGAAGGAGATCACATGCGTTACCAAATCAGCGGAAAACAGATCGACATCGGTGCGGCCCTGCAGACTCATGTGCAGACCGAACTGGGCGAGGTCGTGGGCAAATATGCCCAACGTCCGACAGATGCCAACGTCGTCTTTTCCCGTTCAGCGCATGAATATGTATGCGAAACCACAGTGCATCTTTCCACTGGTCTGACCGCTCAGGCCAAGGCACATGCAACCGAGATTTACGCGGCGTTTGAGGGATGCTGCGACAAGATGGAAACGCAACTGCGCCGCTACAAGCGCCGCCTGAAAGACCACCACAAGGATCGGTCCGAGCCTGTTGAACTCTTCGGAGCGTCGTCTTATATCCTCGCCTCTGACGAATCAGAGACGGCTGACGAGCCCGATACTCTGCAGCCCATGATCGTGGCTGAGATGGAAACCAAGATCCCATCGCTGAGTGTTGGAGAGGCGGTCATGCAGATGGAACTTGCCGGTGCACCGGTGTTGGTGTTCCGGAACGAAAACAAGGACGGATTGAATGTCGTGTACCGTCGCGAAGATGGTAATATCGGCTGGATTGATCCGTAACAGGCAAGACTAGCAAGGCACGCCCCTGCAATTGCAGGGGCCCCGCCGTGGAGCGTGATGATGGAGCTTTCGAGCATATTAAAGCCCGAAGCAGTACGTGTGTTGTCCGCCGCTTCTAGTAAGAAGCGGTTGTTTCAGGAAATTGGCGATGTTGCTGCCGGGACTTTGCACCTGGATGCGCAGACTGTCGTCGATTGCTTGCTGGAGCGCGAAAGCCTTGGACCGACCGGGGTTGGACACGGTGTCGCCTTGCCTCACGCTCGGCTGACAGATCTGGCCTCTGTCTCGGGTGTGTTTGTAATGCTCGAAAAACCGATTGATTTTGGATCGGTCGACCGGCAGCCGGTGGACATCGCTTTTGCACTGTTTGCGCCGGAAGAGGCGGGTGTCGATCACCTTAAGGCGCTTGCGCTGGTGTCCCGTACACTGCGTGATACGTCTGTTTGCACAAAACTGCGGGCCAACCCTGATCCGGTCAAGCTTTACGCGATTCTGACCGAAGCTCAGTCCATGCAGGCCGCCTGACCTTGCTGAAATAAAAAAGCCCCCGAAAACTGGGGGCTTTTTTCTTCGAGGCGGCTTTTGGTTACCCGCCTGCTCCCATTTCCAGCGTCCACCAGATTTTCCCACCACTTTCCTGATGCCAGGAAAAGCCCATTTGTGAGGCTTTCGGGTCCATGATCACGGCTCGGGGGCCAGGTTCCTGCATCCAGGCGGCCAAGGTTTCGGTTTCGGTCTCATAGGTTTCCGAGATCGCCTCACCCAGGAAAGTTCCGTTGTAACCGACGCGTTGCGCGCGATCTATGGGCGACGATCCATCCGATCCGAAGTGCCACGGGCGGTTCTGACGCGCCATGTCCTTAGAGTGGGTCGCGGCCGCGGCATTCAGCTGCGAGTTCAGCTGCACCGCCTGCAAACCCTGAGCCTGGCGCAAGGCATTTACCGAATCCAGCATGCGGAACTGGAGCTTTTCGGGGTTGCCGCGGATTTTGTAGACCGACGGCAGTGGACGGCCATCCGATCCGTAAGTTGGGGTGCTGCTTGGGGTACATGCAGCCAGCGCAACAAAGCAAAGAAACAGTAATGTGATAATACGCGTCATGATCGACCTGATTATTGTGTCGACATACGGCATAGCGCGCCATGCAGCCTTCGGCAAACCTGCAATGGCTGATTCTTGCATGTTTCTGCCGGTTTGATTTGCGATTGACGCATTCTGGCAATAAAATACGTGAAAATTTCAGGACAACTTTCGCAAAGGACCGGTCACTATGGTCAAGAAACCTATTCACTCATCTAGCCGCCGAGCATTTCTGGCCGGTGCTTCGGCCTTGTTGGCATCGCCGGCGATTGCCCAGTACGTTCCTGGTGACCCACTGCGCCCAGCCCCCGAGGCCGAGCCAGACGTGCGTCGCAATGTCTCGGGGTTCCGCGCCCTGGATTGGCAGCCTTATTTCTCGAATACGAGAAATGGGGCCATTCTGGTCGATACGGTGTCCCGAGCGCTGCATTATTGGTCAGATGATCAATCTGTATACAAACTCTACCCCTCATCCGTTCCGCTGACCGAAGAATTGACCCGCCGGGGCCGCACCAGCGTCATCCGCAAAGTTGAGGGTCCCAGTTGGTCGCCGACACCTTCTATGAAGAAACGAAATCCCGAATGGCCGGACCATATTCCACCGGGCCCTGATAACCCATTGGGAACACATGCTTTATACCTGAGTTGGAAATACTACCGGATTCACGGAACGCATGACACGCGCAAAATCGGTCGCCGGTCGTCGAACGGATGCATCGGCCTGTTCAACGAAGATATCGCTGAACTGTTCTCGATGGCGAAGGTCGGCACGCAAGTGTTGCTAATATGACGACATTTTCGCGCACGAACCCGCTTGTGGCTCAAGTTGCAATTGCATTCCAGCCATATAGCTGATTAGAAAAAAACCACGAGGTAAGTCTTAGGTGTGCGGATCCGATTGATGGAGCCGTGCAAACTCTGGAGGTTAATATGAAAAAACTCGTTCTCGCCGCTGCATTTACTGCTGCTGCTTCGACCGCTTATGCCGGTAACCTGGAAGAGCCGGTTGTTGAAGCACCGGTTGTTGTAGAGGAAACTCAGGGTTCGTCGCAGGGTATCATCCTGCCGCTGGTCCTGCTGGTCGTAGTTGCCGCAGCTGTTGCAGCAAGCTAATTTGACGAGCTAAATCTAGAGAAAAGGCGGTGGAGTGATCCACCGCCTTTTTTCATATTTATTTGGTGGGAATCGGTCAGTCGAGCCAGCCCTTCAGATTGTCTTCGATTACCTTGCCCAGTGCGCCAATGTGCGAATCATCGTCATTGAGGCAGGGGATATAGGTAAAGGTCTGACCGCCAGCCTCTTCAAAGCTTTCCTTGATCTCTTCGTTGATCTCTTCCAGCGTCTCGATGCAATCGGCGGAAAACGCGGGCGCTATCACGGCGATGTTCTTCTTTCCCTGCCGCGCCAGATCAGCCACGTGATCCACGGTATAGGGTTTCAGCCATTCCTCGGGACCGAATCGCGATTGGAAGGTTGAGACCAGCTGATCGTCCGACCAGCCCAGCCGTTCCTTCAACAATCGGCTCGTTTTCGCGCATTGGCAATGATAGGGGTCGCCCTGCTGCAAATAGCGCTCTGGCATGCCGTGATAAGAACAAACCAGGTAATCCGGTTTGGTCTCCAGCGCGGCATAGGCTTGTTCCACTGACCCGGCCAAAGCGTCGATATAAGCTGGCTCGTCGAAATAGGCGGGAACAGTGCGCGCGGCAGGTTGCCAGGCTTCGTCCATCAGAGCACGGAAGAACTGATCGTTTGCCGTGGCGGTCGTCGCGCCAGCGTATTGCGGGTAAAGCGGAAAGAACAGGATGCGGTCGCAGCCCGCGGCAACCATCTCACGCACTTTGGATTTGGTCGAAGGGTTGCCGTAGCGCATACAGAAATCGACCATCACCTGATCGCCATATCGTTCATGCATCGCGTCGCGCAGCTTTGCTGTCTGATCCTTGGTGATCGTCATCAGCGGGCTTTCGCCCTTGTCATGGTTCCAGATCGACTTGTAGGCCTCGCCCGAACTGAACGGGCGCTTGGACAGGATGATGCCCTGCAGAATCGGCTGCCATTTCCACTTGGGATAGTCGATTACGCGCTGGTCCGACAAAAACTCGTTCAGATACCGGCGCATCGGCCAATAGCTGTAGTCATCCGGCGTGCCAAGATTGGCCAGCAGAATGCCGACGCGGCCCATTTTGACCTTGGGGTGGTCTGCTGGGGCATGATCGGGGCGAGTGGCGTCAAACATCTGATGCTTCCTGAGATTTCTCTGTACTGGCCTGAGATAACCGGAAAAGCCCGGTCGTCAATTGGACAGTTTGCCTTCTTTTGTGCCCAGCGCATCCGCAAGCCGCGCTTTGGCTGATCCGGGGCGCAATGGTTTCTGTTGGCTGTCATCTGGCGACCAGCCGGTTAGACAGATCAATTCATAGGTGGCGGCCAACCGCCCCCCAGGCGTTGAGAAGTTGTCGGCATAAACCTGCTGCGCACGGGCAAAGACCTGCCGCTTGGTGGGTTGTTTCATGCGCCCGGACAGGCTGTTGGTCTCACCCATGGCGCGCAGGTCATGCATCAGGTGAAGCATGTCGCGGTATTCCGCCGTCAGGCGCGCGGTGTCGGCGACCGGCAGCGCAAACCCCGCCCGTTGCAGCAAACCGCCCAGATCGCGCAACTCGGCCATTGGGGCGATGCGGGGGCTGAGGCCTCCGGTTACTTCGATTTCGGCCTGTCCCAGTACAGCGCGCAGCTCGTGTAGGGTTTCGCCGCCCAGACACACGACCAACAGCAACCCGTCGGGGCGCAGAGCACGGCGACATTGGATCAGTTGTCCAACAGGATCGTTGGCCCAATGCAGCGCCATGGCGTGAATCACCAAATCATGCGTGCCAGGTTGCAGAGCCAGCACCTCATCATCAGGTACGAATTCAGCCTCTGGGATCACCTCGCGCCAGATATGCGCAAACGGCGTCACGATCGCTGGGGCCGTAAAGGTTTTGTTAACCATGGAGAGCCGATCCTGAACCTCGTCCACTGTAGCGCGATGCAGGAACAGGGCTTCGTCCTGTGCACGGGCGCGATGCAGGGCAAGGGCCCGGCGATCAAACAAAGAGGGTGCGTTGGCTTCAGGCAGTTTCATAGGGCGCAATTATCGCATGTGGCAGCGGATTCAAACCGCTGTCTCTCTTATCTACCCGCCGCGCTGCCTGGGATGCGGTGATCTGACCGAGACGGATTTTGGCCTGTGCGGATCCTGCTGGCGAGAAACACCATTTATCGGCGGCGTTGTTTGCGAAAGCTGCGGAGTACCGTTGCCGGGGATGGCAGACGGGCATCGGATTGAATGCGATGATTGCATGGCTGCCCCCCGACCTTGGCGGGAAGGGCGTTCGGCCTTGTTGTATGATGGCAAGGCGCGGTCGTTGATCCTGGCTTTGAAACACGGTGACAGGCCCGAACTGGCGCGCCCTGCGGCACGCTGGCTGGCACGGGCCGGGCAAGACCTGTTTCGGGACGGCATGCTGGTCGCGCCTGTGCCTCTGCACTGGTCCCGGTTGCTGAAACGCCGGTACAACCAATCCGCCCTGCTGGCGCAGCATCTTGGGAAAGAGGTCGGGCTTGAGGTTTGCCCAGACCTTTTGCTTCGCCACCGAAAGACACCGGTTCTGGACGGCAAAACGGCCACCGAGAGGGCTGAAATCCTTGAGCATGCGATCATCGCCCATCCAAAACGACAAGACCAAATGCAGGGGCGCGATATCCTGCTGGTGGATGATGTGATGACCTCCGGCGCAACACTGGCGGCTTGTGCGCGTGTCTGCCTTACATCCGGAGCAAATCATATTTCCGTGTTGACCCTAGCGCGCGTTGCCAAGGATGCCTAATTCGCCCAAGATTATGCGAAACGCGAAGGTACGGAATATGAAACCGGTAGAAATATACACCTCGCCGCTGTGCGGTTTTTGTCACGCGGCCAAACGCCTGCTGAAACAGAAAGGCGTCGAATTCAAGGAAGTCGACGTGCTGATGCATCCCAAGCGCAAGCCCGAGATGATCAAGCGCGCGGGTGGCAAACGGACCGTGCCACAGATCTTTATCGGTGCGCAGCACGTGGGCGGCTGTGACGAACTTTATGAGCTGGAGCGTCAGGGTAAGCTGGATCGCCTGCTCGCGGCCTGATGAAGACCGCGCTGCTGCAAATTACCTCGTCGGACGATCCGGTCGAAAACCTGGACAGGGTGCGCGCCATGATGGCCGAGGCTGCGGCACGAGGCGCGCGGTTCATCCTGACGCCTGAGGTGACGAACTGCGTGTCCACCAGCACAACGCGGCAGCGCGAGGTTCTGCAGCACGAAGAAGACGACCAGACGTTGGCGGGCCTGCAGGATCAGGCCGCCGCGCTGGGTGTCTGGCTGCTGATCGGGTCTTTAGCGATCAAGACCCATGACGCGGATGGGCGGTTTGCCAACCGATCCTTCATGATCGACCCGCAGGGGCAGATCGTGGCGCGGTACGACAAGATTCACATGTTTGACGTGCAGGTTACCGAAACCGAGACCTTCCGCGAATCGAAAAACTACCGGCCCGGCGACAAGGCGGTGATTGCCGACACCGATTTTGGCAAGGTTGGCATGACGGTGTGTTACGACATCCGGTTCCCGGCGCTTTACGCGGCGCTGGCGCAGGCGGGTGCGCGTATCCTGACGGTTCCGGCGGCGTTTTCGCCGGTGACCGGGGCTGCGCACTGGGAATCGCTGCTGCGTGCGCGGGCGATCGAGACCGGCTGTTGGGTGCTGGCCCCGGCGCAAACCGGCGAACACCCGAAAACCCGAGGAAAAACGCGCCATACCTATGGCCACAGCATGGTAATTGCCCCCTGGGGAGAGGTTGTCATCGACGCAGGGACCGATCCGGGCATTCACATTTTCGATTTGCGTGATAGTTCTGTGTCTGAGGCGCGCCGACGGGTGCCCTCACTTACTCACACCCGTCGCTTTGACGGACCCTGATCCAGAACCGGACCATGACTGACGAACACAATGCCCTTGCGGTCACGCTGTTCAGCGAAATCCTGACCGCCGATCAGCTGTTGCGCAACCGGCTTAGCCGGGTGTTGCCCAAGGGCATGGAGATTTCGCATTTCTCGGTGCTGAACCATCTGGTTTTTGTTGGGGATGAGCGTAGCCCGGCCCAACTGGCGGACACATTCCACGTGACCCGAGGGGCGATGACCAACACTTTGGCCAAGCTGGAATGGGCCGGATACATCCACATCCGCCCCGACTGGGACGACGCCCGCCGCAAGATGGTGGCGATCAGCCCGGCTGGCCGGAGAGCGCGCGATCAGGCGATTGCGTCAATCGCCCCACTGATCAACCGCGTGGTCGGAGAGTTGGGGCTGGAGCGTGTCCGCAGCACGCTGCCCGTGTTGCGGGATTTGCGGTTGCAGTTGGAGGGGGAGTAGGCGTGCCGCAAGTGGTCAATTACAATGGATAAAGTAGCTTGGGGATGCGATGTCATTATCGGTACGTCGTACTACTGCGATTTTATCGGTGACTTGTACTTGAGCGATGAAACCACTGAAGAAGCCGTTAAGTCGGCCTATCGAAATCAGCTTGGGATGTCAGTGGAGGCTGACAAGTTTCCGAAAAAGACGATTGCCAGAAATGGCCGACCTCAAAAACTTAGGCATTTTGCCAATGCAGGATTCTTTCTCATCTCTCCCGAAGTCACCGAAGTTCTGAAAACGCTCGATCTTGGCCAAGGCGCAATTTATTCGACGTCGTTTTTCAAGAAAGATCAAAAGACACCACTGAACTTGCACCACAGCTATCTGAACATCGGAAACGTTAAGGATACGTTTTTGGCAGAGCAATCTCCGAGAACAGAGAAATCAGCCGCGCCTAAATCATGGTCGGAGGAAGACAGGCTAAGAGTCAGGGGCCGCGCTGCAGGATGGGCTGATGGTGATGTTGCGTTAGGATCGGCGTGTCTTGAAGGTCCAGATATCTGGGTAGAGAAGTGCTTCAACGACGCTTTCTTCATAAGTGACAGGTTCGCTCAGGCCCTTCTGCGAGAAAATCTTGCGGAAGACTTCAACCTTAAGCGCTGCCGCGTCCTGTAGGATGGGTGCTTGCACCAATCGCGCCTGAGTTGTCGCCGGAATGATGGGTATATACCACCCATCCTACCCTGGCCTCACACTCGCCGTCACATAATTCACGCTCAGGTCTCGGTCCGAGATCGACCAGCTCCACAGGATCGGGTTGAACACGAACCCCTTGCGGTCCACCGGCTCCAGCCCTGCCTGGCGCAGCAGGTCGAACAGCTCATCGGGGGTGATGAACTTGTTCCACTCATGGGTGCCGCGCGGCAGCCAGCGCATGACGACCTCGGCCCCGAAAATGGCCATCGCATAAGATTTCGGGTTGCGGTTGATCGTGGAACAGATCAGCAAACCGCCCGGTTTCAGCAATTGCTGCGAGGCTGTCAGAAATCCCAACGGGTCGGCCACGTGCTCGACCACTTCCATGTTCAGCACCACGTCGAACTGTTCGCCTGCGGCGGCCATGTCCTCGGCAGTGGTGTGGCGGTAGTCGATCTCCAGCCCGGATTGCTCCGCGTGGATGCGCGCGACGGGCAGGTTGCCTTCGGCGGCATCGGCACCCACGACCTCGGCCCCCAACCGAGCCATCGGTTCGCTTAGCAGCCCGCCGCCGCAGCCGATATCCAGCAAACGTAGGCCCTCGAACGGCTTTGGCGACTTTAAATCGCGATCGAATTCGCCCGCGATCTGCTGTGTGATATAATCCAGCCGACAGGGGTTCAGCATGTGCAGTGGTTTGAATTTTCCGTGAGGATCCCACCATTCTGCGGCCATCGCTTCGAATTTTGCGATCTCAGAAGGGTCAACCGTGTTCGGATGCGCTTGCATTCCTGTCTCCGTATGCTCTTTTACGCTTAAGGACTATATAGGGCCATAATGGACAAGTACCCGGACCAAAAGCGCGCAGTTCAATATCTGTACCCGCCGATCGATCCTTTCGATCAGCGGATGGTCGATGTGGGCGACGGGCACCGTATCTATATGGAACAATGCGGCAATCCCAACGGTGTTCCGGTGGTGATTCTGCACGGTGGGCCGGGCGGTGGCTGCAGCCCCGCGATGCGGCGTTATTTTGATCCGGACTTCTACCGGGTGATTCTGTTTGATCAGCGTGGATGCGGACGGTCGCGGCCCCATGCGTCCGTCACGGACAACACCACTTGGCATCTGGTGGACGATATCGAACGTCTGCGAACCCTGCTGGATATCGGCGACTGGATTGTCTTTGGCGGCAGCTGGGGGGCAACGCTTGCGCTGGTCTATGCGCAGTCCCACCCGGATCGGGTCAATCGCCTGGTGCTGCGCGGTGTGTTCCTTGCGACGCAGGCCGAGCTGGACTGGTTTTATGGTGGTGGCGCGGGCAAATTTTGGCCCGAGCAATGGGCGAAGTTCACCGCTCTGCTGTCGGAAAGTGAACTAAGCGACACGATCGGCGCATATAACAAACGCCTGTTCTCGGGTGATCGCGCGACCGAGATTCTGTATGCCCGGGCCTGGTCCAGTTGGGAAAATGCGCTGGCCTCGATCCATTCACATGGCGCAACCGGGGAAAGCCCCGGTGAATACGCGCGCGCCTTTGCGCGGCTTGAGAATCACTATTTCATCAACCGCGCGTTCCTTGAACGCGACGGGCAGATTTTGGACCAGATGGACAGAATCGCACATATCCCCGGCCATATCGTGCAGGGTCGGTATGACATGATCTGTCCGCCTCAGGCCGCGTGGAACCTTGCCCAGCTGTGGCCCAATGCCGAGCTGAAGATGGTGCGCCAGGCCGGGCATGCGCTGTCCGAACCCGGAATTAGCGCGGAATTGGTTCGCATCATGGACCGCGTGGCGGAGGGCGCATTATGACCCGCATCGACCGTCGTGCTCTGTTTGCCTCCGGCGCTGCTGCCGCTCTGCTCGCGGCGACCGGTGCGTCTTTAGCCGATACGCCCAAAGTGGGTGGTACGCTGCGCCTTGCCGTGCCCCGCGATGACAGTTTGGAGCAGGTTGCCCGTGGGGCCGTGTTCGACACCCTGACCGAGATTGCACCCGACGGCACCCTGCGCGGAGAGCTTGCGACCGGTTGGCAAACTGATTCCCAAGCCCGCATCTGGAGCTTTGATCTGCGCGAGAACGCTCGTTTTCACGATGGCGCGGTCCTTGATGTAAGGGATGTGATGGCGGTTCTGGGCGATGTCGGGCAGGTCGACGCCTTGTCAGATAATCGCGTGCGTCTGGAGTTGGCTCAGGCCAACCCGGGTCTACCCTTCCTTTTGGCCGACAGCAGGTTCGTTATTACGCGCAACGGGCAAGGTGTCACGCCCTTGCAGGCGGCGAACGGCACCGGATGCTACCGAGTTGAACGGGCGGAGGATGATCGTCATTTCCTTGGGCGCCGTGTGGCGGGCCACTACAAGGATGGATTGGCTGGCTGGGCCGAAACCCTGGAAGTTATCGTGATTCCCGACGCTCGCGTGCGTACCGAGGCACTGCGAGACGGCTTTGTGGATATCGCGGCACTGCCGCAGGGCGAAGGGTTCAGCCCGCACCGCGGATTGCGCTTTTTTCCAAGCGAATCCGATATGGCGCTGGCTGTAGCAGGGCATGTCGGCATGCCCCGTCAGATCGGAACGGATCGCCCCCTGGATGATGGCCGCGTTGCCGAGCGTTGGTGGTTGATTTAAACGCCGAAAATTCGCCTGACTTCTACTTTGTGCAAAATTTTGCTATTGTACGCGCTGTATTAGCTTAATTGTTTCGAAAGTGGGAGAATTCCCATGAGGGTTGAAGGTTTAAAGAATATATCAATTTCCATTTTGTCCGTAGCATTGGCGGTTGTTGCGGTGTTTGCCCTGAAATCAGGTAAAGACGTTACCGTAAAAGTCAGCAAAAACGGGACGATAGAGCTGGATGCCCGCGAAGGGCAGTCGCTGACCCAGTTGCTGGACAAGGGTTTTGAGGCCGTAGAGGCGAACCCCGAAGATAGTGCAGAGACGACAGCGCGGAAACTGTCCGATATGCGGGCTCTGACCCGCACGCTGAAGTCGCATGGTTACTATGCGTTGAACGATTCGGATCTGGTTCACGAAATTAGAGGGCTGGAAAAGGAGGATCCCCTGTCGGCCGGGCTGCGCGACGTGCTGTATGATCTGGAAGGTCCGTTTTCGCTGCCCGGAACATTGCGTGGGGCGGATTCACGGATGTGGCAGGCGATCGCTGATCTGTACGAGGGTATAAAGTCCGAACCGCGTGGTGACAGCCAGCTATTTGCGACGCTTTACACGAACTTCATTCAGCAAGAGACCGTGTTCAGCCCCTTCAAGCACGAGGTAACGGCCGAGGCCGTGTTGTTGCATGACGCAAATGGGAACGAAAAACCGATGGTGTACACCTGCCCCGACAGTTTTTTGAAACCGGGGATTACCGTCCTGATCAAACCGACCGGGGGGTCATCCAATATCATGCGTCAGTTCACGGTGCGGCAAGATCCTGTTTTTCATGCCTGCGCCGCGCGGACACCGTTCGAGTTTTTGTCGGGTTCGGAAATGAAGTTGGGGCTGAACAGGGTGGCCTTTGATCAACTCTTCCCACCGCGGACGGCGAATGCCGAGCAGTTTCAGGGCAGGGGCACTCTTTCGGTGATTATCTACCCGCGCAACACGCAGCCTGCGCTTTTTGCATCTTCGGCGGAATAGGAGCTTTCCATGAATAAACTTTCTGTTCTCGCTGCCATTATTGCACTTGTGACCGTCGCTCTGTCAGGCGTGGCACATGCCCAGGGACGTCAATGCCTGTTTGACGGCGAAGTCTACGAAGACGGGGACCGCGTTGGTCCTTACTTGTGTGAAAATGGCGAGTGGATTCTGTCAGACTGATATTGTGATTGCCCATCCTGGTGCTTGGGCTTGCAATCTTGCAGTCGCTTGGCTATATGGCCGTTAACAGCGGCGTGTCGGGCTTCGGTCCGGGGCTCCACCGGAAAAGATCGACGGGCCGCGCGCCCGTTTTTTTGTGCCCGACTGACAGGGTAGAGTACCAGATGACAAATGACCTGATAGCCAAAGCAGCCATCGACCGGCGACTGGCCGAGATCATCACCCCCGTTATCGAGGATCTGGGGTATGAGCTTGTGCGTATTCGCCTGATGAGCGGCAAACAAACCACGCTGCAGATCATGGCTGACAAGCCTGATGGCGGTATCGAAGTGGATGATTGCGCCGAGATTTCGAACGCGGTCAGCGCCACGTTGGATGTCGAGGATCCGATCCTTGACGCCTATGCGCTGGAAGTGTCCAGCCCCGGCATCGACCGCCCCTTGACCCGTCTTAAGGATTTTGAGGCGTTCGAAGGATATGAGGCCAAGATCGAAACCGCCGAACTGATCGACGGGCGCCGCCGTTTTAAGGGTGAGCTGGCCGGGATCGAGGGCGATGAGGTCTTGATCAATCTCGCCGAGGGGGACGAGACGATCACCATCGGACTGCAATTCGACTGGCTAAGCGATGCCAAGCTGGTCCTGACCGATGACCTGATCAAGGAAATGCTGCGCCAGCGCAAAGACGCCGGTGCCTTGAACGAAAACGCTTTCGACGAGATTGAGACCGAAGGGTCCGAAGAGGAGACGAACTGATGGCAATCACCTCAGCCAACCAGCTGGAGCTGCTGCAGACCGCCGAGGCCGTGGCCCGCGAAAAGATGATCGACCCCGGTCTGGTTGTCGAAGCGATGGAAGAATCGCTCGCCCGCGCCGCCAAGAGCCGTTACGGCGCCGAGATGGACATCCGCGTCAGCATCGATCGCAAGACCGGTAAAGCGACATTCACCCGCGTCCGCACCGTGGTCGAGGATGAAGAGCTGGAAAACTATCAGGCCGAGATGACCGTTGAGCAGGCCAAGCAGTATATGGAAACGCCTTCGGTTGGTGACGTCTTCGTCGAAGAAGTGCCGCCGGTTGAAATGGGCCGTATCGCGGCACAATCCGCAAAGCAGGTGATCCTGCAGAAGGTTCGCGAAGCCGAGCGTGACCGTCAGTACGAAGATTTCAAGGATCGTGCAGGCACCATCATCAACGGTGCGGTCAAGCGCGAAGAGTTTGGCAATGTCATCGTCGATCTGGGCGGTGCTGAGGCCGTTCTACGCCGCAATGACAAGATCGGTCGCGAAAGCTATCGTCCGAATGACCGTGTGCGTGCCTATATCAAGGAAGTGCGTCGCGAAGTTCGTGGACACCAGATCTTCCTGTCGCGCACCGCGCCGGAATTCATGGCTGAGCTGTTCAAGATGGAAGTGCCGGAAATCTATGACGGCATCATCGAGGTCAAAGCTGTTGCCCGTGACCCCGGTTCGCGCGCCAAGATCGCCGTGATTTCCTATGACGGTTCGATCGATCCTGTTGGTGCTTGCGTTGGTATGCGCGGCAGCCGCGTGCAGGCCGTTGTAAACGAGCTGCAGGGTGAAAAGATCGACATCATCCCGTGGAACGAAGATCAACCGACCTTCCTGGTGAACGCGCTGCAGCCTGCTGAGGTTTCCAAGGTGGTTCTGGATGAAGAAGCCGGCAAAATCGAGGTTGTGGTTCCCGAGGAACAGCTTTCGCTGGCCATCGGTCGCCGCGGTCAGAACGTGCGTCTGGCCAGCCAGCTTACCAATCTGGATATCGACATCATGACCGAGGCCGAAGAATCGGCGCGTCGTCAGAAGGAATTCGAAGCCCGCACCCAGCTGTTCATGGACAGCCTGGATCTGGATGAGTTCTTTGCCCAGTTGCTGGTGTCCGAAGGCTTCACCAACCTCGAAGAGGTAGCCTATGTGGAAATCGAAGAACTGCTGGTGATCGACGGCGTTGACGAAGGCACCGCGCAAGAGCTGCAAACACGGGCGCGCGAATATCTGGAAGCACAGGCCAAGGCTGCGTTGGAAAGTGCCCGCGCGTTGGGTGCCGAAGACAGTCTCATTGAGTTCGAAGGCCTGACACCCCAGATGGTTGAGGCGCTGGCCAAGGACGATGTGAAGAACCTGGAAGACTTCGCCACCTGCGCTGACTGGGAACTGGCCGGTGGTTGGACCACGGTCGACGGCCAGCGAATCAAAGATGACGGTGTTCTGGAACCTTTCGGAGTAACGCTGGAAGAGGCGCAGGATCTGGTCATGACAGCTCGGATCATGCTGGGCTGGGTCGATCCTGCTGAGTTGGAGCAGGCCGAAGAAGAAGTTACCGAAGAGGAGGCCGAGGCCTGATCTCAGGCTTCGGGTGGCGCAAATGGGTCGCGGTGGCGTCCATAAGGATCGGTCCGAAGGACCTGAACGCAAGTGCATCGCCACGGGCGAGGTTCAACCTAAATATGGGTTGATCCGCTTTGTGACGGGGCCGGATGGTCAGGTCTTTCCGGATGTCGCGGCGAAACTACCGGGGCGCGGTGTCTATGTCGCGGCGGATCGAAGCGCGTTGGACAAGGCCGTGGGCAAAAAGTTGTTTGCACGTGGTTTCAAGGCGCAAGTCAGTGTGCCTAACGATCTCGCGGATGAAGTTGAGCGTCAGATTGCGCGCCGTGTGATCGAGTTGGTGAGCCTTGCGCGCAAATCCGGTGATGCGATCGCCGGTTACGAAAAGGTCAAGACGTGGCTGGACCGGGAAGAGGCCCAGGTACTGATACAAGCCTCTGATGGATCAGGGCGCGGCAAGTCGAAACTGAGCACGCCGCACTTCGGAACATACATCGGCTGGCTGACGGCGGACGAGCTGGGACAGGCATTTGGGCGCCAAACCGTGATTCATGCGGCGCTCGCCTCTGGCGGACTCGCCAAACGTGTTGTAGAGGAAGCGCAGCGCCTGCGTGGCTTGCGCGAAACGGATGACGGCGGCAGGGGCCGCGCGGAAGGGTAAGAAGCTTTATGAGCGATAATGACGGCAAAAAGACATTGGGTCTTCGTGGCGGGGCACGCCCCGGAAATGTGAAACAAAGTTTCAGCCACGGACGTACCAAGAATGTCGTGGTGGAGACCAAACGCAAGCGCGTGGTGGTTCCCAAGCCGGGTGCCGGCAAGCCGGGTGGCGGAGCAACGCCCTCGGGTGATCCGTCGCGCCGCCCTGCCGGGATTTCCGATGCGGAGATGGCCCGCCGGATGAAGGCGCTGCAGGCCGCGAAGGCCCGCGAGGTCGAAGAGGCCGCCGCCCGCGAGGCAGCTGAAAAAGCGCGTGAAGAAGAACGCGCCCGTCGTCGTGCGGAGCAAGAGGCCAAGGAACGCGAACAGCGTGAGGCCGAAGAACGTGCACGTGCCAAGGCCGAAGAAGAAGATCGCAAGCGCAAAGAGGCTGAAATAGCGGCCCAACGCGCTGCTGCCCCGGCTGCACCGGCAGAGCCCAAGGCGGCTGCTCCGCGCAGCCCGGCCAACAAGCCTGCACCGGCTGCAACGCCGCGGAAAAACGATCGCGAGCGTGAACAGCGCGGAAATCGTGGCAAAGGCCGTGATGACAACCGCCGGTCCGGCAAGCTGACACTGGGTCAGGCAACGGGCGGCGAAGGTAATCGTCACCGCTCTATGGCGGCGATGAAGCGCAAGCAGGAGCGGGCGCGTCAGAAAGCCATGGGTGGTACGGTCGAGCGCGAAAAGGTAATCCGCGACGTACAGCTGCCCGAGGCGATCACGGTGTCAGAGCTGGCCAACCGTATGGCCGAGCGTGTGGCAGACGTTGTCAAATCGCTGATGAACATGGGCATGATGGTCACGCAGAACCAGACCATTGATGCCGATACCGCCGAGCTGATCATCGAAGAATTCGGTCACAAAGTGACCCGTGTCTCTGATTCGGATGTCGAGGACGTCATCAAAGAGGTCGAAGACGACGACAAAGATCTGAAATCGCGTCCGCCGGTCATCACCATCATGGGTCACGTTGACCACGGCAAAACCTCGCTGCTGGATGCGATCCGCGATGCGCGGGTTGTGGCAGGCGAAGCGGGTGGCATCACCCAGCACATCGGTGCTTATCAGGTGACAACCGATAGCGGCACCACACTGTCTTTCCTGGATACGCCGGGTCACGCGGCCTTTACCTCGATGCGCTCGCGCGGTGCTCAGGTCACCGATATCGTGGTTCTGGTTGTTGCCGCCGATGACGCGGTGATGCCGCAGACGGTCGAAGCGATCAACCACGCGAAAGCGGCCGGAGTGCCGATGATCGTGGCGATCAACAAGGTCGACAAGCCGGGCGCGAACCCGGACAAGGTGCGCACCGATCTGCTGCAGCACGAAGTCATCGTCGAGAAAATGTCGGGTGAAGTTCAGGACGTCGAAGTCTCTGCGATCACCGGTCAGGGTCTGGATGAGCTGCTGGAAGCCATCGCGCTGCAATCCGAAATTCTGGAGCTGAAAGCCAACCCGAATCGCGCCGCCCAGGGTGCCGTGATCGAGGCGCAGCTGGACGTGGGTCGCGGCCCCGTCGCCACTGTTCTGGTTCAGAACGGCACGCTGCGTCAGGGCGATATCTTCGTCGTGGGTGAGCAATACGGTAAAGTCCGTGCGCTGATTAATGACAAGGGTGAACGCGTCAAGGAAGCTGGCCCCTCGGTTCCCGTCGAGGTTCTGGGTCTGAACGGCACGCCTGAGGCTGGCGACGTTCTGAACGTGACCGAGACCGAAGCGCAGGCTCGCGAGATCGCGGAATACCGCGAACAGGCCGCCAAGGATAAACGCGCCGCCGCTGGTGCCGCAACGACCCTTGAGCAGCTGATGCAGAAGGCCAAGGAAGACGAGAACGTCAACGAACTGCCAATTCTGATGAAAGCAGACGTTCAGGGCTCGGCTGAAGCCATCGTTCAGGCGATGGAGAAGATCGGCAACGACGAGGTGCGCGTGCGCGTACTGCACTCGGGCGTAGGTGCGATTACCGAAACCGATGTCGGCCTGGCCGAAGCATCCGGTGCGCCGATCCTGGGCTTCAACGTGCGTGCCAATGCGTCGGCGCGGAACACCGCGAACCAGAAGGGCGTGGAAATCCGCTACTACTCGGTGATCTACGACTTGGTCGATGACGTGAAAGCCGCCGCTTCTGGCCTGCTGAGCGCCGAGATCCGCGAAAAGTTCATCGGTTACGCCGAGATCCGCGAAGTCTTCAAGGTTACAGGCGTCGGCAAAGTTGCTGGCTGTCTGGTCACCGAAGGCGTGGCGCGTCGTTCCGCAGGCGTCCGCCTGCTGCGCGACAACGTGGTGATCCACGAAGGCACGCTGAAAACGCTGAAGCGCTTCAAGGACGAAGTGGCCGAGGTCCAGTCGGGTCAGGAATGCGGGATGGCGTTCGAGAACTACGACGATATCCGTGCAGGCGACGTGATCGAAATCTTCGAACGCGAAGAGGTCACCCGGACGCTGGATTGATCCGGTAGTACAGTAAAACAAAAAACAGCGGCTCACTCGGGCCGCTGTTTTATTTTTGTGAATGGTTGCAAGCCTTTGATTGTGCGTATGAGATTCTCTGAATCCAGTCAGTAAGGTGCGTTTTACAATCCTGCCCTAATTATGAGATGAGTCTGACTTCAAGGTCGGCTGTGCGGACGAAGCCGCCGGATTGGGTCGCCTGCTTAACTTTGCTTTCTCAGATTGGAAGGCCT
Organism: Ruegeria sp. CDSB117; assembly: GCF_059611005.1. Taxonomy (NCBI): domain Bacteria; kingdom Pseudomonadati; phylum Pseudomonadota; class Alphaproteobacteria; order Rhodobacterales; family Roseobacteraceae; genus Ruegeria; species Ruegeria sp. CDSB117. The sequence goes on from NZ_JBXWOS010000012.1 coordinate 104,386, forward strand.
GCTTTTAGCCATCCATCCCGCCATTGCTCCGAGCATTCGGGAACGCTGAATATGGGGAGCTTCGTTTGTTCTTTAATGTCGAGATCCGGACGAAGTTCCTTCAGTTCAGATACCGCAGCCCTTGCTGACTCAAGGTCTCCGTTTTGAGCCAAGGATGCGATGAGCATGAGATGAGTAATCACGAATTTCGCCCTAATGGCCAAGGCGTTTCGATTGGCCACTACAGCTTCAGCATAGCGGCCAAGTTGGAAAAATGCGGAGGCTTGCCCTACATAGGCTGCGTGCCGCATCGGATCTTTCGGACTGAGATTGATCGAGTGTGTCGCGTGTTCGAGGGCTTCTTCGGGTCTGTCGAGAAAATTCAGATTGATGCCAGCGAGCATGTGAACGGTCGCAGCATTTGGATTTTCGGCTAGTGCTTGTTTGAAAACTGCGCGAGCTCGCGGCAAGTCTTGTGCAAGCATAGAGATTGAGTGTGCGGCGTAAGCCAACGCGATTCCATCCGCGCGGTCACTTAACAACACACGTTCTGCTGCGGTTATGGCCGCTTTAGGCCCTTCATCAATCGGCTTAAGTCCCTGTACCATCCTTTGGATATGCAGCCACGCAAGCAATCCAGCTGCCGACGAATAATCAGGATCGCGCTCCAACGCCAGACGTGTAAGGCGAATAGCCTCACGGTTGTCTTCGTCGGTCAGCAGGTGAAAATGTGACTGAGCCTGGAGATAAAGTTCATACGCGTCGAGGTTTTCTGTCGGTTTCGCCCGAGCGCGGACCGTCTCGGCATGGCGAACGGACGGTTCGATTGCCGTGACAACTTCCTGTGTGACCTGATCTTGAAGGTCAAAAACATCGTCCAGCATCCCATCGAAACGATCGGCCCAAATATGGCTGCCATTCTCTGCATCAATTAATTGTCCTGTTATCCGCAGACGCTGACCCGCGCGCCTTACAGACCCTTCAAGCACATATCTCACGCCGAGCACCTGCCCGACTTCGCGAATGTCAGTGCTCTTTCCTTTGAATGTAAAAGACGAGTTTCGCGCCACGACCATCAACCAACGAAACCGAGACAACTCAGTTATGATGTCCTCGGTAATCCCATCGGCGAAAAACTCTTGTTCAGTGTCGCCAGACATATTGTCAAACGGCAGCACAGCAATACCGGGTTTCTCCGATTTGACAGTTGGACTTGTAGCCGCCGAACCGACAGGCCACTGCCACACGCCAACGGGGCGGGCAATGTTCTTCAATTCGGCCTGCTGGCCGCCAGAGAACGAGGCGGCGGCATTCCTGTCTAGGCTGTTATGTGCGGTGTCTGAAATCAATATTTGCCCCGGTTCCGCTAATGCCTCGAGACGGGCAGCTATGTTGATACCGTCACCGAATATGTCATCACCTTCCGAAACGACTTCCCCGGTATGTATGCCGATGCGGATTTGGATTTCCTGTGGTCGGTCAGCAATCTGAACAGCAATCGCGCATTCTGTCGCGGCTGATGCGGAGCGAAACTCAACAATCCATCCGTCGCCCATGCTTTTGACCAGTCGCCCATCATGGGCTGCTAAAGCGGGTATTAGATGATCCTCACGGAAAGCCTTGAGCGCTTTGAGTGTTCCGTCCCTATCCTGATCCATCAACGCCGAGTATCCGGCGACATCAGCCGCCAGCACCGCAGCAAGCCTCTTTTCCATGTTTCTCTCCCCGCTTGTTGGAAGCTAGCTTGTAGAAAGAGCAATGTCAGCCCGGTAGTTAGAGCAAAGGGGTTCCATCAAGAAAGCGCGACCGCTTTGGGCTCGGAGCGGACATTCGAACCTTGGCCGCAAAGGTAAGGTTTGTAATCGTCGTATTAATTTCCGGGGAAAATACCAAATCAGTTGATTTTCAATGCCTTTGACTACCGATTTGCCGGCAAAAACGTCCCACGATGCATGATGATATCGAAGTGCTGCATGCCCTTTAGCAAATCGAAACTGACCGAATGCCCGCCTTTGCGTAGGGCTTCTGCATAATCACGGCTTTGGCGGATGAATTCCGGCGTGTCCCGTTCTGCCACCGTCACTTGATAGCGTGGACCGGGGGGTGGCAAGTGCAGGATCGGGGACAGATCGTGCACCTCGACCGGGGTCAACTGCAGCGGGTCGTTCACCGAGGTCAGGCTGATCGGTTCCAGATCATAGACGCCGCTGATCAGAATAACATCGCGCACGCGCAATCCCGCGCGGGCCAACGCATCCGCCGAGGTCGCCATGACCATGGCCACCAGATGCGCGCCTGCACTGTGTCCCGATAGCGTGATCCGCGACGGATCAAAACCTAAATTGAACGCGTTCTCTGCCAGCCAAAGCAAGGCGTCGCGGCATTCGTTGACCATCTGATCCAGCCGCGCATCCGGGGCCAGCGTGTAATTCAACGTGGCAAAGGATTGCTCGGCCTCAATCAGTGCGGGGGCCATCATCGCCGATTCTCGCTGGCTGAGCGCTTGCCAATATCCGCCGTGAACAAAGACGTGCAGAGGCGCGCCTGCTCCTTTCGCGGGAAAGAAATCCAGCACTTGCGCCGGCGAATCGCCATAGGCGACGTTTTCCTTCACGTCCATCCTCGCCCGGTGCTGCGCGCTGAGTGCGGTATAGCTGTCTAGATAAGGCGTCAGATCGCCACCGATCATCGAGCTGGGAGAGTATTCACGCTCCAGCTCATCCTGAGAGAACCCTCGATACAGCATCGCCTACTCCTGCCCCGCATACATCAATTCGGTGCGCACATCGTAGAGATCGTGGAAGAAGCGTAAATCCAGGGCCTTGCGCAGAAAGGACACGCCGCTGGATCCACCCGTGCCGGGTTGGTTGCCGATCACACGTTCCACAGCCGTGACATGGTCAAATCGCCAACGCTGAAACAGGGATTCGACGTCCATCAACTTTTCGGCCAGCGCGTAAAGGTCCCAATGTTTGTCCGTGTCGCGGAACACCTGCCCCCAAATCTTCACCACGCGGTTGTCGCCGGAATATGGCTGCGCATAGTCCCGATTTAGTAAATCATCGGGCACATCGAAACCCTGACGGGACAACATATGCAGCACCTCGTCATACAAGGACGGTTTCGTCAGTGCGGCATCTAGCATCGCCATCACTTCGGGATCATGTGCGTGAACCTTAAGCGTCGAGGCATCCTTGTTGCCCAGAATGAATTCGATCTGACGATAGCCGTAGCTTTGGAAACCCGACGAACTGCCCAATGCCTCGCGGAAGGTCATATAGTCGGCCGGCGTCATGGTCAGCAACGTCTCCCAAGCCGAGATCAGCTGGCGCTGAATCGCCTTGACCCGGTCGAGGTTCTTCATCGTAGGCCCGAATTCATCCTGTTGCAGGAACCGGCGCACCTCGACCAGTTGGTGGTGCATCAGTTTCAGCCACAGCTCGCTGACCTGATGGATGATGATGAACAGCATTTCATCCGGCTGCGCAGGGTCCTGAAACGTTTTTTGCAAGTTCAACAAGGTCTTGAGCTGCAGGAAGTCACCATAGCTTTTGCGATGGGTTTCCGCGAAATCGGTGACCAGAGTGTCCTCGATCCCACGTTCCAGATACCGGTCCTTGTCGCCCATTTGCTCCTCCAAACGCATGATTTCACCCCTGTTTAGGGTCTGATCCCGCGCAATTCCAGAGCGTTAAGTCCAGTCCAGAACCACTTTGCCTGATTGGCCGGATTTCATCGCGTCAAAACCTGCGGCGAAATTGTCGACCTTCATCTGGTGTGTGATGACCCGGCTGACGTCCAGACCGTTCTGCAACATGGCGATCATCTTGTACCAGGTTTCGAACATTTCGCGCCCATATACACCTTTGATGGTGATGGCCTTGAAGACGATACGGCTCCAATCCACCGGGGATTTTCCGGGGGGAATGCCCAGCAAGGCGATTTTGCCGCCCATCACCAGTGCCTCGACCATCTGGTCCAGTGCGGCTTGCGAACCGGACATCTCTAGGCCAACGTCAAACCCCTGCTGCATACCAAGCTCGGTTATGACGTCTTGCAGGTCTTCCTTGCTGACATCCACGGACCGCACGGTGGGCACGACGTGTTCGGCCAGCTTTAGACGATCCGGGTTGATATCGGTGATCACCACATGCCGCGCGCCTGCATGCCGGGCGACAGCGGCTGCCATGATGCCGATTGGGCCTGCGCCTGTGATCAGAACGTCTTCGCCCAACAGGTCGAAGCTGAGCGCCGTGTGAACCGCGTTGCCCAGCGGGTCGAGGATGGCTCCGATCTCGTCAGGTACGTCTTCAGGCAAGGGCACCACGTTGAAGGCAGGAAGTTTCAGGTATTGGGCAAAAGCCCCCTGTTCGTTTACACCGATGCCCCGTGTACCAGGATCCAGATGGAACTTGCCCGCTCGGCTTTGGCGACTGTCGGTGGTGATCAGATGCCCTTCGCCAGAACAGCGCTGGCCGATCTCCAGACCGGTGACATTGCGCCCGATTTCGACGATCTCACCCGCGAATTCGTGGCCCGTGATCATCGGGATCGGCACGGTGGCTGCAGCCCAGTCATCCCAGTTCCAGATATGGATATCTGTCCCGCAAATGCCGGTCTTGTTGATGCGGATCAGAACCTCGACCGCGTCGATTTCGGGCACCGGAGCCTGCACCATCCACAGGCCTTCCTCGGGTTTGGATTTCTCCAAAGCTTTCATTGTGTTGGGGCGCATCAGATCACTCCCAATTCTTTGCCGACCTTGCCAAAGGCGGTCAGCGCACGGTCCAATTCGTCCTTTGTTAGAGCCGCATTCATCTGTGTTCTGATCCGTGCCTGTCCACGTGGGACCACTGGGAAAAAGAAGCCCGAGACATAGACGCCTTCGTCGAACAGGCGCGACGCCATATCTTGCGCCAGTTGCGCCTCGCCCAGCATGACAGGGATAATTGGATGCTCACCGGGCAGGAGGTCAAAGCCCAGATTTTCCAATCCTGCACGCCAGTATTTCGCGTTGCCAAAAAGTTGTGCGCGCAGCATGTCGCCCTCTTCGACCAGGCGGATTGCTTCCAATCCGGCGGCGACGATGGAAGGTGGCAGCGAGTTTGAGAACAGGTAAGGCCGCGCCCGCTGCCGCAGCAGGTCGATCACTGGCTGCGGCCCGGCGATGTAACCGCCGATAGCCCCCCCAAGTGCCTTGCCCAAGGTTCCCGTCAGAACGTCCACGTCGACACCGAAGTGATCCGGCGTGCCCGCCCCACTTGGCCCCATGAAGCCGGTGGCGTGGCAGTCATCCACCATGACGATCGCATCGTATTTGTCCGCCAGCTCGCGAATTTTTGGCAGGTTGGCCAGATAGCCATCCATTGAGAACACGCCATCGGTCGCGATCATGATGTGCCGAGCACCATCCTCGCGCGCTTGTTTCAACCAAGCCTCAAGATCGTTCATGTCATTGTTGAGATAGCGATAGCGCTTGGCCTTGCACAACCGAACGCCGTCGATGATCGAGGCGTGGTTCAGACTGTCCGAGATAATGGCGTCTTCAGGCCCTAATAAAGGCTCAAACAGTCCGCCATTGGCATCGAAACAGGCGGCGAACAGAATCGAATCGTCCTTGTTCAGGAATTTGGCCAGCTTCTGTTCCAACTCACGGTGGATGTCTTGCGTGCCGCAGATGAACCGGACCGAGGCCATGCCGAACCCCTTGGGTTCCATCGCACCCTTGGCGGCCTCGATCAACGCGGGGTGATCAGCCAGACCCAGATAGTTGTTGGCGCACAAGTTGATCACCTGCTTACCGCCCACCGTAATCTCACCTCCCTGAGGCGAGGTGATCATTCGTTCGCGTTTGTACAGACCCTCAGATTCGATCTGCGCGAGGGTGTCCGTTATGTGGGACAGGAATGCATCAGCCATGGCGGTCTCCGTTTGTCTGAGTCGCATTTCTAACATAGCGGACACAATTCCCAAATAGGGGAATTACAATATACAGGAAAAATTTCCGTGAATACGGATTTTACAGGTGTCAGGCGTTTTTGACGATCAGGAAGACGCGCGCTGCCCCGTTAGCAACGATCGAATGCGCGACATCCGCCGCATAGCGTGCGGTATCACCCTTCTGCAGATCACTGACAGCCGTACCGGAGGTCACACGAACGGCACCTTCCAGCACGGTCAACTGTTCTCTGGCTCCACGGGCGTGGGGCTGGCTGTTTAGTGCGCCGTCTTTGTCCAACTCAATATCGTAGACCTCGTGACCACCTGCTTCCTCGGGCGGTGAAAGAATGCGAATCCGGCAGTTTTGGCCCATGTTGTCGATGCTGGGCACCTCGGATTTCCTGAGGACTTCGATTTGGTTCGCGCTGTTCGCGTCTTCGAGTAAACCTGCGAAATCCACCTGTAGCGCGCGGGTCAGGTTCCACAGGGTCGAGATCGTTGGGCTGCTTTCGCCCCGCTCGATCTGACTGACCATCGATCTGGATACGCCGCTAAGATTTGCCACGGCTTCAAGCGACAGACCCTTGGCCCGACGTGCCTCTTTCAGGCGAGCGGGCAGGCGTGTCAGGATATCGTCTGGATTTTCCGTCATGACGGAATCTCATGCGCGTTTGTCCGTCATATGTCAATTCTGCTTGTGACGGTACGTTCCATGGGACAGCCTGATGCCGCAGGTGCATAGTGCCGTCAAATTCCGGAGGAGTAGAGACATGAAAGACATCGTGATTCTTGATGGTGCCCGCACCGCGATTGGTACGTTTGGCGGGGCGCTGGCATCAACCGCGCCGATTGATCTTGCGACCGTGGTGACGGAAGCGGCGATGGAACGTTCAGGGGTCGAACCGACCCAGATCGGCAGCGTTGTTTTTGGCCACGTGATCAACACCGAGCCACGCGATATGTACCTGTCGCGCGCCGCTGCAAAACAAGCGGGCATTCCGAACGAAACACCTGCGATGAATGTGAACCGCCTGTGCGGGTCGGGAGCGCAGGCGATTGTGTCCGCTGTGCAGTCTCTGATGTTGGGTGATGCAGAATTTGCCGTGGCTGGAGGTGCTGAAAGCATGTCGCGCAGCCCCTACATCGTTCCTCAGGCGCGCTGGGGTGCGAAGATGGGGGATGTTAAATCGCTCGATATGATGCTGGGTGCCCTGAATTGTCCCTTTGGCACCGGCCATATGGGTGTGACAGCCGAAAACGTGGCGGATGAACATCAGATCACGCGTGAGCAAATGGACGAATTTGCCCTAGCCAGCCAGGCGCGGGCTGCTGCTGCGATTGGGGCTGGCTATTTTGAAAGCCAGATCGCGCCGGTTCAGGTCAAAGTCAAACGCGACATGGTCGATTTCACGGTCGACGAACACCCCAAGCAGACCTCGGCCGAAGCGCTGGCAGGACTGCGCCCGGCGTTCAAGAAGGACGGTCGGGTGACGGCCGGGAACGCGTCAGGCATCAACGACGGTGCCGCCGCGATGGTTCTGGCTACGGCTGCAGCAGCTGAGAAAGCGGGTCTGAAGCCCAAGGCGCGCATTCTTGGATATGGTCACGCTGGTGTCCGCCCCGAGGTTATGGGGATCGGACCAGTTCCGGCCGTGCAGAACCTGTTGGCGCGCACGGGCCTGTCGATCGAGGATTTTGACGTGATCGAAAGCAACGAAGCCTTCGCGTCGCAAGCCTTGGCCGTAAACAAAGAACTGGGGCTGGATGCCGCCAAGGTGAATCCAAACGGGGGGGCAATTGCTTTGGGGCACCCGGTGGGCGCTACAGGCGCGATCATTACCCTTAAGGCGTTGTATGAACTGGAACGCATCGGCGGATCCAAGGGCCTGGTCACCATGTGCATTGGTGGCGGACAGGGCATCGCCATTGCCTTCGAGCGGATCTGATCCGGATCGGGCAGAGGGGGGGCTGTCTGCCCCCCCCATCGCGCCCTTCGGCGCGACCCCCCCCGAGGATATTTTTGGCCAGATGAAGCTGGCGGATTTGCCTTAGGTGAAGGCTGTCAGGATCAGGACAATTACGGCGCCCGCAGCGGCGCCGATGGTTGCTGGAAGAATGGCCGCCGATAGGCCTTTGTTCTGAGTGTCGTCCTTTTGCGTCTGCGCGATCAGCGCATTTTCCACCAAAGCGGGCAGGCGCGGGCCAAAGCGGGCCAGCACCATAGCGGTTTTGCCAAAATCCCGTAGTGCAGCCCGGGGGCCGATGGATTGCTTGATGTAATCTTCGACAACCGGGCGGGCAACTTCCCAGATGTTGATGCGCGAGTCCAGTGACCGCGCCACACCTTCGACAACCACCATGGTCCGTTGCAGCAGGATCAGTTCCGTGCGGGTTTCCATACCGAACCGTTCTGTCACCTCGAACAGGTAATTCAGTAGGCGTCCCATCGAAATATGAGTGGCATCCATGCCAAAGATCGGCTCTCCGACCGCGCGCAGGGCGCGGGCAAACTCGTCGACGTCCCTGTCGGCAGGGACATAGCCGGCTTCGAAATGCACTTCGGCCACGCGCTTGTAGTCGCGGCGAATAAAGCCAAAGAGGATCTCGGCATAAACCCGGCGGGTATATTCGTCGATATGACCCATGATGCCATAGTCGTAGGCAATGATGTCCCCATTTGCCGCGACCTTCAGGTTGCCCTGATGCATGTCAGCGTGGAAAAAACCGTCACGCAGCGCGTGCAGCAGGAACAGGCGCAGCACGCGTTCCGCTAGATCGCCGCGGTCGTGCCCGGCGGCGTCCAGCGCGGCGTTGTCGCCCAGCGGAACGCCGTCGGCCCAGCTGAGCGTCATCACGCGGCGGGCGGACAGGGACCAGACGACCGGGGGCAGCCAGAAGCCTGTGTCGTTCTTGGTGTTGGCCGCATATTCCGACGCGGCGGCGCTTTCCAACCGCAGGTCGAGCTCACCGCGGACCACGCCGTCGAAATGTTCGATCACCTCCATAGGGCGCAAGCGGCGCGCGCCGGGGGCGAATAGCTGCACGATGCGGGCGGCAAAATAAAATGCGTCTACATCTTTGCGGAAGGCGCGTTCAATGTTCGGGCGCAGAACTTTGACGGCGACGTCTTCGCCGGTGCTAACCAGCTTGGCCTTGTGGACCTGAGCAATTGAGGCCGCGGCGATGGGTTCACTGAATTCGCTGAACACTTCGGAAACCGGCTGGCCCAGTTCCTTTTCAACCTCGGCCATGGCTTCGGCTTTGGAGAATGGGGGAAGCTTGTCCTGCAGCACGCGCAATTGTTCGGCCAACTCATCCCCGACCACATCGGGGCGGGTCGACAGTACCTGACCAAACTTGATGTATGCCGGTCCAAGCGCCGTCAGCGCCCTTGTGGCGGGGGGCATGTCAGGATCGCCTTTGTAACCCAGCCATTGGAACGGTTTTCCCAAAGCATGCGCCAGAAACCGCAGTGCGCGCGGCGCTTCGAACGCGTCCAGCACAACGTTCATGGCGCCTGTGCGCTCAAGAGTGGCGCCTGTGCGGATCAGGCGAATGATGTTGTGTGGTCCGCGCATCAGATTTTCCAGCCGGAATGCAGCGCGGCGATGCCCATGCTCAGGTTGCGGTACTTGGCATTTTCAAATCCGGCCGCGCGGACCATGCCCAGAAACGTTTCCTGATCCGGGAAATTGCGGATCGATTCGACCAAGTATTGATAGCTGTCGTAGTCATTGGCGATGAGTTTCCCCATGCGCGGGATGACGTTAAAGCTGTAGAGGTCATAGAGCTTTTGCAGCCCGTCATTAGGCAATTGGCTGAATTCCAGCACCATCAGGCGGCCGCCGGGTTTCAACACACGGAATGCTTCGTTTAGTGCCTCTTGCGGGCGGGTCACGTTCCGGATGCCAAACGAGATGGTGTAGACGTCGAATGTGTTGTCGTCGAAGGGCAGAGCCATCGCGTCGCCGACCACCCAGTTCAGGCTGTCGACCATCTGGTCGGCCTCGGCGCGCTGTCGGCCTTCGACCAGCATGGGCTCGGTCAGGTCCAGGACAGTGGCATGGCCATAGCCCGCGCGTTTCAGAAAACGGAACGAGATATCTCCGGTGCCACCTGCGACATCCAGCAGGCGCTGGCCTGGGCGGGGCGCAAGCCAGTCCATCATCGCGTCTTTCCAGACCCGGTGAATGCCCATCGACATGACATCGTTCATCACGTCATATTTCGAGGCGACCGAGTTAAACACGCCCTGTACACGCCCGGCCTTTTCAGCCTCACGTACGGTTTCGAACCCAAAATGAGTGGTCTTGTCGCTGTTGTCGGACATTAGCCTTGCCGTTTTTCGAATTTCGCCTCTGTTATAGGGCTCTGGAACCGGGGCACAATGCGGCCCTTTGGAATAGGAGCCGTGTAATGCCGGAATTGCCCGAGGTCGAGACAGTAAGACGCGGCCTGAGCCCAGCGATGGAAGGCGTGGTGATCGACCGGGCAGATGTGAATCGCCCCGATCTGCGCTGGCCTTTCCCTGAACGGATGGCCGAGCGGTTGACCGGGCAGACGGTTCAACAATTGCGTCGTCGGTCAAAATACATTCTTGCCGATCTCAGCAGTGGTGAAACCTTGTTGATCCATTTGGGCATGTCAGGCCGGATGACCGTATCCGGCGATCCGCTTGGGCAATTCGTGCATGAACATCCGATAACCCAAAAACATGACCATGTGGTCTTTCACATGGCCAATGGTGCACGTGTCACGTTCAACGATCCGCGCCGGTTTGGTGCGATGGACCTATTGCAGACAGCAACTGCGGACGATCACAAGCTGCTGTCTGTCCTCGGGCCTGAACCTTTGGGTAATGATTTTCACGAACAACATCTGATCGATGCGTTTCGGGGAAAGAACACTCCGATCAAATCGGCGCTGCTGGATCAGGGAATCGTTGCCGGCCTGGGCAATATCTACGTGTGCGAGGCGCTATTTCGAGCCGGAGTGTCGCCACGTCGCAAAGCCGGCCAAATTTCTGCGACCCGAGTCGCAGCACTTGTTCCGATCATCAGGAAGGTATTGCAGGACGCCATCGAAGCAGGTGGATCTTCCCTACGCGATTTCCGCCAAGCCGATGGAGAACTTGGATATTTTCAGCACAGCTTTGACGTCTATGGCCGTGAGGGAGAACCCTGCAGGACTGACGGTTGTGGGGCTCCAATCAAAAGAATCACCCAGTCCGGTCGCTCATCCTTCTACTGTGCGCAATGCCAAAGATAGCTTGATCCAGCGAATGCGCGTGGTAAGGAATCGTACCTGAACGGAACAACCGGAAGCTTTCACCTCATGGCTTTTGAGACGATCATCGTCGAAATCGAAGACCACGTCGCCCTTATCAAGCTCGACAGGCCCGATGCGCTGAACGCGCTGAACTCACAACTGGCGCAGGAATTGTGCTCGGCATTGGAAGATGCGGATTGCAATGACAAAGTGCGCTGCATCGTCATCACCGGATCGGACAAGGCGTTCGCCGCGGGCGCGGACATCAAGGAAATGTCCGAGATGAGCTTTGTGGACGTTTACAGCTCGAACCTGTTTGGTGCTCTGAACGACCGCGTGTGCGCGATCCGCAAGCCCATCATCGCTGCCGTAGCCGGATATGCGTTGGGCGGCGGGTGCGAACTTGCGATGCTGTGCGATTTCATCATCGCAGCGGACACTGCCAAATTTGGCCAACCTGAGATCAATCTTGGCGTCATTGCCGGGCTTGGGGGCAGCCAGCGCCTGACGCGGTTTGTCGGCAAGTCCAAATCCATGGATATGAACCTGACCGGCCGCTTCATGGACGCAGAAGAAGCTGAACGCGCTGGTCTTGTCAGCCGCGTCGTTCCCGCCAAGAAACTGATGGATGAGGCGATGGGCGCAGCCCAGAAGATCGCCGAAAAATCGCAGTTGACCGCAATGGCAGCCAAGGAATCGGTAAACCGCAGCTATGAGCTGCCGCTGAGCGAAGGCATGCTGTTCGAACGCCGTGTGTTCCATTCGATGTTCGCGACCGAGGATCAGAAGGAAGGCATGGCCGCGTTCTTGGAAAAACGCGCCGCGCAATTCCGCGACAAGTAATCGGTGCCCTGATCAAATCGAAACCGGCGGGCTTTTGCCCGCCTTTTTCATACCAGCTATCCGCATCAAAAGAATCGGCTTGGCAAACCCGGCCAACTTGGGTAGTAACCGCCGCTATACATGCGCGTGCGGCCCGCTTGGCCCGACTCACACTCGTGATTTCTGATCCGGTGCGGATATTCCGTGGCGCGCAACCCTAGACAACGTACCGAACCAAAGGTCAGAGACACACATGGCTAATTCGCCCCAAGCAAAAAAACGCGCTCGTCAGAACGAGAGCCGTTTCGCAATCAACAAAGCACGTCGTTCGCGCATCCGCACCTTCCTGCGTAAGGTAGAAGAAGCGATCGCATCCGGTGACAAGGACGCTGCAACCGCAGCACTGCGCGCAGCTCAGCCTGAACTGATGCGCGGCGTCACAAAAGGCGTTTTCCACAAGAACACCGCGTCGCGTAAAATGTCGCGTCTGTCGGCTCGTGTAAAAGCGCTGGGCTAAGACCTGGGTTGACCTTGGGTCAACCAAACAAGGTGAAATGATAGAAAATGCGCCGCGTCCTGCGGCGCTTTTTTTTTGCTGTTGCCGGAAAGCCGCGCCTTCACAAACCCGAGAGATTCTTTCGGCGAAAGATACGAGTCAATATCAGAGTTTCGTTGCCGGATGCCTTGGCCTCTTGCTACCACTGTTACAGCGATTCACTCGCTTGGGGGGACAGGCTGTTCCAACGACTAGACTGACGGGCATCAGGACGGTCAGGAACGAATGTTGGCAACTGGTTTGCTAATCTGCTGCGGTCCTTGGGTCACCAGGGAACCAAGCCCTGTCGAATATGAGATTGCGTTGCGCAACCCTGTTTTTAGGGCGTTCCGGGTATGGAGCGCCGGAAAATAGGGATGTGCGGACTTTCCAAAACACACCCGCCAAACTTCTGCGGTTTGGCGTTGGTTACCCTTTTGCGTGTGAAAGCTTAATCCGGGCAACCGGAAAATAGCAATAAGGCCGACAGGCCAATAAAGAATGGGATGCGTGAGGCGCTTAATGACACAAGAGAAATGGGGACTACTACGTAACAAGTTGCTCAAGGCCATCGGAAAAAACAACTACACGACCTGGATCGAACCTCTTGAATTCCAAGAGCTGCAGGACGGTGTAGCGGTGTTTTCCGTGCCGACAAATTTCATGGGCAACTATGTCAGTCAGAACTTTGCGGATCTCATATTGTATGAGATGAACACCGCAGGGGAAACGGTTCAACGACTGACCTTTCGCGTCGCTGCCAACTCACCGGCGCGCCCTAAGGCAGAGGCCGAATCCGAGCCGACAGTTGTGCGGGATGCACCTGTTGCGCCGCAGATGGAAGCCGCGAATGGGGCATTTGAGTCCTTGCAGGCCGCGCCGCTGGATTCCCGCTTTACCTTCGACAGTTTTGTCGTCGGCAAACCCAACGAACTGGCCCATGCCGCGGCGCGTCGTGTGTCTGAAGGTGGTCCTGTGACCTTCAACCCGCTGGTTCTTTACGGTGGCGTTGGTCTGGGTAAGACGCACCTGATGCACGCTATTGCATGGGAGTTGAAAACAAAGCACCCCGAGTTGAACGTGCTCTATTTGTCGGCGGAACAGTTCATGTACCGCTTTGTGCAGGCCTTGCGCGAACGCCGAATGATGGACTTCAAACATCTGTTCCGGTCGGTTGACGTGTTGATGGTGGACGATGTGCAGTTCATCGCAGGCAAAGATTCGACACAGGAAGAGTTTTTTCACACCTTCAATGCGCTGGTAGACCAGAACAAGCAGATCATCATCTCGGCCGACCGCGCCCCGGGTGAGATCAAAGACCTTGAGGATCGAGTGAAATCGCGTCTGCAATGTGGTCTGGTGGTCGATTTGCACCCAACCGACTATGAGCTGCGACTGGGCATCCTGCAAAACAAGGTGCAGCAATACAGCAGCACATATCCCGACCTGACAATTGCCGATGGCGTCCTCGAGTTCCTGGCGCACCGGATCTCAACCAATGTTCGCGTGCTGGAAGGCGCTCTGACCCGTCTGTTCGCTTTTGCCTCGTTGGTGGGGCGCGAGATCGACATGGAGCTGACGCAGGACTGCCTGGCCGATGTGCTGCGCGCATCCGAGCGCAAGATCACTGTCGAAGAGATTCAGCGTAAAGTGTCAGACTATTACAACATCCGCCTGTCCGACATCATTGGGCCTAAACGCCTGCGGTCTTATGCCCGCCCGCGTCAGGTTGCGATGTATCTGTGCAAGCGACTGACCAGCCGGTCGCTGCCGGAAATCGGCCGCCGGTTCGGAGGACGTGACCACACGACTGTCATGCACGGCGTAAAACGCATCGAAGAGCTGAAAACCACAGACGGCCAGATTGCTGAAGATGTGGAAATGCTGCGGCGCGCGCTGGAAGCCTGAGCTCCTACCCATATCACTTGAGAAACGCCCCGGACCCTCACGCCCGGGGCGTTTTCTTGTGCGCTATTTTCCACGGATGGAAATGAACTGTGCCCGCTGGGCCACGCGGCCCTTGACGCTTTGGGCAATCCGACCGAGAAATCCATAAAAAATCCTTGTGCCTCAGGGCGGAACCGCTAACGTGCCAGTCCCGCCCATTTCGGCACGCAAGTCAGAGGAATTAAGGGTATGAAGATCAGCATCGAACGCGGCACCCTTCTCAAGGCCGTTTCCCAGGCCCAATCTGTTGTCGAACGTCGCAACACCATTCCCATACTTGCCAACGTTTTGATCGAAGCCGAAGGCGATCAGGCGATGTTCCGGGCGACCGATCTGGATATCGAAGTTGTCGACAAGGCGCCTGCGCAGGTCGAAAAAGCCGGGGCTACAACGGTCGCCGCAACGACTTTGCATGAGATCGTGCGCAAGCTTCCGGATGGCGCGTTGGTGACACTGACCGCCGACAGCGCCGCAGGTCGTCTGACGGTTGAAGCAGGCCGGTCGAATTTCTCATTGGCGACGCTGCCGAAGGAAGATTTCCCGGTGATGGCGTCCTCGGAATACCAATCGAACTTTACGGCCTCGGCAGCCTTGCTGCGCCGGTTGTTCGATAAGTCGAAATTTGCCATCTCGACCGAAGAGACGCGTTACTATCTGAACGGCGTTTATATGCATGTGGCCGACGGATCCGAAGGCGGCAAGGTGCTGCGCTGTGTGGCCACCGATGGCCACCGACTGGCGCGCATCGATGCGGATCTGCCCGATGGCGCTGCAGACATGCCCGGTGTGATCGTACCGCGCAAAACCGTGGGCGAACTGCGCAAGCTTCTGGACGACGATGAGATGGATATCGCTGTGTCGGTCAGCGAAACGAAGGTGCGATTTGCAACCCCGGATATCACGCTGACCTCAAAAGTGATCGACGGCACGTTCCCGGATTACACACGCGTTATTCCGCAGGGCAATACACGCCAGCTGGAAGTTGACGCAGCCGAGTTCGCACAGGCTGTGGACCGGGTTGCGACAGTTTCGTCCGAACGGTCTCGTGCCGTAAAGCTGCAGCTGGATACCGATAAGCTGGTGCTGTCGGTCAACGCGCCAGACAGCGGCGCGGCCGAGGAAGAACTGGCAGTCGCTTATGGTGATGAGCGCCTGGAGATCGGGTTCAACGCAAAATACCTGCTGGAAATCGCTTCGCAGGTGGATCGTGAGAACGCCGTTTTCCTGTTCAATTCAGCCGCCGACCCGACCCTGATGCGCGAGGGCGGTGACCAGAGCGCCGTGTACGTCGTCATGCCGATGCGCGTCTGATCGCACGGACGTGCGATGCCTCCGGCGGGAGTATTTTTGAAAAGATGAAGGGAGGGGTCATGGGTTTGGCCCTGACCGAGCTTACCGTCTCGCATTTTCGGTCCCACAAGCTGGCGCGACTATCTTTGGATGGTCGGCCTGTTGCGATTCACGGGCCGAACGGCGCGGGCAAGACAAACATCCTCGAGGCGGTGTCCCTGTTTTCCCCCGGTCGCGGAATGCGGCGGGCCAGCGCGGCCGAGATGACCCGACGCCCCGAGGCGCTGGGTTGGAAACTGACCGGGGTGCTGCAGGCGCAGGGGCGACAATACGAGATAGAAACCTGGTCCGAGGGCGGTGTCGCGCGGCAGGTTCGCATTGATGGCAAGGCGTCCAGCCAGATTGATCTGGGCAAGCTGGCGCGAATTGTCTGGTTGATCCCGTCGATGGACCGGATTTGGATCGAGGGGGCCGAAGGACGTCGGCGTTTTCTGGACCGGATCGCGCTGAGTTTCGACCCAGCCCATGCTGAGGCGTCTTTAACTTACGAAAAATCCATGCGCGAACGGAATCGCCTGCTGAAAGAGCAGGTGCGGGATTCGCATTGGTATGCCGCACTTGAAGGGCAGATGGCGGAGACTGGTCACCGCATCCACGCGGCGCGGCTTTTGGCGCTGGATCATCTGCGCGCGGCGCAGGATCAGGCGGAAACCGCGTTTCCATCGGCGGACTTGGAGCTGGTACAGACCGAAGGTGCGATGCCGGAAACGGAAGCGGATCTGCGCGAAGCACTTAGTGAAAGCCGGTTCCGGGATCTGGCGGCTGGACGTACACTGGTGGGGCCGCATCGGTCGGACGTGTACGGGGTGTTCGCTGCCAAGGGCGTTCCGGCCAAGGATTGTTCGACCGGTGAGCAGAAGGCTTTGTTGGTCTCATTGATCCTGTCGAACGCACGGGCCTTGGCGAGTATGATCGGCGCACCCCCGATCGTGTTGTTGGACGAGGTGGCGGCGCATCTGGACGCGGATCGGCGCGCGGCGCTGTATGATGAGATTTGTGCACTGGGCGCTCAGGCCTGGATGACGGGCACCGGGCCTGAGCTGTTTGCGGAACTGGGCGACCGAGCCCAATCATTGATCGTGAGTGATGGCTTTGAGGGCTCGGTCGTGTCCGCTTAGGCCGGCTCGCCGACCTTACGTTCCCACAGGAAGCCGCGCATGACTTCGTCAACCGGGGTTTTTGCCATGTGGTTCACGTAGTTCGACATGGTTTTTTGCGCTAGGCCGAGAACCACATCCAAAACTGCGCGGTGCGAGTAGCCCGCATCAAAGAACGCCTGCAGCTGTGCTTCGGTCGGGTTGCCGCGGGTTTCCATCATTTGCAGGGTGAAGGTGCGCAGTGCTTCAAGCTTGGCCGACGGCAGCGGGGTTTCATTGCGCAGGGCTTCGGTGATCTCGTCCGAAACCTTCATCATCTTGGCGATGCCGGTATGTGCGGGTACGCAATAGTGGCATTCGTTTTCCACGTTGATGGTCTGCCAGACGACGGTTTTTTCGTCGTTGTCGAAATCGGTCTGCATGAACAGGCCGTGCAGAACTTGATAGCCTTCAAGATGCTGGGGGCTTTCGGCCATGACCTTGTGCAGGCCGGGCAGGCGACCAAAAGCGGCCTGCGATTTCTCCAGCAACGGTTTGGACCCTTCGGGGGCGGATTCGAGATCATGTGACGGGAAATTGGCCATGTCGGAACTCCTTTTCTGGCGCGTTCAGGCAGAAATAGTCTTTCTTGAGTGATCACTCAAGTATATATTTGAGCAATCGTTCAAGAATTGGTGAAGGTGATGCCTCGCAAACCCGAATATGACCGTGATGACCTGATTGCTCGGGCCAGGGATGTTTTCTGGCGTCAGGGTTGGGCTGGCACATCCCTGAAAGACCTTGAAAGCGAGTTGAAGTTGAAACCTGGCAGTTTCTATGCGGCATTCGGATCCAAGGATGCTTTGTATGGGCTGGCACTGCAACGCTACGCACAAGAGGGTGTCGCGCGATTGAAGGCTCTGGCTGACCGGTTAGGACCGTTGGAAGCTTTGAAGGCGCAGCCGCGTTTGGTGATCGAGGCCAGCGGAGCGCCAGCAAAAGCCTGCATGTTAGCTAAGACCTATGCTGAATTGCAGGCCAAAGATCACGAACTGGCGGGGCAGGCGGGTGTCCTCATGTCCGAGATGAAGGCCTGTTTTGCAGACCTGTTCCGTCAGGCGCAGGAGGCCGGAGATATCGCCGCCGAACATGATCCGAACCGGCTGGCGACGCGTTATCAATCTGACCTTTTGGGGCTGCGTTTGTCGGCCGAGCGCAGTGATGTCGACGCCCATGAAATCGCAGCGGATATAGCGGCCGATATCGACCGTTTGTAGGGATTCGGCAGTCAGCTACCGAAAGAAACGAAATCACGCAAGGCCGACACAAAATGTTGGGGTAGCGCGTGACAATCCCCCCCAGAAAACGTATAAGTTACCAAAATAATATAGGTACTGACGGCATGTCCGAAGACGCACAGGCACCCCAGGAATACGGTGCAGATTCCATTAAAGTTCTCAAAGGGTTAGAGGCAGTTCGAAAGCGCCCCGGCATGTATATCGGGGATACGGACGATGGCTCGGGCCTGCACCATATGGTGTACGAGGTCGTGGACAATGGAATTGACGAAGCTTTGGCCGGTCACGCCGACCATGTAACCGTCAAAATCCACGCGGATTCCAGTGTTTCTGTCAGCGACAACGGCCGCGGAATTCCCGTCGACATTCACCCCGAAGAGGGGGTTTCCGCCGCCGAAGTGATCATGACCCAGCTGCATGCCGGCGGCAAGTTCGACAGCAATTCCTACAAGGTGTCGGGCGGTCTTCACGGTGTGGGTGTTTCAGTTGTGAACGCACTGTCCAACTGGCTGGAATTGCGTGTCTGGCGCAACGGTAAAGAACACGTTGCACGGTTCGAAGGCGGTGAGACGGTCGAGCATCTGAAAGTTGTCGCTGAATGCGGTGACCGGACCGGAACCGAAGTGCGGTTTCTGGCGTCGTTGGATACGTTCTCAAACTTGGAATATTCATTCGAGACGCTGGAAAAGCGTCTGCGCGAACTGGCCTTCCTGAACTCGGGTGTACGGATCATCCTGATCGACGAACGCCCGGCAGAGCGGTTAGAGACTGAGTTGTTTTACGAAGGCGGCGTCAAGGAATTCGTTAAATACCTAGATCGCTCCAAGACGTCCGCGATGCCCGAACCGATCTATATCAAGGGTGAGCGCGACGATATCGGTGTCGAAATCGCCATGTGGTGGAATGACAGCTATCACGAGACAGTCCTGCCCTTCACCAACAACATCCCACAGCGCGATGGTGGAACCCATATTGCCGGTTTCCGCGGTGCGTTGACCCGGACGATCAACAATTACGCCCAGACCAGCGGGATCGCGAAAAAGGAAAAGGTCAGCTTTACCGGCGACGATGCGCGCGAGGGTCTGACCTGTGTGTTGTCGGTCAAAGTCCCCGACCCTAAATTCTCGTCCCAGACCAAGGACAAGCTGGTGTCATCCGAAGTGCGCCCTGCAGTCGAAGGTCTGATGAACGAAAAGCTGGCTGAATGGTTCGAAGAAAATCCGAACGTGGCCAAGATTATTGTCGGCAAAATTATTGAGGCCGCTTTGGCCCGTGAAGCCGCTCGCAAGGCGCGCGAGCTGACCCGCCGCAAAACGGCGATGGATGTGAACTTTCTGGCTGGCAAGCTCAAGGATTGTTCGGAAAAGGACCCGACCAAAACCGAAGTCTTCCTGGTTGAGGGTGATTCCGCAGGTGGATCAGCGCAAACGGGCCGCGATCGGCAAACTCAGGCAATTTTGCCTCTCAAGGGTAAAATCCTGAACGTCGAACGTGCACGGTTTGACCGGATGTTGTCATCTCAGGAAATCGGCAATCTCGTCATGGCGTTGGGAACCGGGATCGGGCGAGACGAGTTCAATATCGAAAAACTGCGCTATCATAAAATCGTCATCATGACCGATGCGGACGTCGACGGTGCGCATATCCGGACATTGCTGTTGACGTTTTTCTACCGGCAGATGCCTGAGCTGATTGAGGGCGGTTATCTCTACATCGCCCAACCGCCGCTTTACAAAGTGGCGCGCGGAAAATCCGAAGTGTACCTGAAGGATCAGGCGGCGATGGATGAATACCTGGTCAACCAAGGTGTCGAAGGGGCCGTGCTGAAGCTCGGTTCTGGCGAAGAGATCCTGGGTCAGGATCTGACGCGCATTGTCGACGAAGCGCGTCAGTTGAAGCGCGTTTTGGACGCCTTTCCAACCCACTATCCACGCCATATCCTGGAACAGGCCGCCGTTGCAGGTGCTTTTGTGCCAGGCGCGGTCGATGCGGACTTGCAGGGCGTGGCAGACAAAGTCGCTGCACGTCTGGACCTGATCGCGCTGGAATACGAACGCGGCTGGCAGGGCCGGATCACGCAGGATCACGGCATCCGTCTGGCGCGCATTCTTCGCGGTGTCGAAGAGGTGCGGACTCTGGACGGCCCGATGCTGCGTTCGGGTGAGGCCCGTAAGACCGGCAGCTTCACCAAAAGCCTGCAAGAGATCTACAACACCCCGGCAACGCTGGTCCGTCGCGACCGGTCACAGGCAATTCACGGTCCGCTGGATCTGCTGCGCGCCATTCTGGAAGAAGGTGAAAAGGGCTTGTCGCTGCAACGCTACAAAGGTCTGGGTGAGATGAACCCGGATCAGCTCTGGGAAACGACGCTGGACCCGGACGCACGTACGCTTTTGCAGGTGCGGGTGGACGACATGGTCGAAGCGGATGATCTGTTCACCAAGCTGATGGGCGACGTGGTGGAACCTCGCCGCGAGTTCATCCAGCAAAATGCCCTGAGCGTGGAGAACCTGGATTTCTAGGATCTGTAGGTGCGCCCATAGCTTTGCATTTCGCCCAAAGATTTGCATTTTTGGCCCAAAACTCTGGGCGTATTAACATTCAACTTTCTTAGTTCGAGGTTCCATATCTTCGGGTCTCATTCTTTGCTTGTTTAGCGCCATCGACGTATTGCCGGGGAAGGTTTTCGGATGGCCGCTTCCAGCCCGAAGGAGACATTCGCTTGGTCCTGCAAGGCTGACAAGCACCAGCAGGGCGGGCTTAAAGCAGACCTTTGCTGCGCCAGCAGCAATTGACGCTGTGATCGGGAGAGCGGACCTTTGGATTCGCTCCACCATTTCCGTTCGAGACCAAAGTTTCCGGCCTCGACGTTCGTGCCGGACAATGCATGCTGGCCCACTTTTCAAGACTCACATTGCGCGCTACACTTGAGGTTGTAATTGCAAAGAAGATATTAATGAAAGTCAAAGAATTAGCCATCGTCAATTTTCGGCGTCTCGAGCAAGTAAACATCGACTGTGAAAGCACGGAAACCGTTTTTGTTGGCCCAAACAATAGCGGTAAGACATCTGCAACTGCGGTTGTTCGTAGTTTCTTGGGCGGGAAAGACTTTAGTATTTTCGATTTTTCTGTTGGGTGCGTCGCAAACATCGACCATTTTGGGCGCACTGGTGATGAAAACAATTTCCCTGAAATAAGTTTGGACATTTGGTTTGAAGTGAATCCGGACGAGATTGAATATGGTCGGGCTGCAGCGCTTGTTCCCAATCTTTCAGATGATTTTGAAGAACTAGGTGTGCGCCTCAGCCTAAGCGTCGAAGATTTCGCAGCTCTACGGGCGGAGTTTCATCGTGCATTTGGCGACGACATCGAAAATGACGATGGGCCAAGATTGACCAGCTTCTTGGACGACAAGGCTGTCTTCAAACGACACTTCAAGACTGGTTTCTACGCACTGGAGAGAAACGCAGACCCGAATCCCCTCTCGCCAGCCGACGGCAAAAAGCTGATTGACGGCCTCGTTCGTGTCGACTTCATCGATGCGCAGAGGAATATCGACGACAGCGACAGTGGGCGCGGCAATCGTCTATCCAAGGCATTTTCGGATTTTTACGAAAAGAACCTAGAGCAAGTCGAAGCCGCCCAGGAAGCACATGCCGTCATTAAGGACAACAATGACAAGCTCTCAACGCACTACGAACAACAGTTCCAGCCGCTACTCGACATGATTGGTGGGCTCGGTGTGCCGTCGGCCAATGACCGAGATCTCCGCCTCGTTTCGACTCTGAGCCCTGAAACGGCCCTAAAAGGAAACACTAACCTACTCTACATTGACCAAGCCAAAGAGCATGAGTTGCCCGAGCAATACAACGGCCTTGGCTTTAAGAACCTCATCTACATGGCAATCCAAGCTAAGCATTTTCACGCGCAATGGGCACGAACTGAGAAAGACCGCCCGCTATGCCATTTGATTTTCATAGAAGAGCCTGAGGTTCACCTTCACGCCCAAGTCCAACAGACTTTCATAAAAAATATTTGGAAGGTTCTGAATGCGTCCGCAGAGTCTGAAAATGTTCAGGGACGAGTTCCGCAACTATTGGTGACAACACACTCGTCGCACGTACTAGACGCGGTCGATTTTGCGAAGGTTAGGTATTTTTCACGTTGTCACCTTGCAGATGATGACCCAGTTATTGAACCAGTTCTGAACGCTACAGAAGTCAAAAGTCTTCGTGATTTTCGACCAGTGCCCACCCTTGACGACGAAGGAAATGAGCTGTTCTCAAGCGATGATGCGCTCGCATTCTTAAAGCGTTATTTGCGCCTTACGCACTGTGACTTGTTTTTCTCTGATGCCGCTATCCTTGTGGAAGGTGCAGTCGAAAAGCTCTTGCTGCCCGAAATGATGGCCAAGTCTGCACCTGAGCTCAAGAAAGTCTTTCTTTCTCTATTGGAGGTTGGGGGAGCCTATGCACACCGCTTCGACGAGCTTGTCGGATTTTTGAACTTGCCAACCCTCATAATTACCGATTTGGACTCCGGAGAAGCAGCCGGAAGGCATAAAGCATGCCGCGCGGACACCGCAGATGCGGTTACAACCAACGCAGCTTTAAAGCACTTTTTCAATCTAACTACGGTTCAGGACCTTCGCGCGTTAACCATTCAGGACAGGAGCAAAGGCACACCAGCGAGATGTGTTATTTTTCAAACTGAATACGAGGTTGATGGACAAAAGCTCCTTGCCCGAACGTTAGAAGAAGACTTTGTTTACCGAAATCTCTCAAAATTCACGGCAGATGAGCTTTCTATAGATATTGAGATTTCTGCAGATGCTGCAACAGCCTACCAAGAAATCTACGACTACATCCGGTCTTCGGCTATGAAGAAGACAGATTTTGCTATGCAAGTGCTGGCAAGTAGCGCCGAGTGGGCCGTCCCAAGTTACATTGACGAAGGTCTCAAGTGGCTCGAAGAAACTTGTGCCAAGGCTTAAGAAAATGACCTCACCACTATGACCACGAAAATAATCACAGAAGCAGATAAGAGGGTAAGGAAGTGCCTAGAACAAGAGCGTAGCTTTGCCCTGATTGCCGGCGCAGGTGCAGGCAAAACTAGCTCACTTGTGGACGCCCTGACGGAAGTGCGCGAAATTCATGGGTCCGAGTTGCTGCGCAACGGTCAGAGAGTTGCTTGCATAACCTTTACCAAACGCGCCGTGGCAGTGATTGAACAGCGGCTCGGATTCGATGAGCTCTTCGAGGTTTCCACGCTCCATAGTTTTCTTTGGAGTGAAATATCAACATATGAACGCGACATTAAAACTGCGGTCATTGAATACCTTTTGCCCAATCATATCGCGAAAGCCCAAAGCGATGATAATGGCGGTAATTCCCAGAAAGCTAAACGTGCCAGAGAGAAAGTGGAGCGCCTGAGCGCCGAACTCAATGCAACAAATGACGTTCAGAAATGGCGCTATGACGACTCCAGTTTTAGCAGCTTCTCAGAAGGTTTATTGGGTCATGATGACGTTATTGAGGTTGCTGCATACCTACTTCAGGAACGCAAACTGTTCAGGCGCATCTTAGGGGCCAGATACCCTTTTATCTTCGTAGATGAAGCTCAAGACACCTTTGTTTCGATTGTTGAAGGTTTGAACGAGTTGGGTAAGGGCGATGGCTTTCCCGTAGTTGGGTATTTTGGTGACCCGTGGCAGCAAATCTATGACAAACGCGCTAGCGATTTTGCGCCCCCAGAGGGCGGTGAGCTTATCACCAAAACTGAGAATTTTCGATGCTCTCCACAAGTGGTTGCGCTATTGAATGCTTTCCGACCTGACGTACAGCAAGTCGCTTCGGGCAATGCTGCCGAACTCGAAGGAAGCGTCGAATTCTGGTTGGTTGAAGCCGAAGAACCTTTGGGCGAGAGGAAGACTTACACGGCAGAACAGACTGAAAAAGTCTTGGCGAAGCTTGCCGATGTTGAAGCCAAAATCGGCTGGAACAATCCATCCGAAGTGATGAAGTTGTTCCTTGTTCGGCAAATGATTGCGCGGAGGCTTGGATTTGAAGCACTAAATAGCTTGTTTAACGGACCTTACGCCTCACAACCAGCACAAGATGACTTCCAATCTGGTGAGCACTTTCTCCTAACGCCATTTTTGAAAACCCTCATTCCACTCGTTCGCGCAGTCAGAGATGAGAAGAACAGGAATATAGTAGAAATTTTGCAAGAGCGAAGCCCCGCATTTTCATCGGATAGTGACCTAGCCAGCGAAAGCCTGTCCGTGGTCATCAAGCAGGCTGAGGCTGCAATCGAGCAACTAAGTAAAGCATGGGCGACTGGGACTACGAAGGAAGTGCTCAACCAGTCACGAGGGCTTGGACTGATTTCCGTTTCCGAAAGGTTAGCAACCCACTTGGACCGTGAGCCACGTGCAGAGGCTTTCGATAGAGACGTTCATGAACAGGATAAAAGTGATTGGCTTGCAGATGAGTTTTTCCAGATGTCAGTTGGTCAACTTGAAACGTATTTTGATTTCGTTGCTGACAACACACCTTTCAGTACACAGCACGGGGTTAAGGGTGAGGAGTACAAAGATGTCTTGGTTGTCTTTGATGACACAGAAGCAAAGTGGAATAACTACAGCTTTAGCAAACTACTGGCACCCAATACCTTTGGTGCTCCGACAGCCGGACAAGATGAGCGCTCCAGAAAACTAGCTTATGTGAGCTTTTCTCGAGCCGAACAAAACCTGCGCGTTGTATGGTTTTCAACACAACCAAAGTCGGCGAAAGAAGAGTTGGTTGAACGTGGTATTCTTGATGTCGATCAGATTAAAATTATTGACCTATAAGCGGCACTTTTTGCCATGTGTTTCATCCGTTTTTCTATACTTTGCGGAGGACCACTTCAGTGGGTGGGGATCAGGGTTTCGCGCTTGAAGCGAATGACTGCAAAGCGGGCTGCGCCTGCAGCAACCTGAACAATCGATGAATGGCAGGAAAGGGCCGAAGGAACTCGAAGGCTTCGCAACTTTGCAGTGTCCGCTTCCTACGCTTTGCAGACCTTCGCGCGCGGCATAACACCCAACATTCAGAGAGTACATCATCCCTGAACCTTTAGATCTTTTGGTGTGAGCCGACTTTTCTCCGGCAATGTCCCAAATTTAATTCCTTCGATTTCGAGTTTGTCGCGTATCGCCACAAGTTCACCCAGTTTGTACTCAGATTGCTCAGGAACAACGTATAGTACTTGAGGAACCTTTCTCAAAAGAAGTGCTGCTCTTGCCAGTTGGTCAATCAGGTAGCCAGGATCAATTCTATTCCTTGGGCCTTTGATCTCAATCGCGGCAAAAGGCTCCGAGCCTTCGTATACGATTAAGTCTGTGGCAAGAGGCTCGAACGTTCTGCCTTCTCGAACAGTCAAATTTTCCACATTGAAGATGTCATTAGGGTTCTGTTTGAAAAGCATTTTTGCGCTTACTTCGAAGTCTCGGGCTCTTCGCTGGCCGCCAAAACCACCTCTGGCAATCACGACCGCCGGCTTCTCCGCCAATCGAGCTTCATCAAGAATAGATTTTGTATCCGCTTGAGACAACTCCCCTGAAAGAACGGCATCAGCTATCTCTTTGGATTTCTTGGGGTCATACCGATCTATCCTTGAAAGCAAAATAACTTGCATCATCGCCAGCCAGTCGGGCTTTGATTCAAAAAGATCGGGTCGGTTTTGTTCCAACCATTTCGCCGCGGACATCGGATTGCGAAGGCTTGCCGGCTTTGTGCCTCTGATCGCGGCAACACTTTGGAGTGCATCGTCCGGAAACGCGTACCCATAGGCTTGGCTGTCTTGGACAACGCGATTCAGCCACGCTCCGAGGGCAATCCAGTTTTCGGTTTTAGCCAAATCTTGAAATTCGTTTTCAGTCATCATCAGTCGCAGTCACTTTATTCGCGTCGAGTCCATTGCCAATGCGAATGGATGCATGTATAGAGCCCACATGAGGATAGATCGACACGCACCCCCGACGGCCCGACGCGTTCACAAGCGCGGAATGAAAAAACGCGCTGGTAAAATGTCTGGCGCCAAGTTCCCAGGCGTCATTCAGCTTGAAAGCCAAATGGAAGCATCGCTGGTTCGTTGCATGCAGGTCGACCCTCGTGTGGTCTCGCTTAAGCCACAGCCTTGCACAATCGACATGGGAACAGGAAGAGCATTCGCAAACAAAGAAGCGGCGCTAGAGGCTTATGAAGAGCGTCAGTACAGACCTCAGCTCTATACACCAGACCTAGAAGTCGAACTGGTAGACGGGCGTGTCGTATATTTGGACGCCAAACACAGTGCTCACATAGAAAAGAAGCCTGAGTACCAAGACTATCCTTCACTTCTTGCTGAAGTCGGAATTCCCTTGGTCATAGTTACTGAGGCATTGTTACAAGGGCCGATTGACCGAAATGCTTGGCTGCTATTGCAAGGACAAACCGAAGAGACCGCCCCTCAACTTGCAAGCAAAATAGCGTGTCTCAAACAGCAACGTGTGACGTTCAAAGAACTAAGAGAGAATATTGGTATCCCCCAAGCGAAGATTCTTCGCCTTATTCTTGATGGCTACCTGGTGTTCGATTTTTCACGTGAAGCTCTTGGGCCATCCACGAACCTGAATACTGCGAACCGCGACCGAAGACATCTGGAGGTAATCGAATTTTGAAGCAGATTGTCAAAAGGCGGCACCAGAGAACCATTAGATATAAGGGAGAAACCTATGCTGTCGATGGAGCGATAGCTGGGCGGGATGCATATCAGATATCGAACTCCCAAGGTGATCCTTTTGAGATATCTGGACAAGAATATCGGGACCATGTGCACGATGGGCTAGTGGAGGAAGAAGGCTTCGACAAACGTCCTCGCAATGTAACCGCTAAAGATGCACGTGAAGCTCAGCTCAGACTACGTATTGTGGAAAATGCACTAAAGCTTGGGGAGGAAGGCGTTCATTGGGCAAAACGCATACCGATACTTCAACGCGAGTTCACCGAAGAATCCACCTTCAAAATCAAGGGTAACCGTTTTCCGAGGAAATCGACTGTTCAGAATTGGGTCAAATTGTATCGGCGCGGCGGGCCGGACGCGCTTTTGCCCAAGCACAGCAATTCGGGAAATCGTATGCCAAGGTATGACAGCGTTTTCCACGGGATAGTGCTCGATCTATTGGAAATGCAATATACGTCGTCGGACAGACAAAATCTAACAAGTCTGTCTAGCGACGCTTATAATCAATACCAGTTGATTTGCCATGAGAATGGCATAAAACCTGGGTGCTGCGGACGCAAGGCAGTCGAAGCGATTGTGCACACAATCCCTCATTTTGACGTTCTAAAGTGGCAACTGGGCAGCAACGAGGCGCGCCAGCAGATGCGAGTTGCCCAAAAATACTGTGATATAACAGCGCCTTACGACCAAATAGAATTGGACTGCACAAAAGCTGACATAATGCTGGTTGACGATAGCGGGGAGGTAATAGGTCGGCCGTGGATTTGTGCAGCGATTGACTGTGCTACTGGTTGGATTGTCGCATTTCAGGTCTTCCTACCAGATCCATCATCAGAACATGTGGCCAAAGCTCTAAAGGAGATGATTAGCTACCCAGAGGAAGACTTTTTCGAACAGCACGAAATTGTAAACAGGAAAAAAATCGCCGCACTGCCGAAAATGGTTGTAATGGATCAGGGTTCAGAGAACGTGGGCGAACCCATCGATGCCTTTATCGAAGTTGCTGGTGTCCATGGCCATTGGGCGCGACCTCGAAAACCCCAGGAAAAGCCGTTTATCGAAAACTTGTTCGGGGCAGTTCGAAGCAAAGTCAGCCAGCTTCCGGGTGCGACTAAGTCAAAGGCATATCCCGACCGGGATCGAACCAAAAAAGCAATGGATGAAGCCCGTCTGACGCTAAGCGTGTTCAATTCAATAATGCAACGCTGGCGCTACGACGAATATGGAAGAACTCCGAGGAGAAAAGTCCAAGACATCTTTAAACGGGGTGAAACACCTAGCGCCGCTTGGGACAGATTGGCAGGTGAACACATAGTGCCAGAACCCCCGTCTTTGGACGAGCATCACGCAGCGCTGATGATCCAATCCGAAGCTCGAACTCTGTGGCACTACGGTATCGAATTCGAGAGTATGCAATACAACTCAGAAGACTTGGCAAGGCTGTACCGACGACTAGGCCCGCGCCAGCGTGTTGAAATTCGCTACGCTCCCCTTGATGCAAGGGAAATTTTGGTGGTCGATCCGCACACGGGCGAGTTGGTGCGCGCGTCCAATAAAGCAAAAGACTTGGCAGCACTTTCTTATCGTGAGCTGAGAGAATGCCGACCGCCTAAGCCGAAACACAACGGACCAATCAAAACGGCTGCGGAGCTCCATGCAGAGGTCGAAGCGCGTAGGGCATACAAGCAAGGCCCGAAGACAAAAATGCAAAAAAACCGCGCTGCGGCAATCGACAAGCTACGGGCTGCTGAAATGCAGAACAGAAGTTTAAGGGATCCACAACTAATTGACCAAATACGGTCAGCAGTTGGTCCCAACAAGCTTGCGGTTACGAGATCAAAGAACTTGCCAAGGGTCGAAAGAAAAGATGCTGGACCAAACAACTAGTGGAGCTCTGCAAGGTGCATTCATTCGACATAGCCGCCACGAATGGGCTGTCTCGGAGATAAAACGTCTTTTAAAAGTTGCTGCAACCGAGGGTGGACGGATCATACCAATCTTGGGGCCGACGAGATGTGGAAAGACAGAACTGACAAAGGACTTGAAGACACAAGTTGAAAATGACCGCCACGGCCCAAGTGCTATTCTGGTATCTTCAGATGTCATTCTGGGTCGACTTCCACCACGGCCTTCCGAGCGGGATTATTACGGTTCCTGCTTGCGAAGCATGGGCTTTGATTTTGTAGAACGAGAGCGACCTGCCCAAATTCGAGAACGTCTCTTTCGGCTCGTAGTTGAGCACGGCATTCAGACAATCATTATCGACGAAGTGAACCATTGCGCCGAAACTCTGACTAGGCACTCGCGTCGACAAGCCGCTGATCACTTCAAGACTATTGTTGATGAAACCTCAGTCACTCTGATTTTAGTTGGGTTGCCAATGTTCGAAGCGGTTATGGACAGCAACGAGCAGTTTGCGGGGCGCTGTTTGAACACTATTCGAATGAACCCCTATTGGTGGAGCGTTGAAGCTGATCGCATCGCGTTCTGCGATGCAATTTTTGCGGCCTTCGATTGTCTTGAGAAGTCCGGCATCCTTTTGGAGTTTGACCAAGATGATATGGTGCGGCGATTGTACGGTGTTTCCGGCGGACGTGTGCCAGTGGCGTTGGAAGTGCTGCGCGCGCCCCTGGCATTGGGTGCTCAAAATTTACCCTACTGCACCAAAACGATTGCCAGGGCAGCGACGGATTCAGGTCTGGAGCGAGATCCGTATCAGTCGTTTTTTCAAGAAGAACCACCATCGGATACTGAGCTGATCAGGTCATACATCAGGGTCATGGCAGATTCTGGTCTCGAAGTGGAGCCAAAGACGTCACATGAGCTCGCAATTATGCGAGGTGCATGAGGTGCCGGGTTTGTTTTCAGTATCACCGTTGAATGGCGAGAGCCTTGTCGGATTCTTGCGTCGCGTGGCCCATGTAAATGGATACAAAGATATCTCTGAATTTTTAACACGGTTCCGGTGGAAGTATGGGCGAATTCTAGTCGAGAACATCGAGTACTTAGAGCAGAAGATGGGCTTAGAAAACGGTGTGTTGGTCGCTATTTCCCCTGCTGCCAACCCTGAGTCACCCAGCTTGAACTGGCGCTTCGAGCGGCATCATAGCGATCCGATTTGCCCTTCATGTCTCGCTGATGACTTACCCTTTCAACAAACTTGGCGTCATTACTTGGTGACTGCCTGCCACCATCACAAAACGCGTCTTCAAGATGTTTGTCCTGTCTGCAAGGCCACATTGCGTCCGACGTCCGGTGGTTTTGATAAATGCAGTTGTGGTTTTAGCTACTCCGATTTCCCGCGGATGGCAGCAATGGACCACGAAGTGATCATTTCCGCCTTGATTGCGGGAGATTCAACGGTTGGTGAGCGGTTTCTTGACCTTGCAGGAGGGCCTCAGATCCCAAAAAACATTGGCGCTTTTATTAATTTCCTCGCGAGTGGTTTCTCTCAGAACCGCACGGGCAAGGCTGGAAAAACACAAACACCCAAAAGCGTCGCAGATTCGTTGGAGCTGATTGAGCCGTTGGCAACTGTGTTTGAACATTGGCCAAATGGGTTCGAAGAACACGTTCGAGGGTTGATACTGGCAGGAAATTCAGAATCCAACTCTGTGCCGTCCATGCTCGGAAGCTGGTATCAAAGACTAATGAAGTTCGAAGATGATGCGTACCAGCCTTTCAGAGATGCAGTGTCGCGTGCTGTTTCAACCGAGTTCAAGGGAACCTACCTAGGAAAGCTAACGCCGTTGCAAGCTCGGGAATGGATCTCGGCTAAACAAGCGGCCAAGGAACTGGGAATTTCTGCACAGCGCTTGGTGGCTGAGGTTCAGTCAGGTCAAATTGCTGGAAAGCAAGCCCGTAGCGGGTATGGGCACCGGCATACGATGATTCCACGCTTCGAAATTTCGAACATCTATCTGGATAGGAAGCGGTATTGGGATGGGTTACAGGCCAGAGCCTACCTTGGTGTCACCAGAAAGCAATTTGACCTGCTCCGCGGGTCAGAATTGATCAACGAGGTTGCTCCTGAATACCGTCCTCCATTGGTTGATGGTTGCATTGACAGTGAAAGCCTAAAAGAGCTCACAACAAACATTCGAAACTGCACTCAAGTTCAAGCGGGAGAAACTATTCCGTTCAATCAACTTAACCTGAGGCGCACAACTGATCGAGCTGCTTTGATGGATGTTCTTCAGAAAATCTCGACAGGCGTTATCAAACCTGTTGTTGCGGAAGAAAACATGCGACTTGGGGAGTTTCATTTTTCAGTTTCCGACATCGACCGAGAACTTGGGACGCAGCGGTTATCAAAAGACTGGACCGCAAATGATGTCGCAAAGTTGACGGGCTGGAAGGCCCAGGCTGTAACTCACTGGTGCAAGCTGGGCTTACTCGGATCTCGCACCGTTCCGCATGGCCCAAGCGAGTCTTTCTTGGTCAAGCCGCAGCAGCTTGCGGTCTTTCAAAGCGAGTACATGCCCGTTGCGACACTGGCTAGGTCAAGAGGAACAACGTCCCGAAAGCTCCTGTCTGATTTCGAGAGCAAAGGGATTGAGACCCATGGTGCGCAAATGGAAGGTAAGACGACGCGAGGACATTTAGTGAAATTGAGTGATCTGGCTTCGCTGCTGTCTGAGGCCGCCTAGTGCTCACCTGCACCATCCGAAAAGAACACCACTGAAATGCGCTGTCCAATTGCCGGTTCGTGGTCGCGTGAAACCTGCTCAGCTTCCTCGATGACCCGGACCATCTTTTCATGGATCTCAGCGGACGCCTGATGATCGCTTTCGAGCTTTTCCAGGATAACCTGAAGCGCGATGTACCCCTTGGGAAGATCCTCATAGGCGAAGCTGT
Organism: Ruegeria sp. CDSB117; assembly: GCF_059611005.1. Classification (NCBI taxonomy): domain Bacteria; kingdom Pseudomonadati; phylum Pseudomonadota; class Alphaproteobacteria; order Rhodobacterales; family Roseobacteraceae; genus Ruegeria; species Ruegeria sp. CDSB117. Next base: position 136,224 of record NZ_JBXWOS010000012.1, read on the forward strand.
CACGCACTTCGTGTTTCGCTTGTTCCCAGAAGGGATCAAGCTCACGGCTCCACGCCTCGCACACCATTTCAACGGCCGGCAGTGACAGATGGCCAAACCTCTCTTGATCACTGAGTTCGACGCCACCTTTGCGTCCCATGAACTCGGCGCAAGCTTTCATGAGGCTCTCAACGCGCGCCGGGCGCAAGTCCCACTCGGTCAGCTTGCCGATCTGCTCTGAAATCGTCTCTAGCGCTTCAGAGAGATCTTCTAGTGACATGTGGGCGTGCTCCATGCCAAGGCTTCTGGTCCGTTCGTATGAAGTCTCCAGCGATTGGACGCAGGCTAGCTGGTCGCGTTCCAGTATAAGGCCCGGCGCAGTATCCTTAAGCAGCAGCAGGCGAGGCGGAAAGAAGCTATTGCTCTTGCTAAGTCCTTTGAGATGTAGCGCCGTGAATTTCTCACGGGCCGATAGGAGCGCCAACTCGGCGCCCCAGGTTCCCTGGATTTTGGCTTTGTCGATGAGTTTGTAGCGGTCTTCGGGGATTGTTTGCTTGGTGCGTTCCAGGACGTCGTGAAAGTTATTGTCGCGAAGCTGCCGTGGGGATCGCAAATATTCAACAACACTTTCGAGGATCAGTTCCGCGTCTTCAGTGCTTTCTTCTAAGACGGCGTCGATAAGCGCCTCCCCGGCCAAAGTTTTATAGTTCTCTATGCGCTGGGCGATTTTTTCGTCAGATGCAAACTGACCTACTGGCACATCAACAAGGTGGTAGTTGACGACCCCGAACTCACTATCGATCCTGTCGATCCTTCCCAGACCTTGGATGAGCTCTTTCAGGTTCGAGGTCAGGCCAAGCAACACCAGCGTATCTGACGACTGAAGGTTGATACCTTCAGCCATCTTGTAAGTCATAAAAACCGATGCAGGGCCATTAGGTTCGTTCTTACCTCCAGGCCGGAAAAAAGACTCAACGGACTTGCCCTGTTTGATCCGCTTGAAGCTGTCAGGGCCATCTCCAAAGATTGCCTTTACGGCGCGATCTTCGCCTTTGGTTTGGTTGCCTACGACGTAGTTGGTGTGGTGACCTCTGCGCGACAGTGCTTCGGCAAATATTTCGAGTGTGTCCGTCAGTTCCGCGAGAAAGACGACCCTGTCTTTTTCATTTTGAATTTTCAGACACGCCTCGTACCGCTTTTCATCAAGCTCCCTGAGAACACTGAGCCCAAGTTTTTGGTTTAGAGCGTCGCACTTCTTTGCAGGTTCAAGCGCTTCAATTCCCAGCGCGGCAAACATGTCTGACTGATTGCGGTGCGATACCTTTTTCTTCGATTTTCCACCTCGTTCGAAGTCGCGAAGGGACTTGCCAATTGCTCCATTCGACATCGCCCAATTGGCCTGGGCGGCATTTACGCGCAGAATGTTTAGAAGGTTACGTATATAGAGTTGATCCTGGGTGCTTTGTTGCTTGCTGACATGCCCGAAACGGCTTTTCTCTACAGCGGTCACCCGACCGCCTGGCGCAAGTTCTTTGCAGAGAGCCACAATCTCATCCAGGCGCGTTTGCTGAGGCTTTGTCACCTTAAGTTTCTTCGGGCGCCCGTGGTTTTCTAGTCTTGGGTAACTGTGCTTGGTCGGATCTTCGTCCTCGCCAATGCATTTCCGTTGTCTGCGTGTCAAAAACGGCGAAACCAACTGAGCGAGTTCGTTGCGAGCCTCTCGCGTGAGCGTCGTGTCAGGCTCTGATAGGACGGCAAGTTGCGCAACCTGGTTGAAGATATCCTTAGGAACTTGGGTTTCGCGCTCGAACAATTCACCCATGGCCTGAATGAAATGCGGAGTCATGAAAATGGACGCTCGCTTTTCCTGCATATGGGTTAACCAATCGACATCGCGGTTCCCGAGCAGCGTCGCCGACAGACAGACGTTCCAGCTTGGCGGGGCAAGCTCAATAGCTGAGGCCATTTGAGATGCTTGTTCAAATCCCGGAGTAACTGTGTGGCTTTCATCGATTATCAGAATGCCAAACTGATCGAGCCTGAGCCCAGATTTTTCTTCATCGCCAGCACCACGGAGGTGTTGTTTGGCAAGTTTGCTATTTGCGACAGGTTGGAGCGAGTTTGTCGAGTACTTGCGCCAACTGGGAATAACTTTGGGCGGGGCAATTACAGCTGCATTTTTTCGCGCAACGCCATGGACGGGGGAGCGGGGCACGACTTCTGAGAATGTTTCTGACAATGCTTCAGCCAGGTGACAGCCGATCTCTGTCTTTCCCGAACCGGTTGGCGCTTCTACGAAGGCGATCCCATGGTCATAGACGATGGAACACGCCTCATAGGTCAGCTCCTGTTGATACCCAAACAGCGTGTGGCTCGTGATATCTTTTCGGTCTCCGGTGAGCCAGGGTTCGAACCCCTTTTGCTCCGAGATAGTTCGCGCCATCGCATCTTCAGCGGTCACCGGTTTGATGAGCTTTTCGAGTATCTCCAGCGCTTCGGTATTCCAATCGACAGACACATCCCAAGCCTGCTCAGCGGCTTCTGTGCGTTCGACCTGAAGTTCATGAGTGCCCGCATCCAGGTCATCGGCATACTCGATGTTTCTGTAGAGCCCTGAGTAGGAAAAGTTTGCGGATCCGGCGACGGCACCTTTTGGCGAGCTGACGATTTTTGAGTGTAGCCGCCGATCCCCAGATATCCCCAACTTGCATTTGGCGAGCTCCGGATCGAAGACACGCAGATCAATTTTCCCTGTTTTGATGGCGTGTTTTGCCAGCACTGCGATGAGATCGTGATCCTCCTCCACTTGAAGCCCGGAGCGCTCCAGCCAGTAGAGTTTCATTTCTTCGGTGACTGGTTTGGGGTTGGTCAGCCTTTTGGTATTCGCTGTGTCGATCCCGAACGATATCCGGATTCGGATATCGCTGTCGTTTTCCAGATCCCTCAGCTCGGGCAATTCCTTCATCAAAATCGACAGCGACGACAAGAAGTCCTGATACCCGGTGACAATCAGACAATCCCCAGAGGTGATATGGGGCCGATAAAGATTGATGACCGGCCGGTCGATATTGGTGCCGACCTTCGCAACCGGTTCGGCATCAAGCTCGTTTTCGGGCTTTTGATTTGCTTCGGTAAGCTGCTTTGGCTTGGAACGCAGCCAATCAGGGAGTGAAAACAATGAACAAGACTTGGTTTTAGGACGCTTAGTCTAATATTGATACCGCGGGCATCGTCCTTCAAGACATCACCGGAAGAAACATTCGTTTTCCTGAAACTGTCGGAAATTCGCACCGGTTTTGTGGCAGAAAGCCGGGATTTCGAGATTAGACATAAGTCGCGATTATGGAGCGGTTGCAGTCTCACGGGCCAACCACCCGCTGCACCCGAGCAACGGTCAGTCGTGAAACTTCGATGGGTGGCAGCCTTGAGCCCAAGGTTCAAAGTGCTTCTTCGAACTCAAAGGTCTGCGATGCACGGAAAGCTGGCTTTGCAGACTTACGAGAAAGGCTCAAATGAAACTGCTTTTAGCCAAACTACGATCACGTTGGGGCGTTGTTAGGCAAATTTACCTTCGGCTGTATTCCAACAGAAGCTCTGTGCGGATCCCAGAATTGCTTTAAGGTTGCGTATGCACCGTTAGGTTCCTCACTTTGAGACAAAGCTATCCAAAGCAAGACTGAAAGAGAATTGAATGAAACGCCTGTTTCCATCTCTGCCTGAGAACGCGACGCTTGGAAGTGTCTATCAAGCCTTTCCAGACAAACTTTCGCCGCTTTGCGCGTACGAAAGCCTGGTTATGAGGGGCGAGAGCGACCTCTCGGTTGCTGAGCGTGAACTAATCGCAGCTTATGTCTCTGGCTTGAATGCTTGTGCGTATTGCCATGGGGCGCACATCGTTTTCGCCAAAGCCTACGGCATTGAGGTCGAGACAATCGAGGCACTGATGGAAGACCGCGATACGGCACCCGTCGAAGACCAACTCAAACCGTTACTGGCATACATTGAAAAGCTCACCGTCTCACCATCCCGAATGACGGAAGCCGACGCAAAAGCAGTCTACGCGGCAGGCTGGTCGGAGAGTGCGCTGTTCGATGCTATCCAAGTTTGCGGTGTCTTTAATCTCGTGAATCGCTTCATAGAAGGAACAGGTGTCCAAAGCCCTGGCACCGACCCAAGAGAAGCGGACGAAGCCACTTTAAACCGATGCCGCAGTGACAGCTTCTATACCGATTTCGGACGAGAGAACGGCCTCGACATCCCTTGAATTGATGTTGTTCTAACGTTTCCAATCGGAAATGGTTTTGGCTGCGTCGCAAAACTCTTGCGCCAGATCAATGCCTCTAACATTAGCGCTTGCTTCTTCTGCAATTGTTTTGGTGACCCCACCCAAGCCACTACCAATATCAAGTACATTCGCGCCTGTCGTTAACTTCGGTTTCTCCAATAACTGTAAAGTCGTCTGTCTGCCTCGGAAATGGAACTCATCGATTGGTTAGAAATCCGCGGCGCGTAGTTTCTTCGGGTCAATGCTCGCGGCCTTCAGGCTATCAGCTATCTGGTCGATCAGCCTGCGGCTGGGACCATAGTAGTCGGAAACTTGCTCTCTCATACTCAACCCCTTTTACCAATCATGTTGAATGCTACTGAATGCCCATCAGATCAAAATTCGCGGAGGGTCGGCAGGCACTCGAGTGCTCAAGGTAGAGCTTCGAACCAGTCTAGCACCGCGTCCCGCCAGCCCTCCGGAACGCCGTGTCCGCCTTTGGTGACCTTCAACCGAATCGAGCCGGCCTCACAGTCCATCCAATCCTTCTGCATCGAACCATCGTCGCCAAAGCTGTTTTCCGCGCTACCCAAGCAGGCGTTTTCTCGGCGCCAGACGTCCAAGCCCTTCATGACGTTACCCTGGTGAAAATCGACACCCTCCCATGTCAGCTCTCGGCCTTCGAACGGCACCATTCTGTCTTTGAAGCCGTGTACGTGAAACAGGTGAACTGGCGCATCGCACTCAGTGGTCATAGGCTCCCAGAACGCCCCAGCCGCAGCGGCAAAACCTCTTGCCATCTCTGGCGCTTGGCACGCAATGTCCCAGACCATCGAGCCGCCGCGGGAGAAGCCTGCGATCAGTATTCGCGACGGGTCAATTCCGAAGCGCTCCACCGCGTCGGCGCGTACGGCGTCGATAAAGGCTACATCATCGCGCGCCAGGTCATATCCGTCAGCCACACCCCAATCGAGGTCTTTGTCATTAATACTGGGCTGCCCGCTCGGCATAATCACCGCGTAGCCACGCCGGATGAAAGGGTCAACATAGGCGGAATTCTGGATCATCGCCTTTCCAGACCGTCCATAACCGTGCAACCAAATGACGGTAGGTCGTTCATCCGGAGCCTCTGGCAGGGCCACGTAGTATTCACCGCCTTCCAGTGTGCACGGTGCATCTGGCGCACCACACTCTCCATCAGAAGCGAGGGCAGCGTTCGGCTTCGCAGCAATAACAGCAATGGCAATACCGAGCGTCAAAATGCGATTGCGCGTTTCGGGTCGCATCAAAAGTGTACCTCTGTGGTTAGGTCACAGAAGATCATAGCACAGCGTTGCGCATCTCCGAAGGCAGCGGCCAAGCGTTTGTGAACCATCTGAAGTCTAGGCAAAGTTGGCCGGTCTATCTCTATCCAAATGAGTAGTTATGAGCTTGGGAAAGAACTTAGATTTTGTTCGAGAACCCAGGTAACTTTCATTAAAGTGGTACGGGGGGACTTATGGAACGCCGTCTAACTGCCATTATGGCTGCGGATTTTGTGGGATTCTCACGCCTGATCGGGCGTGATGAAGAGGGCACCATTACAGCGCTAAAGGGCTACCGAATACTCATTGATGGCCTCATCTCAAACTATGGTGGTCGCGTGTTCGGCAGCGCGGGTGACAGCGTCATCGCTGAATTCACAAGTGCAACGGACGCGTCCCGCTGTGCATTGGAAATTCAAAGAGAGCTGAAAGTCCGGAACCTCGATCTGCCGGAAAAAGGGCGCATGAACCTTCGTATCGGAATACATCTCGGTGATGTCGTGGCAGATGGCGATAACCTGCTGGGAGACGGTGTCAACATTGCGGCTCGGTTGGAAGCAATCGCACCGCCCGGAGGCCTTTGTGTTTCCAAAGCAGTTGCCGATCAACTTTCGGGAAATGTGGACGCGGAATTTGCGCATGCTGGCGCCCATGAATTGAAGAATATCGCCAATAAGGTCGAGGTTTGGACCTGGCCTCCGGAACTTGCGGTCAAACCCAAGCGCAGCGCAACGATCCGATGGACTGCCGCGACGGCTGTTGTCGCCACAGCTACCGCGATTTCAGCTTTTTTTGTATTTGGAAGAGATGATCCGCGCGACCTTCCGTCAGGTGCGCGGATTGTCATTACACCTTTTGAAACAATCGGGGAAAACAAGGAAGACGAGTATTTTGCTGAAGGTTTGACGCGTGATCTTAACGCCTTGTTGGCGAAGTTCTCTAACCTGTTTGTTATAGCTCCCGAAGCTGGAGCCGACTTCAGCAGTAACAAAGATTGCGAAGCGATCAGGGATGCGTTAGCGGCCGATTACATACTTGGCGGCACGGCCCAACGGTCTGACTCGAAATTGCGGGTGACAACTACATTCATCAATGCAAGGACTTGCCGTCAACTCACACCGCCGGGCCCCTTTGATATGGACCTCAGCATCGCAAATGTCATGGATATCCAGGTTGAGATTGCAAGAAAGGTCGCCTCGCAAATCGGTTCAAGCGATGCCCCGTTGTTCAACACTTCTGTACAGCAGGCTATCCGCGACAAGGCACCGGAAAACCTGGAAGCCTATGAATGTTATCTGTTGGGATTCTGGTTTTATCAAAGTTTCAGCATTGAAGCGCATCGCAAGGCTCGGGACTGTCTATTGCGAACCGTGAAGGAAGAACCTGGTTACTCTCTTGCTTGGTCGCGATTGGCCTTTAACTATCTCGAGTCTAAGAAACGATCATTCGACACCGATCCGGATTGGGCAAATAAGGCCCGGGACGCCGCCACACGTGCACTTGAGGAAGACCCGGACAATGCGGATGCGCACTACGCCCTGGCAATCCTCAGCAGAATGACGGGAGAAGACAAGGCGGTCTTCTTTGAACACGCAAAGAACGCCACGGAGCTTAGTCCCAATGATTCCTGGATCCTCGCGGATCTGGGTATCTTTCTTGCTTACTCCGGCGAGTTTGAAAAAGGTAAAGAGTGGATTTCCCGCGCAAAAGACCTCAACCCCAAACTTCATCCTGGCTACAATAACGCTTGGGTGCTGCACGCGATCTTGCAAGGCAATTATGATGAGGCACAAAAAGTCATCTTGAGCTGGGGTACGCCGAAATCCACCATGTCGATGGCAAGCCTGACTGCAAGCTATGCTTTGGACGGCGAGCAACAAAAGGCGCAAGAGATGGCGCGACGCTTGCAATACGAACACCCGGAGTTTCTTGACGATCCACGCTCACCGTATCGAGCACGTGGAATGCCAACGGAGCTGATCGAAAAGATAATGGATGGGCTTCGCATTGCCGGTATTGAAGTTTCAGAGAACTAACGCCGCGATTGCTTGCAAACATCGCTTTCAGAATGGCGGGCGTAGAATGTTTGTAGCGGCTCAGGAAGCAAGTTGCGTTTGCTACCTAACGCTGTTGCCGACACCGAATGAGGAGATTCGTAATTTCTAAGGACAGTTCTGCGGACGCAGAAATTGGAAGACACCTAGCGGACGCTGCACGTCGTTGCCGCATGGTTTTCTTCACTGGATTGCCGGCATCTGGAAAGTCATTCCTATTGCGCCAGCAAATATCCATTGCGATCTCCTTGGGACGTCGCGTGCATATCATGCGTTGGGATAAGGGGCTCGCGGCGTTTCAGACCGAAGACATACTAACAAAGTATCCAGATGTTTCGGATGGAACTCATCCGTTGATCCGAAGGGCCGCCGGATTGTGGGGCCGGAGAACCTTAGCGCGATGGCAGGCGGAGAATTCCGATCCCACAGACATGATTGTGGGCGAAGTCCCTATCATCGGAAACAGGTTTTCAGAGTTCATCCAGGCGCAGCCGGATCAGATTGAGCCTGCCTTAGCTTCCGAGGAAACCAAATTCATCTTTCCGGTTCCCACAAAGGGCTTACGTGCCAATCTCGAAGCTATTCGAAGATCTACGTTTGCGAACCCCGGACATCCTGAAGAGGCCAGGGACGCGCCACCATCCACAATGGAACTGGCTTGGCGTTTGACGTGTGCCAAGGCCGCAGAATTGGGCTTGATCTCTGAAGCGGATATTCATTCTCCGTACGAGGAGAGGATTTATGTGCGGTTTTTTGAGCACCTGCTGCAACTCCGACACGCCATCAGAATTGGGGTCGATACGATCTATTCAAATGCAGGGTCAGCCCATGATCTGGATGCGGACGCCTTAGAACTCAGTGCTAGCTCAGACGAAGTAAAGTACGCAATCGCAGAGGTAGAGACTACTTTTACAGCCGAAGAAGCCGCCCGAGAAGTTGAAAACTGGTATCGGGTGTAGTCTCGGACAAAGGTCTGTTCGGTTAGCATTTCGGAATTTGCAAAGCTTGGTTGCGAAGGTCCGGTTTAGGCGGCGGTCTCAATTGATCGACGCAACACTTCACTTTGAGAGCAAAGATGGAGTGTTTGGATGCTGCGTGCTGCTCGAATGAAAGTGAGGCGCAGAAAGCGGCCTCTGCAAATTTACGAGAACGGATCAAAGGAAATTGCCTTTCACCAAACGACGAACATGCGGAGGTAAGGTGAGTGACCTTTGCCAGCAGGTGGCTCACTTCAATATCGTCAAACAAGGCGCCAGGTTGCACGAGAAGGTCTCGTGTTGGTACTTACTCAATGGCTACAACACAGGTGCGTTGCTGTCACTTCCAGCTTGCAGCTGTATTTGGCGTGATCTAATCGCCTTATTCGGCCGATTGTCAACATGTGTCGTCAGAACCTTCCTGGATACAGACTCATCATGTTCTGCACGTCCAGTTCACTCGAAAACGCATCGGGATTACTCCAGATCACGTCATTAATATAGCCGCGTTCCGCGTGAAGATCGTTGGCTGTAGGCCGCGGCTTCCGGGTTTCGGGAAAGGCTCTTTTGTTCCAACCGAACAGTCCATCAAATACGGCCCAGATGCTGGGTGACATTGTATGGGAAGCCATCTCATGGTCCTTTCCGAGTTACTTGCGCTGTCGCAACAAGAGTAACTGTTCACCCGTTTTTCTGGTATCCGGCACAAAATTGTGCTGTTCTACAAAAATGAAGAACGGGTTCCGAAATTGGTCGGATATTCGTGTGTTCCTCTCTGTCTTCAGAGAAGGGTCGACGCTTGCGGCCTCCAGAAAGCTAAAGGTCTCCCAACCAACGGTTGCCCGACGCATTGATGTTCTCGAAAGAGAAACAGGCTTGACGCTTTTTGAGCGCGGTACGCATGGGTTCAAACCGACCCCAGAAGCCTTCCGCCTCGTTCCCCTCGCCGAAGCAATCGAGAATTCAGTCCTTGAATTTGCCGATTGCGCGAAAGAATTGACGTCGACACAACCGATCCGTATCACCGCTTACTCAGCAAACTTCTCTGCACGCATGATTGAAATCGTAAACGAGTTTTCCGCCGACAATCAGGATGTCGCATTCGAGTTTTTGTCCAGCGTTCGGGCGCTGGACCTGATGGCAGGCGAGGCCGACATTGCTTTGCGCCTTGCAAGAACCGATCCCGATCCTGACCTGATCTGTCGTAAGATCAGCACGGCCCGCTGGTCCTTGTTCGGCTGCAGAAATTACGCGGACAAATTTGGCTTACCGGGGTCAACGAATGATCTGGCCGGGCATCAGTTTGTTACCTTTCAGCGGGACGATGTACCAAATGTATTCCACGAATGGTTGACCAATCACGCGGAGCCGGACCAGATCGTCATGTCTTTCACTGAACTGGAGCTAATGCATGCGGCGATCAGGTCAGGGCAAGGCCTTGGGATCAGCAATGTCAAACTGGTGGAAACAGACATGTCTTTTATCCGATGTTTCGACGAAATCCCCGAACTTGCGGTGCCGCACCTAATGCTCATTTCGCCGGAAGCCTATCGTCGGCCAGAGGTTAGAGCCTTCGTTAAGTTCTTCGCACCTCGCTATGCGGCAATCTACAAGTAGTTATTTAGGCAAAAAAGGATTGAGAACACGCGAACAAGCTAGTTTGCATGTACGCCACGACCGCAATTGCGAATAGAAGCCTTATATGGCGAGCCCAAGGATACTCTTGAAGATGACAAAGGGAGGTCGAATTGATCGCCGCGCCCAAGTCGCTGCCAACCGCCTTAACTCCGACATGCCATCACGTGGTGCATGACCAGGTTAAGAACTTCAACATCGTTCTGGTTAAATGTCTGGTATCGGAATTTGACCGTTCCCCGGTCTGGCTTCGAACGTGATGGTGTAATTGCCTCAACCGTGACGCGCACGCTGATCGTGTCACCGGAATACACCGGAGCCAGCCACCGCACCTCGTCCATACCATGTCCACCCAGATTGGTGCCGGTAAGTACACCAGTGTCGCGGAACAACCTGAAAGTAAGCGCAATTGTCTGAAATCCACTGGCGATGAGACCGCCGAAAATCGACTCTGCGGCAGCCACTTTGTTAACGTGGAAGGGCTGCGGGTCATGAACCAGTGCGAAGTCAATAATCGCTCCCTCGGTCAGCGTAACGCCACCGGTTTCGAAGGTTCTGCCAACCGACAAATCGTCGATGTATTTTCCGCTGGCCATGGCAAAAGTATAGTTTGATGCACACTCAACCGTCAACGCGGAGCCACGCTCGGCAGCCACTAATGCCGCATTGTCATTCGACCATGGTAAAGATCGTAATTGAGAACTGAGCCAGTGGTCGTTGACCTATGCCGTGGCGACAAAAAGGTGCGCTTCTTGCGGTACGTGCAATACGCGTTCTTTGTCATATCTAGACAAAGCGTCTGCAACCTCTTCCACGACCTTGTTGGTGACGTCAGCACCTGCATCCCTAAGATCAGTTTCGATTGGCAGCGCCATGATCTGCGCACGAAGATCAATAAATCTTCGCTCTAGTACCAACGGCTCGTGACGAGCTATCTTGAAGCCTGCATCGACCAACAAGTTCGATATGAGGTCCCCATCTCGAAACGAAAAAGGCGCTCTGGCCTTGACTGCGGCATCTGTTCCAACATGCCGTTCGAGAGCTTTTGAAAGCGCTCCATTGAAGGGCGACACAGCGCGCCAACATGTCAAAAATAGCTGACCGTCATTGCGCAAGATCCTATGAACTTCTTGCAACGCGGCGGATTTGTCAGGGAAGAACTGAAGCCCCTGTTGTATGAAGGCATAGTCAAACGTAGCCTTTCCAAAAGGTAACTCGGTTACATCTGCTGCATACCACTCGAGCACATGACGACAATCCGGCTGATTGGACTGCGCGACCTCAATCATGGTTTCGTTCAGATCTACGCCAACAACCCGGCCTTCGCCGGTCAGTTTCCTTGCTATCTCTCGCGTCAAAGCCCCGGTGCCGCATGCAATGTCGATGACACAAGCGCCGCTTCGAAGCTGAACCTTCTGCATGGTTGCTTCAGCCAATGGGCCAAACATCGCAGGCACACTGTGGTTGTTGTACTTCTGCGCAGCTTCTTTGGTCAGCCGGAATTTGTCCGTCATCAAAAATATCCTCCTAGCAACGCGTTAATAATTGGACCACCCAAAATGACCCAAAATCGTAGTCTCACGAGGTTTCAACCGGAAGGCTCTCATCGGCGCTCCACTCAGCCCATGAACCATCATACAGGCGGGACTTTTCGAACCCAATTTGGCGCAGCGCAAGGAGCCCACAAGAAGCAGCTATGCCACGGCCGCAATAGGCGATGACCTCATCGTCAATTTGAATTCCCTTGTCCTGATAGTGCTTGAGGAGCTTGGAATGATCCGCCAACTTAAATGAACCACGTTCCTTTAGTTTCGCAGCCCGTTCGGCAATGGGTGTGTGTGCCAAATCCGGATCGATGTTCGATATCGCCGGTATGTTGACGGCACTGGGGATATGTCCCGAGCGACCTCCCCATGTGTGAAGGCCGTCGCCTCGGAAGAGGTCGTTTGGCAGAAAGTCCACAATTCTGACTCCGGGCTTACCTATCGCGTGCAGAACATCAGCTTTGTGGGCAATCCAATTGCTCTGCACCTTGGGAGCGAAGTCGCCAGGCTCAACGGATGGATCGCCAGTTTCAGTGGGTCGACCTTCGAGTTTCCATTGCTGCAAGCCGCCGTCCAAGACCTGCACGTTTTTATGGCCATAGTGCGAAAGTGCCCACCAAAGACGCGCTGAAGCCAACGGAAGCCCGGAATCATCGTAGACCAAGACATGACTGTCGTTGGAAACACCCAACTCGCGCATCTTTTTCCCAAAATCCTCTGGCCCGAGCATCATATCGGGAACGTTCTGATTGCTGTCTGCAAGCTCTGTCGACATGCCAACATACACGGCGCCGGGAATGTGCTCGGCTTGGAACTCGCTCCTATCGTCATAGGCCAAGCCCTTGCCGTTTTCCTCCCTAAACTTCCAGCGAACATCAATGATGCGTAGTTTCGGGTCAGTCAGGTTATCTGCCAACCAAGCCGTATCAATAAGCGGGCGAGTTTGGGTTGTCATACCTACGTTCTCCTCTAACCGGACGCGGGTCGGGCCGTATGGAATAATCCCCAAAATTGCTTTCGGAGTCCAATTTTAGGAAATCGGGATTTGATGAAGCAACTATGGTTTGAACCGCATTTCGCTGATTTCATGAGACTTCTGAAAGAAACGGATGCTGAAATCATGGTGCCTCGTAACGTCGATTTCCTTTGACTCGTTTATGGCTAGGCATGCTCATATAGCTCGCTGACGGACAGGTTTGGTACAGATAGTGGAAGGTTTGGATGCTTGAAGATCGATACGGAAGCCCGCTAACGACCACATCACAAGCTGCGCGAGACGCCTACGTTGAAGGCATCGACCGTTTTCTAGGCGCTTTTGATGATGTTGAAGACGCTTACCGTTCTGCAATGCGGGCAGATGATAGTTTTGCTATGCCTCATGTTGGGCTTGCACGCTACCTTGTTACTGTCGGGCGTGGACAAGATGCAAAGCGTGAAATAGCCGTCGCAAAGGAACTTTCGCATGGCGTCAGCCCGCGCGAAGCCGCCCAGATCGACATTATCAGCGATCTCATTGAGGGGCGCGCACCGCAGGCCTACAGGCGCATCCGAGATCACGTCGCAGACCATCCACGAGATATTTTGCTGGCACAGACATGTACCAGCGTATTTGGCTTAATAGGGTTTTCAGGTCAGGCTGGACGCGAGGCGGAGCAGCTTGCGTACACAACCATGTTAAAGCCACACTATGGCGACGACTGGTGGTTTCTCTGCCAGCATGCATTTGCCCAGTTGGAGGCCGGACAGATTGGCCTGGCCGCTGAAAACATTGAGCGCGCGCTTGAATTGAAGCCAGACAGCGCACACAGTGCACATGTCAGGGCCCATCTCTACTATGAGAACGGGGAGACGGACGCTGGCTACGCTTATCTGCGCGAGTTCTGGCAAGACTATCCCTTCACGGCGTATCTGCACTGCCATCTCAGTTGGCACGTTGCTCTGTGGGCGCTTGAGAGCGGCGATGTGGCGGGTATGTGGAAGCTGTTCGATGAATATGTTTCCCCCGACCGACCTCCTGCGCCACCACTGAACGTTCTGACTGATAGTGTGGCAATTGTTCACCGCGCCTTTTTGGCTGGTGAGCAAATTCCTCAGGAGCGTTGGCAACAACTCAGCGACTATGCTGTTCAGTTCTTTCCTTCACCTGGCTTGGCTTTTGCGGATGTTCACGCTGCTCTTGCGCATGCGACGGCTGGAAACAGAGAGCGTCTGGAAACAACCATTGACGGCGCAAAGGGCCCCGCAGGCCCCACCGTTGCTTCGGTCGCAGGCGCATTCCGTGCGTTGGCGGATGGAAATGCGGATGAAGCGATTGAGAAATTTGTAGGTGTCATGTCTGAGCACGAACGCCTAGGCGGCAGCCGGGCGCAACGCGACTTAATTGAGTTTTCATTGGCGCATGCGCTGGCAATTTCGGGACAATCGAATGAAGCTCGACGCATTCTCAACATGCATCGACCCCATACCTCTCATGACCATGCAGTTGCCACGCTAGAAGGATAGGGTGCCTGAATTTTTGACGCCCGCAATGAGCCCAAATTACACGTTTTCAACACCACTTAGAACGGAAGCTGTCGCACGACGCTACCAGGCCCCAAAAGTGTTAGTTGGCGGAAAAGACCAATCTGACTGCTGACATCAGCTTTCTCAAAAGCCCGTCTTAGGTGTGTGCGAGCGGTGTTTGTGGTCTTGTCGGTGGGCTACAGTGGAGGGATTGGACGGCGCGTCACTCACGCGGCCGACAAGTTGATCAGTCGCCAAGAAGAGTGCTTCGATCAAATGGAGTTCATATAAGACGGGTCTATGCCTTGGGTCGGCTTTGATGTCGCCAGTATCGAGAAACAGCCCATTGTGGTAACCTCCTACCTCTAATTAGGGGGTTATTGTGATGGAATACTATGATCTCGGTAGCTACAGCCGAAAGATCACAACCTCGTCGGACGAAGCCCAGCTTTGGTTTGATCGTGGTTTGGCTTGGACTTACGCCTACAACCACGAAGAAGCGATTCTATGCTTTCAGAATGCTGTGGCTGCGGATCCAAATTGCG